>NZ_KB890614.1 GCF_000373145.1 Thermus oshimai DSM 12092
GGGGGTGAGCTTGGGCTTGGCCCCGGGGTTCCTGTGGCGGAAATCGGCCAGAGCCCCCGGTCCCCCCTCGTTATACCGTTTGACGGTGGCGTGGACCCAGCGAGGGGTGTGGCCGGTGAGCTCGGCGATCTCCCGGGCTCCCAGGCCCCGCTTGGCGTGGTAGACCGCCAGAAACCGCAGGCGGGCCACCGGGTCCTTCTCCTTCTTCACCCTCTCCTTGAGCTCCTGGAAGGTGAGGTGGTCAGCAACCGTCATGAAAGAAGGATACTATGGAAAAGGGTATGAAAGGAGGTAGCGCCGCAAGGGGGTGAGGGTGCCCCGTTGGGCGCGGAAGAGAGTGAAGGTTCCCGGAAGATCCCCTTGCCCCGGGTCCAGGTCCAGGAGGTAGGCTTCCTCCAGCTCCTTTAAAAGCCTCCCCGCCAGGGTGCTCTTGCCCACGTCCGTGGGGCCTAGGAGGAGGAGCATCCTAGGGTCCCAGCTTGCGCTTGAGGTAGGCCAAAAGCTCTTCCAAAGCCTGCCTTAGGGCCTTCTGCTCCTCCGCCAGGGCCTCCAGGGGGTCTTTGCGTTCTCCCGGGCTTAGGGTCTTGAAGAGGAGGGTGGGGTTACCGCAGGCCGGGCAGGCCACCCCCACGGGGTTGGTGCCGGGGGCGTAGAAGATCCGGGCGCTGCACTTGGGGCAGAGGAGGTACTTGGCCCCGGGGACCTCCCCGCGGCGCAGGGCCCCCGCCAGCTCCCGGGCCTCCTCCCGGCTGAAGCCCAGGAAGTAGTCCTCCCCCACCTTCTGGAAGCCCAAGAGCTCCTCCGTGGCCCTGAGGTCCTTGTGCCCCTCGGGCACCTCCCAGGTGAAGCCGTTCCAGCGGAAGTGGCGCAGGTGCCGCCTGCCCGAGAACTCCTCCACCTCCACGATGAGCTGGAGGGCGGGGTCCTTGGGGTAGTAGAAGAGGCGCACCGCCTGGACCCCTTTAAGCTCGGGGCTTGGGGGCAGGGTGTAGCTCAAGGGGCCCGGACCCTTGGCGGGGTAGCCCACGAGCCGTTCCAGCTCGTGCAGGGTAAGGCCCGGATGGGCCATATCCCCCATGAGGAGCCGTTCCACGTGGCGGAACGCCGCCTGAAGCCCGGGGTCCATAAGGGGATTTTACCCGATAATGGGGGTATGGCCCTGCTTTTTTCCCCTCTGGAACTCCGCGGGCAAAGGCTCAAAAACCGCCTGGCCATGTCCCCCATGTGCCAGTACTCGGCCACGGAAGGGGGGGAGGTCACGGACTGGCACCTCCTCCACTACCCCACCCGGGCCCTAGGGGGGGTGGGGCTTGTCCTGGTGGAGGCCACCGCCGTCCTCCCCGAGGGGCGGATCAGCCCCTTTGACCTCGGGATCTGGTCCGAGGAGCACCTTCCGGGCCTAAGGAAGCTGGCCCGGAGGATTGGAGAGGCGGGGGCGGTGCCGGGGATCCAGCTGGCCCACGCGGGGCGCAAGGCGGGCACCGCCCGGCCTTGGGAAGGGGGAGGGTCTTTGGGCTGGCGGGTGGTGGGCCCAAGCCCCATCCCCTTCGCCGAGGGCTACCCCGTGCCCGAGCCCTTGGACGAAGGGGGGATGGCTAGGGTGCTGGAGGCCTTCGTGGAAGGGGCAAAGCGGGCCCTGAGGGCCGGCTTCCGGGTGATTGAGCTCCACATGGCCCACGGCTACCTCCTCTCCTCCTTCCTCTCCCCCCTTTCCAACCGGCGGGAGGACCGGTACGGGGGGAGCCTGGAGGGGCGCATGCGTTTTCCTTTGGAGGTGGCGGAGGCCGTACGGAGGGCCCTGCCCGAGGAGGTGCCCCTTCTCGTGCGGGTCTCGGCCACGGACTGGGCGGAAGGGGGGTGGGGCCTCGAGGACACCCTGGCCTTCGCCGAGCGGCTTAAGGCCCTGGGGGTAGACCTCCTGGACCTCTCCAGCGGCGGGGTGGTCCCGGGGGTAAAGGTTCCCGTGGCCCCCGGGTTCCAGGTGCCCTTTGCGGACGCGGTGCGCAAGCGGGTGGGCCTGAAGACGGGGGCCGTGGGCCTCATCACCGCTCCGGAGCAGGCGGAGTCCATCCTCCAGACGGGAAGCGCGGACCTCATCCTTCTTGGGCGCGTCCTCCTTAGGGAGCCCTACTGGCCCCACCGGGCCGCCTCCGCCCTCGGCCTTAAGCCCGGGGTTCCCCCTCAGTACCAGCGGGCCTTCTAGGGTCCCTGGAGGAGGGCCAGGAGGGCCTTCCGGTGGGCCTCGTAGGCCGCCCGGCCCTTCGGGGTAAGCCGGACCCAGGTCCTGGGCCGCTTCCCCTGGTAGCCCTTTTCCACCTCCACGTACCCTGCCTCCTCCAGCTTGCCGAGGTGGCTAGAGAGGTTCCCCTCCGTCACCTTGAGGGCCTCCTTGAGCCAACCGAACTCCACCCGCGCCCCCTCGCCAAGCCCCGCCAAGAGGGCCATAAGGCGGAGCCGGGTTTCCTGGTGGATCATCGGGTCCAGCGCCAAAGGAGCACCCCCCCATACCCCAGGGCCAGGAGGCCCAAGAGGCCCATCCCCAGGTGGAAGAGGTCGGGGAAGAGGCGGTAAAGGAGGAGGTCCAGGAGGAAAAGCCCCACCCCCGCCCCCATAAGTCCCGGCACCCGCCAGAGCACCCCCGTGTAGGCGTAGCCGAAGGCCACCAGGCTGATGAGAAAGCTTTCCCCTTTTAGGTCCAAAGGGGGCAGGAGGAAAAGCCAGTGGAGGAGGGCGAAGAGGGCGAGGAGGCTCCAGAGGGCGAAGGTCTGGAGCCCCAGGGGGGTCTGCACCCGCACCCCCTGCCGGAAGCCCAGGTAGAAGGTGAGGAGGGTCCCCAAGGGGCCGGCGAAGGTCCAGAACCGGCCCCCCAGGGCCTCGTCCCGGGCGAGGAGGAAGCTCCCCAGGGCCCAAAGCCCTCCCCAAAGAACGAGGGTCCAGCCCCCGAGGAGGGCCAGGCGGAGCCTCGCCTCCCGCTCGGCCTGTTCCGTGGCCGAGAGCAGGGCCTTGGCTTCCTCGGGCCTCATGGCCGCCCTCCGCCTAGGAGAAGCCTAAGGTAGGGCCCCCGCCAGGGGCCTAAGGTGTACCCCGCTCCAAGGCCCAGGGCCCAGCCCCCTTCGGGGTTTGGGAAGAGAAAGGCCCGCACCCCTAGGTCCAGGAGGAAGCCCCCTTGCCCGGAGGCTCCGCCCCCAAGGCCCAGGACAGGGAGGGCCAAAAACCCCTGTCCGGGGGCGAAGGGGACCCCTAAGAGGAAGACCCCGCCCCGGGCCTCGAGGCCGCCCCAGCTTTCCCCACCCAGGGCAAACCCTTCTAGGAGCCCAAAGCCCCCGCCCCCGCCATGGAAGCCAGGGCCGTAGCCGAGGAAGCCGTACCCCACCGAGCCCGCCAGGGCCGGAAGGGCCAGGAAGAGGAGGAGGGCTAGCCACTTCATTTTTGCCTCCAATAACTTTGTACTACAAAGTTATTGGCGAGTCAATGCCCCCTAGGCCGCCCTAGGGGTGGAAAGGGTCGGCTCCAAAGACCCAACGGGTTTCCCGGCGGAGGGCCTCGGCGAACCGGGGGCTTTTTTGGGGGAGGGCCTTCCACTCCTCGATGGTGTAGACCAGGGCCTCGGCTGGTACGGGAAGCTCCTCCAGGGGCAGCTGGGCGGGCCTTTGCCAGGGGGGAAGGGGGCTTTCCCTGACGAGAAGGATGAGGTCTAGATCGCTTCCCACCCCCGCCTCGCCCCGGGCGTAGGAGCCGAAGTACCCCAAGGCCAAAAGGCCAGGCGGGGCATGGGCCTGAAGCCAGGCCTTTAGGGCGGCCTCCACCGCTTCACGGTCCGGCCATCTGAGCACGGACGAACGCAAGGATCGAACGGGCATACTCCAGGGCCTCCTGGCTTTGTAAGGGGCCATAGTGCTCTGCGGAGGGGCCTTCCGGGAAGGCGTCGGGGTAACGGGTAGGGATGTAGAGGCTGTCCAGATACCGAGCTTTCTCTATCAGCGTTTCCGGGACCGCTAGGGGAAGTTCCTTGAGGAGGCGGGCGATGAGATGGCCCCAAGCTTCCTGACCCAGGTGGAGGTGGAGGGCTTTGACGGCCTTTTCCGCTCCTTGCTGGGCCGCGAAGCAAGCCCACTCGTGGCGGCCGGCCTTCTGGGCGATCTCGGCCATCTCAAGGTCCTTCTCCGCCTGGGCCAGCCAGTCCCTAGCCCGGTTCACAAGCCCAGTCTAGTAGACTTTTCCCATGAAGGCCATACGGGTGCGGGAAACGGGTGGGCCCGAGGTCTTGCGGCTGGAGGAGCTTCCCACTCCGGAGCTGGGGCCGGGGGAGGTCTTGGTGCGCCTCGAGGCCATCGGGGTGAACTACATTGACACCTACAAGCGGAAAGGCCTCTACCCCGTGCCCCTCCCCTTCACCCTGGGGGAGGAGGGGGCCGGGGTGGTGGAGCGGGTGGGGGAGGGCGTGGTGGGGGTGCGCCCCGGGGACCGGGTGGCCTTCGCCAACGTCCAGGGGAGCTACGCGGAGTACCAGGCCGTGCCCGCGGAGAGGCTCGTCCCCATCCCCGAGGGGCTGGACGCTAGGCTCGCCGCGGCCCTTCTCCTCCAGGGCATGACCGTGCACTACCTCCTGGAGAGCACCTACCCCGTGCGCGCCGGGGACCAGGTCCTGGTCCACGCGGGGGCGGGGGGGGTGGGGAGCCTCCTCATCCAGTGGGCCAAGCGCAAGGGGGCCACGGTCTACGCCACCGCCAGTACGGAGGAGAAGCGGGCCTTTTGCCGGGCTTTGGGGGCGGACTACGCCCTGCCCTACGAGGGCTTCGCCCAGGCGGTGAAGGCCCTTTCCGGCGGGGGGGTGGACGTGGTCTACGACGGGGTGGGGAAGGAGACCTTCCTGGGGAGCCTCGAGGCCTTAAGGCCCCGGGGGATGCTGGTCCTCTTCGGCCAGTCCTCGGGGCCCGTGCCCCCCATGGACCCCCAGGTCCTGAACCGCATGGGGAGCCTCTTCCTCACCCGCCCCACCCTCCACCACTACACCAAAGACCGCAAAGAGCTCCTCTGGCGGGCGGGGGAGGTCTTCCGCGCCGCCCGCGAGGGGTGGCTTCGGGTGGAGATCGGGGCGGAGTTCCCCTTGGAGAGGGCCCAGGAGGCCCACGAGGCCCTGGAGGGGCGGAAGACCGTGGGCAAGGTTCTCCTACTCCCCTAGGAAGCGGGCCATCCAGGCCCTAAGCCCCTCTTCGGGAAGCCCTGCCCCCCGCACGGTGCAGGCCAGGGCCGAGAGGGCCACCGCGCCCCTTAGGGCCTCCTCCAGATCCTCCCGCTCGAGGGCCCCCAGGGTGGCCCGGCCGTAGCCCTTCCGGTAGAGGAGGGCGAGGAGCCCTGCGGTGAAGGTGTCCCCCGCCCCCACGGTGTCCGCCACCGCCACCCTTTCTCCCGGAACCCGAACCTCTTCCCCTCCCCAAAAGGCCACCGCCCCCTCGGGGCCTAAGGTGAGGACCTTAAGGGGGGTGGGGAGGGCCTTCACCTCCTCTAAGGGGCTTTCGGGGAAGAGGAGGCGGGCGTCCTCCAAGGAAAGCTTCAGGAGCTGGACCCGTTCCGCGTAGGCCAGGGTGCGCGCCCGTTCCTCGGGGGAGGGGCTTTGGCGCAGGTTGGGGTCGTAGGAGAGGAGGGCCCCCTCCCCCTCGGCTTCCAGGAGGAGGGCTTCCAACCCCCTGGCGGTACGCCCCTCCAGGGCGAAGAGGGAGCCGAAGTGCAAGCCCCAGGCCCCCTTGAGCCCCCCGGGCTTTAGCCGGAAGGCCTCCTGGAAGGGCCGGTGGAAGCTGTAGAGGGCGTTTCCCGCTTCGTCCAGCCGGACCAGGGCCAGGGGCATGGGGGCCTGGTGGCGGAAAAGCCAGAGGTCCAGCCCCCGCGCCCGCATGGCTCCTTCCGCCCACTCCGAGAGGAAGTCCGCCCCCACCTCGGAGAGGAAGCGCACCGGAAGCCCCATCCTGCTCAAAGCGCTGGCGGTGTTCAGCACCGACCCCCCCAGGACCCCCCTAAACCCCAAGGCCGCCCCCTGGTCCTCTTCCAGGATCAGGTCCAGGAGCACCTCCCCCACCAGGGCCAGCATGCCCCCATTATTCCAGGGCTCACCTTCTTGGCTGGAGGAGGTGGTATAATCCCCCCGAACCAGGGCGTGCGTTGGGTTAAAGCCTTCCCGTTTTGCGCGGTCCGTTTCGCCCGTTAGGGAGGTGTCAGGCATGCTTGGAGGGTATGCGCACCGGTTGGCCCGTATCGACCTGACCAGCGGCCAGGTGGAGTACTTCGCCCCCGACCCCAAGGACCTGGAGATGTACGTGGGGGGGCGGGGCCTTGGGGTGAAGTACGTGTTTGACAACGGCCCCCAGGTGGACCCCCTGGGCCCCGAGAACCTGCTTTGCATCATGAACGGCCCCCTCTCTGGGACCCGGGCCAAGATGTCCGGGCGGCTGGCGGTGGTGACCAAAAGCCCCCTCACGGGCACGGTCACGGACAGCCACATGGGGGGCTGGACCGCGGCCAAGCTGAAGTGGGCGGGGTTTGACGGGCTCCTCATCAAGGGGGCTTCGGATAAGCCCGTCTACCTCCTGGTGAAGGACGGGGAGGTGTCCGTTCACGACGCCTCGGACCTTTGGGGCAAGACCACCCACGAGGTGCACCGCATCCTGCGCGAGCGCCACGGGGAGGACGCGGACGTGATGGCCATCGGCCCCGCGGGGGAGAACCTGGTGCGCTTCGCCAACTGGATCAACAACGACGAGCGGGCCGCGGGCCGCGGGGGCACGGGGGCGGTGGCGGGGAGCAAGAAGCTCAAGGCCATCGTGGTGGTGGGGCGGCAGGAGGCCATGCCCCAGCCCAAGGACCCCGAGCTCTGGCGGGAGGCGGACCGGCTGGCCTCGGCCACCATCAACGACCCCAAGAACGTGACCGCCCCCAAGAAGGGCGGGCTTTCCCTGTACGGCACCAACGTGCTCATGAACATCACCAACGTCATGGGGGCCCTGCCCACCTTCAACGCCCAGCACACCTGCATTGAGGGGGCGGAGAAGATCTCCGGGGAGTACATCCGCGAGCACCGGCTCATCAAGGACAACACCTGCCACGCCTGCCCCGTGGCCTGCAAGAAGATGGTGGAGGTCCATGTCAACGGGAAGACCATCCGCTTTGAGTCCTACGAGTACGAGTCCGCCTGGGCCCTGGGGGCCCACGCGGGCCACACGGACACCGACTGGACGGGCTACGCCATCTACCTCTGCAACGCCTACGGCATGGACACCATAGAGGCGGGGAACGCCATCGCCGTGCTCATGGAGGCCACGGAGAAGGGCTACTACACCGGGCAAGACGGCCTCCGCTTCGGGGACAAGGAGGGGGAGGCCCGGGTCCTCGAGGCCATCGCCCACCGCCGGGGGGTGGGGGACCTCCTGGCGGAGGGGCCGGCCCGCTTCGCCAAGGCCATCGGCCACCCGGAGATCGCCCTGGAGGTGAAGGGCCAGTCCATCCCCGCCTACGACCCCCGGGGCCTCAAGGGCATGGGCATCGCCTACGCCACCTCCAACCGGGGGGCCTGCCACCTTCGGGCCTACACCCCCGCCTCGGAGATCCTGGGGGTGCCCTACAAGACCGACCCCCTGGCCTGGGAGGGGAAGGGCAAGCTCACCAAGCTGTTCCAGGACCTCTCCGCCTTCACCGACTCCTTGGACCTCTGCAAGTTCAGCCAGTTCGCCGAGGGGCCCGAGGAGTACGCCAAGCAGCTTGCCGCCTACTGGGGCCGGCCCGTGACCCCGGAGGAGATCCTCCTCATCGGGGAGCGCATCTACAACCTGGAGCGCTACTACAATAACCTGGCGGGCTGGGCCGAGGGCTCGGACTACCTGCCTGAGCGCTTCCTGAAGGAGCCTTCGGACTGCCAGGGCTCCAAGGGGCAGACCGCCGAGCTGGACCTCATGCTGGAGGAGTACTACCGCGAGCGGGGCTGGGTGAAGGGGGTGGTGCCCCCCGACAAGCTCCAGGCCCTGGGCATCCTGGGCCAGGCCGCGGACTAAAGGGAAGCCCAAACGGGGCCCGGACGACCCCGGGCCCCGTATACTCCTTCCTATGCCCAAGGTGAACCTGTACGCCACCTTCCGCGACCTCACGGGAAAGGCCCAGCTCCACGTGGAGGGCCGGACCGTGGGGGAGGTCCTGGAGAACCTGGTGGCCCGCTACCCCGCCTTGAGGGCGGAGCTTTTTGAGGGGGAGGGGCTTGCGGAGCGGGTTTCCGTTTTCCTGGAGGGGCGGGACGTGCGCTACCTGGAGGGCCTGGCCACCCCCTTGGAGGAGGGGGCCACCTTGGACCTCTTCCCCCCGGTGGCGGGGGGTGGGGTTTTCCGGCAGGACTACGGGGGCCTGCCCGCGTGGCTTTTGGAGGAGTACCTGCGTTCTTGGGGCGGGGCGAAGGAGGGGGAAGGGGTGTACCGCCTTAAAGGGGCCTGGGTGCGCTTTTTTGAGGTGGAGCCCCTTCAGGTGGGGCGCCTTTCCGTCCCCAGGCTCCGGGTGGAGGTGGAAGGGGAGGAGGGGGAGGCCTGGGCCGGGCGCATCGCCCTGGCGGCGAGCCGGGGTGGGGGCTGAATGCCCTCCCGGCTTGCCCTGCGGGGGGCTCCCAAGGGGAAGCGGCGCTATAGGCGGCCCTCGAGGAAGGCCCGGCTCCTCGGGTCCTTAGGGGCCTGGAAGAAGCGCTCTGCCGGAGCCTCCTCCACCGCCTCCCCCAGGTAGAGGAAGAGCACCCGGTGGGCCAGGCGCCGGGCCTGGAAGAGGTCGTGGGTGGCCAGCACCACCCCCCGCCCTTCCCCCGCGGCCTCCCTCAGGAGGGCTTCTATCTGGGCGGTGTTCCCCGGGTCCAGGCTGGCGGTGGGCTCGTCCAGGAGGAGGACCTCCGGTTCCACCAAAAGGGTGCGGGCCAGGGCCAACCGCACCGCCTCCCCCCCGGAGAGGAGGTGGGCTGGCTGGCGGGCCTTGTCCTTTAGCCCCACCCGGGTGAGGAGGGCCTCTGCCCGCTTTCTGGCCTCCTTTCTGGGCACACCCTTTAGGTAAAGGCCGAAGGCGGCGTTTTCCAGGACGCTCCGCCGGAGAAGGGGCGGGTTTTGGGGCAGGTAGGCCCTGAGGCCCCCTTCCACCCTGCCCGCCTGAAGGGGAAGAAGGCCCGAAAGGAGGCGGAGGAGGGTGGTCTTGCCGCTGCCTGAGGGCCCCAGCACCGCCAGGATCTCTCCGGGAAACACCTGGAAGCGGGCCACCTCGAGGCCGAACCCCCCCACCCGGTGGCGGAGCCCTTCCGCTTCCAAAAGGGGCCTCATTCCCGCTCCAGGATAACGAGCAGGGCGGTGACCAAAAGGGCCACCCCCAGGAGGACCAGCCCCAGGGCCAAAGCGGCCTCCACTTCCCCTTTACGCGTCTCCACCACGATGGCCGTGGTGAGGACCCGGGTGTGGTGGCGGATGTCCCCGCCCACCAAGGTGGCCGCCCCCACCTCGCTGATGGCCCCCCCGAAGCCCGCGGCCAGCGCGGCCGCCAGGGTGCGGCGGCTTTCCCAAAAGAGGGTGGGGAGGACCTGGCCCTCCTTCCCCCCTAGGCTTTTCACCAGAAGCCGCACCTCCTCCACCCGCCCCCGGGCCCCGGAAAAGGTAAAGGCGGCGATGAGGGGAAAGGCCAGGAGGGCCTCCGCCAGGACCATGGCGAAAGGGGTGTAGAGGAGGCCCATAAAGCCCAAAGGCCCCGAGCGGGAGAGGAGAAGGTACAGGAAAAGCCCCACCACCACCGAGGGCAAGGCCATGCCCGCGTAGAGGAGCGCCTGCCCCAGAAACCCCCCGCCCCTCAGGGCCAGCCAAAGCCCTAAGGGGACGGCCAAAAGGGCCGAAAGCAGGGTGGCCGCCCCCGCCACCCAGAGGCTTCTTAGGGTGATCTCCCAAAGCTCAGCGGCTTCCACCGAGGGGCAGGATACACCGCCCCCCTAGGGGCCGGAAGAGGGGTTCCCCCTCCTTGGTGAGGCCCAGGATGAGGCGGGTGGCCTCTTCAGAGGCCAAGAAGGCGCGGAGCTTCCGGGCCTCCCCCGCCTTGGCCCCTTTGGGGACGAGGTAGAAGGTGTACTGGTTGAGGAGGAGGGGGTCTTCCCGCCGGTACAGGGCCGCAAGCCCCCGCTTCTTTCCCACGGTGAGGTGGGTGGCCAGGTCGGAGAGGGTGTAGGCCCCCTTTTCCGCCGCCAGGGCCAGGGTCTGGCCCATCCCCGCGCCGGATTCCAGGTACCAGGGAGGCCCCGGCCGGATGCCCGCCCGCTCCCAAAGGAAACGCTCCTTCAAATGGGTGCCCGAGCGGTCCCCCCGGGAGACAAAGGGGGCCTGGGCCCGGGCGATGCGCCTGAGGGCCTCGAGCACCTCCCTAGCCTCCCGGACCTTGGCGGGGTCTTCCTTCGGCCCCACCAAGAGGTAGGCGTTCTGGGCCAGGCAGAGCCTTTGGGAGATGTGCCCTTGGCGTACGGCCTTTTCCTCCAGCTCCGGGGCGTGCACCAGGACCGCGTCCACATCCCCCCGCTCCGCCAGGGTCAGGGCCTGGCCCGTGCCCACCGCCAGGACCTCCACCCGCACCCCAGAGGCCCGGGTAAAGGGGGGGAGGAGGCGGTCCAGGAGGCCGGAATCGTACACGCTGGTGGTGGTGGCCAGGCGGAGGGCCTGGGCCAAGAGGAGGAAGGGGAGGAGCCCCAGGAGCCGCATCCCCTTTAGCTTAGGGTATGGAGGTTCTTAAGGAGGCCCTGCGCCTTTGGGAAGAGGGGCGCTACTTTGAGGTGCACGAGGTCTTGGAGGAGGCCTGGCGGGAGGCGGAAGGGGAGGAGAGGCGCTTCCTCCAGGGGCTCATCCTCCTGGCCGCGGCCCTGCACCAGAAGGCCCTGGGGAAGACGGGCTTGGGGAACCTGAGGAAGGCCGAGGCCCGCCTAAAGGGCCTCCCCTCCCCCTACCTAGGGGTGGACTGGGAGGCCCTTCTGGGGGAGGCCCGGCGTAGACTTGGGGCGTGAGCGCTTGGGTGTACGCCTACCGCGGCGAGCTTGTGGAGAACCGCCACGCCCTTTCCCTGGTCCTTTTCGGGCGGGAGGGGGTCTTGGCCTACGGGGGGGACCCGGCCCGGGTGGCCTACATGCGTTCCTCCGCCAAGCCCTTCCAGGCCCTGGCCCTTTTCCTCACCGGGGCGGTGGAGCGCTTTGGCCTTTCGGAAGAGGAGGTGGCCCTCGCCACCGCCAGCCACGACGGCACCGAGGCCCACGTGGCCGTGGCCCAGGGGTTTTTGGAAAAGCTCGGCCTGGGGCCGGAGCACCTGGCCTGCGGGGTCCACCCCCCCTTTTCCAAGGAGGCCCGGAAGGCCCTGGAGGCGAAGGGCCTGGACCCCACCCCCCTCCACCACAACTGCTCGGGGAAGCACGCGGGGATGCTGGCCGCCGCCTTGGCCCTGGGGGCGCCCATCGAGGGCTACGAGCGCCCGGACCACCCGGTGCAGCGCCTGAACCGGAAGACCCTCCTGGACCTCACCGGGGCCGAGCCTATAGCGGCCACGGACGGGTGCAGCGTGCCCACCTTCGCCCTGCCCCTGGCCCGGGCCGCCCGGGCCTTTTACCTCCTGGCCCGGCCCGAGGAGGCCCCCCCGCCCTACCGGGAGCCCCTCCGCCGGGTGGGGGCGGCCATGCGCCGCCACCCGGAGCTGGTGGCGGGCCCGGGGAGCATCGACACCCTCCTCATGGAGCGCCTTCCCCTCCTCGCCAAGCGGGGGGCGGACGGGTACTACGGCCTGGCCCTCCCCGAAACCCCCCATGGCCCCCTGGGGGTGGCCCTGAAGGTGGAGGACGGCGCTTCCCAGGCCCGGGAGGTGGCGGTGGTGGCCCTCCTCCGCCTCCTGGGCCTGGACCCCGGGGAGACCCCCTGGGACCGCCCGGTCCTGAGGAACCACCGGGGCCTCGAGGTGGGGCGCCTCGAGGCCCACCTGGACCTCACCTGGCTCTAGCCCCCAAGAGCCTCCACCAGCCGCCGGAAGGCCGGGGGCACCGGGGGCGGGGGGGCCCCGTCCGCCCAGGAGAAGCGGGGGTCCTCTAGGGGGCCTTCCCCCACCCCCATCCCCCGGGGGAAGAGGGGCCTTAGGTCCAAGGGGCCCGCCTCCTCCCCCCCGAAGGCCTCCCGGAAGCGGGCCACCTCCCCTTCCGGGCCGAAGTGGAAGGCGTAGAGCTCGTCCCAAAGCCGGAAGAGGAAGCGGGGGAGGGGGTGAAAGGGGGGAAAGCCGCCCGTCCAGGGCCGTTTCAAGAAGGCCGAGGCCCGGCCCGGGCGGAGGCGGAAGACGGCCTCCAGGGTCCTCCCCAAAAGGCCGAAGCTCCCCACGAAGGGGCGCACCAGGTCGTACCCCTGGACGTTCTTCACCACCACCCCCCCCGCCCGCACCCGGAGGCCCCCCGGGGTGAGGAAGGCCACCCCCAGGACCTCCGCGGGGAAGAAGAAGGTCTGGGCGAACCCTCCCCGCTCCACAAGCCCCCCCACCCCCCCGGGGAGCTCCACCGGGGGGAAAGGGGGGAAAAGCCCCGTGCCCTCCAGGGCCGCGTACACCTCCAAAAGCCCCCTCTCCCCCTCGGCCAAGAGGTACTGGTCGGCGGCGTGGACCTCCATGGGGATACCTTAGCGCACGGGGGCGAGGAGGAGGGCGAGGAGGGAGAGGAGGAGGCCCAGGCCCACCCCTAAGGGGAAGCTGTGGAGGAAAAAGGGGTAGAGGAAGCCCGCCAGGGTGCCCCCCAGGTAGAAGCTCGCCACGTAGGCCCCGCTCACCCCCGCCCCCCGCCGCCCCGCGGCGCTCGAGGCCAGGCTCTGGGCGGTGAAGAGGGCGGCCATCTCCAGGACGAAGCCCAGGACCAAAAAGGGGGGCGGCAGGAGGAGAAGCCCGATCCCCAGGAGGACCAGGAGGAAGGCCAGGCGGAAGGTGGCCACCGCCCCAATCCGGCGGGCGAGGACGCCCGAGAGGGCGCTCCCCGGGATGCCGAAGAGGTAGGCCAGGTAGACCAGGCCCACCTGGCTCGGGCGGAAGCCCAGCTCCAGGAGGCGGTAGGGGAGGAGGTTGGCCAGGAAGAGGTTCAGGAAAAGGAGGATGGCCCCCACCAGGTAGAGGTCCAGGGCCTTTAGGTCGTACCGGGGAGCCCCTAAGGGGGGAAGGGCCTTGGGGCCCCTTAGGACCAGCCCCCCGAGGAGGAGGGCGGGGAAGGAAAGGGCGAGGAGGGCCCCCCGCACCCCCACCCCCTCCGCCAAAAGCCCCGCCAAAACCCGGCCCAGCCCCCCGCCCAGGACGTTCCCCGCCATGTACACCCCGGCCATCTCCAAGGCCTTCTGGGGGAAGAGAAGGGGGATGAGGGCGATGGAAAGCCCCGGCACCAAGGCCGCCCCCACCCCCTGGAGGAGGCGGGCCAGGGTCCAGAAGGGGAGGCTTGGGGCCAGGGCCCCCAGGACCCCGCCCAGGCCCACCAGGAGGAGGCCACTCCCCAAGAGGAGCCCAGGGGGCAGGGGCAGGCGGGGCACCAGGGGGGAGAGGAGGACCAGGAGGAGGAGGGGCAGGCCCATCCCCGGCCCCGCGGCCCCCGGGGGGGCCCCGAAAAGCCCTTCCAAAAGGGGAAGAAGGGGCACCACCGCGTACAGGGCGCTGTAGAGGGCCACTCCGGAAAGGAGCACCGCCAGGCGCATGCCCCTCATGGTAAGGGAAAGGACATAGGCCCCGGGGGCAGGGTGGTAGGATAGGGGCGGAGGTGACAGCATGACGGTGAACGAAAGCACGGCCGACCGGGTTATCCGCTTTATCCTGGCCCTCCTCCTCTTCTACTTCGGGGCCCAGGCGGCGAGCCCCTGGAACTGGGTCCTCATCGTGGTGGGGGTGGTCCTGCTCTTCACCGCCCTAACGGGCTTCTGCGCCCTGTATAAGCTCCTCGGCATCAGCACCAAGCGGTGAGCCCCGCCCCCGGCCAGCGGGTCCGGATAGAGTTTTGGAAGTACCCCGAGGAGCGCCTCCACTACTTCTGGGAGGCCGAGGTGGTGGAGGTGCGGCCTGAAGGGGTGCTCACCCTCCTGCCCCAGGGGGGGGTTTTCCACCACGTGGCCAAGGGGCGGCGGGTGGTCCTGGACCACGACGCTTACGTGGCCTTTTTCCCCGGGGCCTGGTACTCGGGGGGGCCGGACGTGCGCGGGGGGCGGGTTTTGGAGTACTACTGGAACGTCCAGACCCCCGCGGAATGGACGGGGTGGGGCTTCCGCCAGTACGACCTCGAGCTGGACGTGCGCTGCCGGGCCGACCACACCTGCGAGGTCTTTGACCGGGAGGAGTTTCTCCTCAAACGCCCCCTCTACCCCAAGGCCTGGGCGGAGGAGGCGGAGCGGGCGGTGGAGGCCATCTTCCGGCACATGCGGGAGAGGCGCTGGCCCGTTCTGCCTCCGGGGGAGCCCTTGCCCTGGATGGAGCGCGTCTAGGGGAGGAGGGCGGGCCTTCCCTTCCCTCCGGAGGCAAGCCCCGGCCCCCAGGCCTTCAAGGGGTAGAGCCTCCTCCCCTCCACCCGCCAGCGCCCTTCCAGCACCACGCTGTAGAGAAGCCCTTTAAAGAAGCCGTGGAAGCTGTCCTCCCAGGTCTCGAGGTTCTGGGCCCTCAAGGGGTAGTTGTGCCAGGCGGGGCCCAGATAGTAGAGCCAAGGGTCCTCCAGGGGCCGGGTGTCCTCCTTGGGGAGGCCCAGGAGGGCGTTAAAGTAGCCCCGGAGGCGGCTTGCGGTGAAGAGGAGGTTCAAGTAGGGGTCCTCCAGGGCCCTTCGGGCCTCGGCCTCCGTCTTGGGGAAGGGCCGGGCTGGGTCCCAGGCCCCGAAGAGGCGGAGGCGTTCTTCCTGCTTCAGGGCATCCTCCCAGCTCATCTGGGCCAGGCCCAGGGTGCGGCTTAGGGGGGCCTCCCCCTGGAGCTCCGAAAGCCCCAAGGCCAGCCCGTCCGCCGCTTCCCGCACCCCCCGGGAAAGCCCTAAGGCCTTATCCCCCCCGTACTGCTCGTTGTCCACGATGGCCGCCAGCACCCCTGGGGGGATCCTGAGGGCATACCCCGCGGCCCGGAGGGCCTGCTGGTGGGGCAGGACGTGCCAGGGGGCGGTGGGAAGGCCTTCCAGGGAAAGGGGCTTCCCCCGCACCGCCTGCCCCAGGGCTAAGATCCACTTCCTGGCGTCCTGCAGGGCCTTTTCCCCGTCCTCGTAGGCCGAGCGCTTCCCTGCGGCCTGGTTCATGAGCTCCAGCCTCAGGAGGCGGTCGTAGGCCCGGGCGGCCTCCTTTCCCAGGAGGAGATGGAGGCTCGCCTTGTTCTTGAGGTGCAGGGCCACCAGGGCCTCCCGCTTGGGGGGCGGGTAGGGGAGGAGGGCCCTGAGGGAGGGGGCTTTGGGGGGGGCTTGGGGCTCGGGCAGGGCAAGGAAAAGGGCCCCCGCCAAGAGGAGGAGGAGCCAGGGGCCCCGGGGCATGGGCCTAGTCGCCCGCGTCTTCCAACGCCGGAGCGGGGACCTCCACCGTGGCCTCCACGGGGTAGCCCGCGTAGGTGCGGCGGCCTCCGGGGGTCCTCTCCAGGACCTCGCGCCACTCCGCCAGGTTCAGGAAGCGGTCCGCCTGGTTCCTAAGCTCCAGGTCCACCAGCTCATGGGCCCCCAGGAGGTGGATCTCCTTGCCCAGGTTCCGCAGGACCCCGAAGGTGTAGGCCAGGTCGCCGGAACCGCTGGCCACCACCGCCCGGTCCCAGCGGGGGGCGGTGGTGAGGAGGTCGGTGGCCATCATGGCCTCAAACCGGGCCTCCCCCCGCACCAGGCGGCTCCGCACGGTGTAGCCCATGAAGACCAGGGCGTCTATGAAGCGCTGCTGCCGTTCGTCCTCAGGGTCGGTGATGGGGGCGTAGTAGAAGGCGTTGTAGAGCTGTTCCGGGGTGGCGAACTGGGTGAGGACCCGGCGGTGGTCCACGTTCCAGCCCAGGCGCTTGGCGGCCTGGTACATGTAGGACCCGTCAATGAAAAGGGCAATCCGCATATGCCCTTATCCTAAGGGGCCGGCTATGCAAAAGTCCACCACCGCGTGCGCCCCGCTCAGGCCGGGGCCTTTTCCTCCGCTTTTTCCGAGGAGTGGCCGGGGTTCACCTTGAGGGCGGGGTTGGCGTAGGCCGCCGCGTGGTTGGCGGCGATGGCCGCCTCCCCGAAGCCCAGCACGATGAGGGGAAGCTTCCCCGGGTAGGTGACGATGTCCCCGCAGGCGTAGACCCCGGGGATGCTGGTGGCCATGGTGGTGTCCACCTTGATCCGGTTCTTCTCCAGCTCCAGGCCCCAGTTGGCCAGGGGTCCCAGCTTGGTCAGGTAGCCCGCGAGGATCAGGACGGCGTCCACCTCGAGCTCCATCTCCTCCTGGGTGCCGTTGTGGAAGATCACCGCCCTCCGCACCCAGGTGTCCCCCTCTATCCGGCGCACCTCGTAGGGGGTGAGGACCTTAAGCCGCCCCTCCTCGTGGGCCCGGAAGAGCTCCTTCACGCTGGCCTCGTGGGCCCGGAACTGGGGGCGGCGGTGGATGAGGGTGATGGCCGAGGCGGTGTCCAGGAGGTTTAGGGCCCAGTCCACGGCGCTGTCCCCCCCGCCCACGATGAGGACCCGCTTGCCCTGGAAGTCGGCCTTGGAGCGCACGGCGTAAAAGACCCCCCGGCCCTCGAGCTCCTTCTCCCCGGGGGCCCCGAGCCGCCTGGGTTCAAAGGCCCCCACCCCGGCGGCGATGATCACCGCCTTGGCGGTGTAGGCCTTGCCGGCGGAGGTGGTCACCTTGAAGACCTCCCCCTCCCGCTCCAGGGTCTCCGCCCGCTCCCCCAGGGTGTAGATGGGGTTGAAGGGGGCCACCTGCTCCACCAGACCCCGCACCAGGTCCTTGGCGTAGACCTTGGGGAAGCCCGCCACGTCGTAGATGTACTTCTCGGGGTAAAGGGCGGATAGCTGCCCCCCCGGCTCCGGCAAGGGGTCTATGAACCGGAAGGAAAGCCCCCGCATGCCCACGTAAAACCCCGCGAAAAGCCCCGCCGGCCCCGCGCCGATGACGATCACGTCCGTGTGCTCCATGCCCTCACCTCCCTTGCATTCTACGCGCACCCCAGGCGCTCGCGTGCTTGGCTTTTCCTTAGGGACGCTTGGCCTTTTAGGCCACCTCCAGCACCACCTTCCCGAAGACCCGCCGCTCTTCCAGAAGCCGGTGGCCCTCCGCCGCGGCTTCCAGGGGGAGCACCTGGCCCACCACGGGCCTGAGCCTCCCCGCCTCCACGTGGCGCAGGATGGGGAAAAGGCGGCTTTTGGAGGCCATGGTGGAGCCCAGGATGGAGAGCTGGCGGAAGAAGACGTGGGCGAAGGGCAGGGTCCCCTCGTACCCCGAGGAGGCCCCGGCGATGGCGATCCGGCCCCCGTTGGCCGTGGCCTTGATGACCCCCTCAAAGTACAGGGCCCCGGTGTGGTCCACCACCTTGTCCGCCCCCTTCCCCCCGGTGAGGCGGCGCACCTCCTTGAACCAGTCGGGGTGGGTGTAGTTCACCCCCTCGTCCGCCCCCAGCTCCAGGGCCTTCCTGAGCTTCTCCTCCGAGCCGGCGGTGGCGATGACCCTAGCCCCGAAGAGCTTGGCGATCTGGATGGCGGCCACGCTCACCCCGCTCCCCGCGGCCATCACCAGCACGTCCTCCCCCGGGCTCACCTGGAGCTTGTCCACCACCATCTGCCAGGCGGTGAGGAAGGTGAGGGGGATGGCCGCGGCCTCCACGAAGGAAAGCCCCTTGGGCTTGGGAAGCAGGTTGGCCTCCGGCACCACGAGCCCCTCCGCGTAAGCGCCCCAGCGGTGCTCCCCCAGGATCTCGTAGCGGGGGCAGAGGTTGTCCTCGCCCTTTAGGCACCGCTCGCAGAGGCCGCAGGAGATCCCCGGGTTCACCACCACCTCGTCCCCCGGCTTAAAGGCCGTGACCCCGGGCCCCACCGCCTCCACCACCCCGGCCGCGTCCGCCCCCAGGACGTGGGGGAGGGGGAGCTTGGGGCTTGCCACCCCTTTGCGCACCCAGATGTCCAGGTGGTTGAGCCCCGCCGCCTTCACCCGGAGGAGGACCTCCTTGGGCCCGGGGGTGGGGGTTTCCACCTCCTTCAGCTTCAGCACCTCCGGGCCGCCCCTCGCTTCCATGACCACCGCGCGCATGGGACCTCCTTTATGGGGGGATTTTTCCATGGGGCCTCTTCCCTTGACAACCCCCGCCCCCTCCCCTTAACCTCACAGGCGTAGGCCCTTTTAGGAGGGAAACACTATGAGAAAAGCGCTGTGGCTTGTCGGTCTTTTGGCCTTGGGCGGCCTGGCCAGCGCCCAGACCTTTGTCTGGCCCCAGAAGTGGACGGTGGCCAAGCCCCAGGAGGCCAAGCGGGGGGGCACCCTGCGGGCGGCGGTGATCAGCGACTACCGCACCTTCAACCCCTTCATCACCGCGGAGGCCACCAACGTGCCGGATCTCATCTCTGGGGGCCGGGGTCTGGTCATGCGCGACCCCACCACGGGCAACTGGATCCCCTACATGGCGGAGTCCTGGACGGTGAGCCCCAACAAGCTGGAGATCACCTTCAAGATCCGCCGGGGGATGAAGTGGTCCGACGGCCGCCCCATCACCGCGGACGACTGGATCACCACCTGGCGCATCCACACGGACAAGGCCGTAGGCTCCAACAGCTACGATTCCTTCTTCCTGGATGGCAAGCCCATCACCCTGCGCAAGATCGACGACTACACCGTCCGCTTCATCTACCCCAAGACGGACGCCGAGGCCTTTGCCGTGGCCTCCTTTGAGCCCTGGCCGGCCCACATCTTCGGCCCCGTCTACCAGCGGGAGGGGGCCGAGGGCATCAAGAAGATGTGGGGCCTGAACGAGGACCCCGATAAGATCGTCTCCGGCGGCCCCTGGCTCATTGAGAGCTACCGCCCCGGGGAAAGGCTCGTCCTCAAGCGGAACCCCGCCTTCGGGGAGTGGAACAAGGACGAGGCGGGCAACCCCCTGCCCTACCTGGACCGCTACGAGATCAAGATCGTGAAGGACGTGAACGCCCAGCTGGCGGAGTTCCTGGCGGGGAACATTGATGTGATCGCCCCCGCCACCGTGGACCACATCTCCCAGATCCGCCAGGCCATCCAGCAGGGCCGCCTGGACGCCACCATCAAGGTGAACGCCTCCCCCGTGGCCAGTAGCCAGTTCATGGTCTTCAACTGGAACAAGGCCTCGGACCCCTTCAAGCAAAGCCTCTTCCGCTCCGACAAGTTCCGCCGGGCCATGAGCCACATCGTGAACCGCCAGGCGGTCATTGACATCGTCTACGGCGGCCTGGGCACCCCCATGTACTCCAGCGTCTACCCCGTCCTCACCCAGTGGATCAACCCCAAGGTGCCCAAGTACGAGTACAACCTCCAGCAGGCGGCCAAGCTCCTGGCCGAGCTCGGCTTCACCAAGAAGGACCGGGAGGGCTACCTGGTGGACTCTAAGGGCCGCCGCCTGGAGTTCAACCTGGCCACCAACGCGGGCAACACCCAGCGGGAGCAGATCGCCAAGCTCATCGTGGACGAGGCCAAGAAGGTGGGGGTGAAGGTCAACTTCCAGGCCATCGACTTCAACACCCTGGTGGGCCAGCTCCTCTCCTCCGGGCCCGACCGGCCCTTTGACGCCATCATCATCGGCCTGACCGGGGGTGGTCTGGACTGGCCCTTCGGCGCCAATGTGGTCCCCTGCAAGGGGAACCTCCACATGTGGAACAAGTCCGGCCAGTGCCTGGACCCCCGGGAGACCCAGCTGGACGCCCTCTACTCCCGCGGCCGTGCGGAGCTGGATTTTGAGAAGCGGGTGGAGATCGGCTACCGCATGCAGGAGATCGAGGCCCAGCTCCTCCCCGTCATCTACATCGCCGGGCCCAACTACCACCCCGCCTGGAACAACCGCCTGGGCGGCGAACACCCGGACGCCATCATCTCCAGCATCTGGGGCCAGCGGGAGCTGGAACTCACCTTCATCAAGAAATGAGCTAGCCTAGGGTGCCCCGGGGCCACCTGGCCCCGGGGACCCTTTGCCAGACGCCATGACCGCCTACATCCTCCGCCGCGTCCTCTACCTCATCCCCACCTTCTTTGGGGCCACCTTCCTGGCCTTCCTCATCATCCAGATGGCCCCGGGGGACTACCTCACCCAGCTGGAACTGGACCCCAAGGTCACCCCGGAGACCATCGCCCGCCTGAGGGCCCAGTTCGGCTTAGACCGCCCCGTTTACGAGCAGTACCTCCTCTGGATGAACAACCTCTTCCACCTGAACCTGGGCTACTCCTTCGCCTACCAGGCCCCGGTTTTGGAGGTCATCTGGCCCCGGGTGCTGAACTCCATGGTCATCGTCATCCCCTCCACGGTCCTCTTGTACCTGGTGGCCATCCCCGTGGGGGTCTACGGGGCCCTCCGCCCCTACACCCTGGGGGACCGGGTCCTCTCCTTCTTGGCCTACGTGGGCCTTTCCGTGCCCAGCTTCTTCCTGGCCCTCATCGCCATCTACGTCCTCCTGCAGATTAAGTTCGCCACCGGCACCCTCCTCTTTCCCGTGTCCGGCATGACCAGCAGCGGCTTTGAGCAGATGCCCCCCCTGCGCCAGATCCTGGACATCGCCTGGCACGCGGTGGTGCCGGTCCTGGTGGCCACGGCCAACGACATCGCCGGGCTTTCCCGCCTCATGCGGGGGCAGATGCTCGAGGTCTTGTCCCAGGACTACATCCGCACCGCCCGGGCCAAGGGCTTGGCCGAGCGGGCGGTGATCTACAAGCACGCCTTCCGCAACGCGGTCATCCCCTTTGTGGCCACCTTGGGGGGCCTCCTCCCCGGCCTCATCTCCGGGGCGGGCTTTGTGGAGGTGGTCATGGCCTGGCCGGGCATCACCCCCTTTTTCCTGGACGCGGTGGCCAACCAGGACCTTTACGTGATCGCCGGGTTCCTCACCGTGAGCCTGGTGCTCCTCATGGTGGGCAACCTGCTTTCCGACCTGCTTCTGGCCTGGGTGGACCCCAGGATCCGCTACGAGTAGGAGGTGCCCTGTGACCGCTAAACCCGCCACCACCCGCGCCCAGCTGGTCTGGCACCAGTTCCGCAAGCACCGCCTGGCGGTCTGGGGGGGAAGGATCCTCCTCGTCCTCTACCTGATGGCCGCCTTTGCGGGGTTTTTCAGCCCCTACGACCCCAACTTCTACGAGCTCTACCCTCCTAAGGGCAATCATCCCCCCACCCGCATTCACTTCCGGGACCCGGAGACGGGCCGGCTCTCCCGCCCCTTCGTCTACGCCACGGTGCGCACCATTGACCCCGTCACCCTCCAGCCCCGCTACCAGGAGGACCCTTCCCAAGGGAAGTTCTACCTCCGCTTCTTCGTTCGCACCCCGGAGCAGCCCTACACCGTCTTCCGCCTCTTCAAGGCGGACCTCCGCCTCTTCGGGGTGGACCCTCCCGGGCGCATCTTCCTCATGGGCACGGACAACTTCGGCCGTGACCTCTTTAGCCGCATCGTCTACGGGGCCCAGGTCTCCCTCACCATCGGCATCCTCTCCGCGGTGGTCTCCTTCTTCCTAGGCCTTCTCCTTGGGGGCATTGCGGGCTACTTCTCCGGGCGGCCCTTCGCCCTTTCCCTGCCCCCCAGGCTCTGGCGGGGGCTGGGGGCCTTCTTCGGTCCCCTAAGCCTTCTCCTCTGGCTGGGGGCGGCCTTAGGGGTGCTCTACCTGGCCTGGACCTTCGTGCGCATCACCCCGGTGCGGGGGCTTTGGAGCTACGGGGTGGACGGGGCCATCCTCCTCTTTGGCCTCTTTGGGGCTTACGCCGTCCTTCGCAAGGTGTTCCGCGAACCCATCCGTCTGGACCCCGACGACCTCATCATGCGCACCGTGGAGATCATCGCCGCCGTCCCGAGCCTCTTCCTCCTCATCTCCTTAAGGGCCGTCTTCCCCACGAACATCGACCCCCTCCTCACCTTCTACCTGGTGGTGGGCCTTTTGGGCTTCATCGGCTGGGGGGGGCTGGCCCGGGTGGTGCGGGGGATCGTCCTTTCCGTGCGGGAGATGGACTACGTGCAGGCCGCCCGGGCCCTGGGGGCCTCCGACGGGCGCATCATCGCCCGCCACGTGCTCCCCGCCACCGCCAGCTACGTGATCGTGAGCCTTTCCCTCACCATTCCCGGGTTTATCCTGGGGGAGTCGGGGCTTTCCTTCCTGGGGCTTGGGGTCACGGAGCCCTACACCAGCTGGGGGCTCCTCCTCCAGGCGGCCCAGCAGGGGGGGTTTGCCAGCTTCACCGACCGCCCCTGGGTGCTGTGGCCGGGGTTCTTTATCTTCCTTTCTATTTTGTCCTGGAACTTCCTGGGGGATGGGCTTCGGGACGCCTTTGACCCCCGAAGGCGGCAGTAGGTCTTCTCTTTTGACCGAGTATGCCGTATAACGGTTGAGGTGTTTTCGGGGCCTAGGCCCATGAGAGGCAAGGAGCAGGCATGGACCAAAACCGGCTTTTAGAGGTGAAGGACCTCAAGGTCCACTTCTTCACCGACGACGGGGTGGTGAAGGCGGTGGACGGGGTTTCCTTCCACATCGACAAGGGGGAAACCCTGGCCGTGGTGGGGGAGTCGGGCTCGGGGAAGAGCGTCACCTCCTTGGCCATCATGCGCCTCATCCCTACCCCTCCGGGGCGCATCGTGGGCGGGGAGATCCTCTTCCGGGGGAAGGACGGGCAGGTTAAGGACCTCACCAAGCTCTCCGAGGCGGAGATGCGGAGGATCCGGGGCAACGACATCGCCATGATCTTCCAGGAGCCCATGACCTCCCTGAACCCGGTGTACACGGTGGGGGACCAGATCGCCGAGGCCATCATGCTCCACCAGGGGAAAAGCCGCAAGGAGGCCATGGAGCTGGCGGCGGAGATGCTGAACCTGGTGGGGATTCCCGAGCCCAAAAAGCGCCTCGCCAACTACCCCCACCAGATGTCCGGGGGGATGCGGCAGCGGGTGATGATCGCCATGGCCCTGTCCTGCAACCCCTCCCTCCTCATCGCCGACGAGCCCACCACCGCCTTGGACGTGACCATCCAGGCCCAGATCCTGGAGCTCATGAAGAAGCTCCAGGAGGAGCTCAAGATGAGCATCCTCTTCATCACCCACAACCTGGGGGTGGTGGCGGAGATGGCCGACCGGGTGGTGGTCATGTACGCGGGCCGGGCGGTGGAGGAGGCGGACGTGGTCCCCCTCTTCAAGGACCCCCTCCACCCCTACACCCGGGGCCTCCTCCACTCCGTGCCCCGGCTGGACCTGGCCGCGGAGCACAAGGAGCGCCTCGAGGCCATCCCCGGCAACGTCCCCAACCCCCTCTACCTCCCCCCGGGGTGCGCCTTCCATCCCCGGTGCAAGCACTACGTGGAGGGCCTCTGCGACCGGGAGGTGCCCCCCTTGGAGGACACCGGGGACGGGCGCCAGGTGCGGTGCGTGCGCTGGAAGGAGATCCGGGAGGTTAGGGCATGAAGGCGGACAACGTCCTCGTGGAGGTCAAGGACCTCCAAAAGCACTTCCCCATCCGGGGGGGCATCCTCTCCCGGGTGGTGGGGAGCGTGAAGGCGGTGGACGGGGTGTCCTTCGCCATCAAAAAGGGCGAGGTCCTGGGCCTGGTGGGGGAGTCGGGAAGCGGCAAGACCACCGTGGGCCGCACCCTTTTAAGGCTCATCGAGCCCACGGGGGGGCGGATCTTCTTCGGGGGGGAGGACATCACCGAGCTCCCCAAGGACAGGCTCCGCCCCTACCGCCGCCGCATGCAGATCATCTTCCAGGACCCCTTCAGCTCCCTTAACCCCCGGATGACCGTAGGGGACATCATCGCCGAGCCCCTCATCATCCACGGCCTGGCCAAGGACCCCAAGGAGCGCACCGAAAGGGTGGCGGAGCTTTTGAAGCTCGTGGGCCTTTCCCCCGACCACATGCGCCGCTACCCCCATGAGTTCTCCGGCGGGCAGCGCCAGCGCATCGGCATCGCCCGCGCCCTGGCGGTGGCCCCGGAGTTCATCGTGGCGGACGAGCCCGTCTCCGCCCTGGACGTCTCCATCCAGGCCCAGGTGGTGAACCTCCTCCAGGACCTCAAGGAGGAGCTCGGGCTCACCCTCCTCTTCATCGCCCACGACCTGGCGGTGGTGGAGTACATCTCCGACCGGGTGGCGGTGATGTACCTGGGGAAGGTCATGGAGCTGGCCTCCTCCCGGGAGCTCTACCGCAACCCCAAGCACCCCTACACCGAGGCCCTCCTCTCCGCGGTGCCCATCCCCGACCCCACGGTGAAGCGGGAGCGCATCGTCCTCCAGGGGGACATCCCCTCCCCCATCAACCCCCCCTCGGGGTGCGTCTTCCGCACCCGCTGCCGCTACGCCCTGCCCGAGTGCGCCCACACCGTACCCGAGCTCAAGGAGGTGGCCCCCGGGCACTTCAAGGCCTGCATCCGGGACGACATCCTCTAAGCACCCCGCCGAAGCGAAAGCTTCGGTAGCGGCCCCAAAAGGGAGTAACCCCCTAGTGGGGCGCCAAACCCCCAGGGAGTCCCCCTGGGGGTTTGGTGTTAGGCTTAGGGCATGCTGGTGAAGGACGTGATGAAGGGGCCGGTCCTCACCGTGGGGCCGGAAACCACCCTGGAGGAGGCCTACCGGCTTCTTTTGGAGCGGGGCATCCGCCACCTGCCCGTGGTGGAGGGGGGGAGGCTGGTGGGCATCGTCACCGACCGGGATATCCGCCTGGCCACCAGCCACCTGAACCCCAAGGGCCCCTGCCCGGGGTGCACCCAGGTGGGGGAGGTGATGACCAAGGGGGTGGTCACCGCCCACCCCCTGGACCCCGTGGAGGAGGCGGCCCGGGTCATGCGGGAGCGGAAGATCGGCTCCCTCCCGGTGCTGGAGGGGGAGGAGCTGGTGGGGATCGTCACCGGGATCGACCTCCTGGACGCCCTCCTCAAGCTCACGGGGGTCACGGAGCCCTCGGGGCGCCTCGAGGTCCGCCTCCCCGACCGGGTGGGGGAGCTCGCCCGGCTCACCGGCTTCCTGGCGGGGCGGGGGGTGAACATCCACTCCCTCCTCTCCTACCCCGAGGACGGGGACTACGTGCGGGCGGTGGTGCGGGTGAACACCCTGGAAACCCACCTCCTGGCCCAGGCCTTAAGGGAAGCGGGGTTTGACGTGGTCTGGCCGCCCAAGAAGCCATGGTGATCTACCGGGACGAGTACCGCCTCTACAACTTCGGCCCCACCCACCCCTTTAGCCCCCTGCGTCTGGAGATGCTCACCTCCCTCCTGGAGGCCCTAGGGGTGTGGCGCCCTCCCCTTGCGCCCCCGGAGGCCACCCGGGAGGAGGTCCTCACGGTCCACTCCGAGCGGCTGGTGCGGCGGGTGGAGGCGGCGAGCCGGGGGGAAAAGGTGGCGGACCTGGAGCACTACGGCCTGGGCACGGGGGACACCCCCGTCTTCCCCGGCATGGACCGGGCGGCCCGGATCCTGGTGGGGGGCACGTTGGAGGGGGCGAGGCGGATGTTGGCGGGGGAAAAGCGGGTGCTCCAGCTTGGAGGCGGCCTCCACCACGCCCAGTACGACCGGGCCTCGGGGTTTTGCGTCTACAACGACCTTTCCGTGGCCATCCGCCACCTCACCCGGGCGGGGCTAAAGGTGGCCTACCTGGATATAGACGTCCACCACGGGGACGGGGTGCAGTGGATCCACTACGAAGAGGCCGAGGTCCTCACCCTAAGCCTCCACGAGTCCGGCCGCTACCTCTTTCCCGGCACGGGGCACATCCACGAGCTCGGCCGGGGGGCGGGCCTGGGGCGGAAGCTCAACCTCCCCCTGGAGCCTTTTACCGAGGACGGGAGCTACCTGGAGATCTTCCAGGCCCTCGTCCCTTGGGCCCTAGAGGCCTTCCGGCCCGATGTGCTGGTGGTCCAGGCGGGGGCGGACGCCCATTACCAAGACCCCCTGGCGGACCTCCTCCTCACCACCCGGGCCTACGAGGCCCTCTTCCGCCTCATCCTGGAGTACGCGGAGGCCTACGCGGGGGGGAGGGTCCTCCTCACCCTGGGGGGCGGGTACAGCTTGGACGCCACGGTGCGGGTCTGGACCCTCCTCTACCACCTCTTCCACGGCCTGCCCCTCCCCGAACGCTTGCCGGAGGGTTGGCTTCGGGCGTGGGAGGAGCGGCTTGGGGCCCCCCTCACCCCCACCCTCCACGACCCCGAGGGCCCCTACCCGGAGATCCCCCGGAGGGCGGAGATCGCCGAGCGGAACCGCCTCACCCTGCGCCGCCTCCTGGAGCTTGCCGCGCCCCACCTGGTAGACTAGGGGGATGAGGCTGATCCTGCGCCTTCCCGAGCGCAAGGAGCTGGAGCTTTCCGGGGGGCGGCCCCTCAGGGCCATTTTGGAAGAGGCGGGGGTGAACCCCGAGACCGT
Source organism: Thermus oshimai DSM 12092 (assembly GCF_000373145.1). NCBI lineage: Bacteria > Thermotogati > Deinococcota > Deinococci > Thermales > Thermaceae > Thermus > Thermus oshimai. The sequence continues at coordinate 26,544 of NZ_KB890614.1, forward strand.
GGTGGCCATCCGGAACGAGGAGCTCCTCACCCTCGAGGACTGGGTGGGGGAAGGGGAAACCGTGGAGGTCCTCTCCGCCATCTCGGGGGGCTAGGGTGCGCTGCAAGTTCTGCGAGGCCAAGGCCCAGGTGGAGCTAAGGGGGCGGGGGCTTGCCCTCTGCCGGGAGCACTACCTGGAGTGGTTCCTTAAGGAAACGGAGCGGGCCATCCGCCGCCACCGGATGCTAAGCCCTGGGGAGAGGGTCCTGGTGGCGGTCTCGGGGGGGAAGGACTCCCTGGCCCTTTGGGACGTCCTCCACCGGCTGGGCTACCAGGCGGTGGGGCTCCACCTGGAGCTTGGGATTGGGGCGTACTCCGAAAGGAGCCTCGAGGTCACCCGCCGCTTCGCGGAGGAAAGGGGCCTCCCCCTCCTGGTGGTGGACCTCAAGGGGGCCTTCGGCTTCGGGGTGCCGGAGCTGGCGGAGCTTTCGGGGCGGGTGGCCTGCTCCGCCTGCGGGCTTTCCAAGCGCTACATCATCAACCAGGTGGCCGTGGAGGAGGGCTTCCGGGTGGTGGCCACGGGCCACAACCTGGACGACGAGGCCGCGGTCCTCTTCGGAAACCTCCTGAACCCCCAGGAGGACGCCTTGGTGCGCCAGGGGCCCGTCCTGCCCGAAAAGCCCGGCCTCGCCGCCCGCATCAAGCCCTTCTACCGCTTCTCCGAGCGGGAGGTCCTCTCCTACACCCTCCTAAGGGGCATCCCCTTCCTGCACGAGGAGTGCCCCAACGCCAAGGGGGCGAAGAGCCTCCTCTACAAGGAGGCCCTGAACCTGGTGGAGAAGAACCTCCCCGGGGCCAAGCTCCGCTTCCTGGAGGGTTTCCTGGACAAAATCCAGCCCTACTTGAAAGGGGAGGACCCCCCCTTACGGGAGTGCGAGCGCTGCGGCTACCCCACCACGGGGGCGGTCTGCTCCTTCTGCCGCATGTGGGACGCGGTCTATAGGCGGGCCAAGAAGCGCCGCCTCCTCCCCGAGGAGGCCCAGTTCCGCCCGAAGGTGGAGCCCAGCCGTGTGGGGCCTTAGGCCGGGGGTGTACCGCCACTACAAGGGGGGGCTTTACCGGGTCCTCTTCCTGGCCCGCCACTCGGAAACGGAGGAGGAGATGGTGGTCTACCAGGCCCTCTACGGGGAGAAGGGGTACTGGGTCCGCCCCCTGGCCCTCTTCCTGGCCCCCGTCTGGGTGGAGGGGCGGGCGGTGCCCCGCTTCCAGTGGGTGGGGGAGGAGCCCTTCCACCCCGGGGTGTAGACTCGGGGCATGTGGTGGAAAGAGGCGGTGATCTACCAGATCTACCCCCGGAGCTTCCAGGACGCCAACGGGGACGGCATCGGGGACCTGGAGGGGATTAGGAGGCGGCTTCCCTACCTCAAGGGCTTGGGGGTGGACGCCCTCTGGCTTTCCCCCTTCTACAAAAGCCCCATGAAGGACTTCGGCTACGACGTGGCCGACTACTGCGACGTGGACCCCATCTTCGGGACCCTGGAGGACTTTAGGCGCCTTCTGGAGGAGGCCCACCGCTTAGGGCTTCGGGTCCTCATTGACCTCGTCCCCAACCACACCTCGGACCAGCACCCCTGGTTTTTGGAGTCCCGGTCCTCCCGGGACAATCCCAAGCGGGACTGGTACGTCTGGGCCGACCCCGCGCCCCATGGCGGCCCCCCCAACAACTGGCAGAGCTTCTTCGGCGGCCCCGCCTGGACCTTTGACGAAAGGACGGGCCAGTACTACCTCCACCAGTTCCTCCCCGAGCAGCCCGACCTCAACTGGCGCAACCCCGAGGTGCGGGCGGCCATCCACGAGGTCATGCGCTTCTGGCTAAGGCTTGGGGTGGACGGGTTCCGGGTGGACACCCTCTGGCTTCTCGCCGAGGACCTCCTCCTCCGGGACGAGCCCGGCAACCCCGACTGGCGCCCGGGGATGTGGGACCGGGGCCGCCACCTCCATATTCACATGGAGGACCAGCCCGAAACCCACGCCTACGTGCGGGAGATGCGCTACGTCCTGGACGAGTTCTCGGAAGCGGGGCGGGAGCGGGTCATGGTGGGGGAGATCTACCTCCCCTTCCCCCAGCTGGTGCGCTACTACCAGGCGGGCTGCCACCTGCCCTTTAACTTCCACCTCATCTTCCGGGGCCTCGTGGACTGGCGGCCCGAGAACATCGCCCGCATCGTGGAGGAGTACGAGAGCCTCCTCACCCCCTGGGACTGGCCCAACTGGGTCCTGGGGAACCACGACCAACCCCGGGTGGCCTCGAGGATCGGCGAGGCCCAGGCCCGGGTGGCGGCGGTCCTCCTCTTCACCCTAAGGGGCACCCCCACCTGGTACTACGGGGACGAGCTCGGGATGGTGAACGGGGAGATCCCCTGGGAGAAGGTGCAGGACCCCGCGGCCCTTAGGCAACGGGGCCGGAAAGGGGAGCACGGCCTCCCCCCGGGCCGCGACCCCTGCCGCACCCCCATGCAGTGGGACGCCTCCCCCTATGCGGGCTTTTCCACCGCCGAGCCCTGGCTTCCCGTAAACCCCGACTACCCCACGCGGAACGTGGCCCTAGAGGAGCAAGACCCCCGCTCCATGCTGAACCTGGTGAAGCGCCTCATCGCCCTGAGGAAGGACAAAGAGCTCCTCTACGGGGCCTACCGCACCCACCGGGCGGAAGGGGGGGTCTACGCCTACCTCCGGGGGGAGGGGTGGCTCGTGGCCCTCAACTTCACGGACAAGGAAAGGGCCCTGGACCTGCCCAGGGGGGGGCGGGTGGTCCTCTCCACCCACCTGGACCGGGAGGAGGGGGTGGGGGGGAGGCTCCTCTTGAGGCCCCACGAGGGGGTGGTCCTCCGCCTAGACTGAAGGCGTGGAGGACCCCTTCGCCCCCCTGGCGGAGGCCTACGAGGCCTGGTACGAGACCCCCCTGGGGGCCTACGTCATCGGCGAGGAGGAAAGGGCCTTAAGGGCCCTCCTTCCCCCGGGGGAAAGCCTCCTGGAGGTGGGGGCGGGCACGGGCTGGTGGCTCCGGCGCCTCCCCTACCCCAGGAGGGTGGGCCTCGAGGCCTCCCCGGCCATGCTCCGGGTGGGGAGGGCGCGGACCCCCGAGGCGGAGTGGGTCCTGGGGCGGGCCGAGGCCCTGCCTTTTCCTGAGGGCAGCTTTGACGTGGTCCTCCTCTTCACGGTGCTGGAGTTCGTGGAGGACGTGGAGAGGGCCTTGGAGGAGGCCAGGCGGGTCCTGAGGCCGGGCGGGGCCCTGGTGGTGGGGGTCCTGGAGGCCCTCTCCCCCTGGGCGGCCCTTTACCGGAGGCTTTCGGAAAGGGGCGTGCCCCCTTGGGCCCAGGCCCGCTTCCTCGCCCGGGAGGACCTCCAGGCCCTTCTGGGGCCTCCGGTGGCCGAAGGGGAGGCGGTCTTCCTGGCCCCCGAGGCCCACCCCCCCTTCCCGGAGGCGGACCGGGCGGGCCGGAGGGCGGGGAACCGCCCCGCCCTATACTTGGGGAGATGGTGAAGGCCCTCTTCGCCCTCTACCCCCTCCTCCAGGGGGACTACAAGGCGGTGGAAAAGGCCCTGGAGGCCCTGGGGAAGGCGGGGGTGGACCACCGGGTCCTCCCCACCCATACGGAGCTTTGGGGAGAGGCGGAGGCCGTCTTCCGGGCGTTGCGGGCGGCCTACGAGGAAGCGGCCGGGGAAGGGGCTTTGGTGCTCTGGGCCCTCCTCACCAACGCCTGCGAGGCCCAAGACCCCTTCCGCAGGCCGGACCGGCTTCGGCGCTTTAACCCCCTGGGGGTGGCGAGGAAGGCCCTGGAGGGGTTGCAGGCCAAAAGCGTCCTGGACATCGGCACCGGCACCGGGGTCTTCGCCGGGGCCTTCCAGGAGCTCGGCCTTTTCACCGTGGGCCTGGACCCCCGGGCGGACCGGCTGGAGGTGGCCCGGGCCAAGGTCCCCGGGGCCCGGTTTGTGGAGGGGCGGGCGGAGGCCCTTCCCTTCCCCGACGGGAGTTTTGACCTGGCCTTCTTCGGCCTGGCCCTCCACCACCTGGACCCCATCCCCGCCCTGCGGGAAGCGGCCCGGGTGGCCCGGCGGGTGGCCGTCTTGGAGTGGCCCTACCGGGAGGAGGAGGTGGGCCCGCCCCTTGCCCGCCGGCTTTCCCCCGAGGCCTTAAGGGCCCTCTTCCGGGAGGCCTTGGGGGGGGAACCCCGCCTCTTCCTGGAGGAGGAGTACACCCTGGCCCTGTACGGGGCATAAAAAAGGCCCCCCAAAGGGGCCTTTGGTGCCGGGGGCGGGACTCGAACCCGCACGCCCTCATCGGGCAACAGATTTTGAGTCTGCCGCGTCTACCGATTCCGCCACCCCGGCGGGCGCACCCTAAGGATAAGGCCGAGGAGGAAGAAGGTCAACGCCACCCCCACCGCCCAGTCCCCAAGGCGCACGTAGGGGGTTTCCCCGTCCCGGAGGGCGTAGGGGGCGAGGAGAAAGCCCTCCGCCTTGGGGGGAATCCGGGCCACCACCCGGCCCAGGGGGTCTATGGCGGCGGTCACCCCGTCGTTCCCCGCCCGGAGGAGCCACCTTCCCGTCTCCACCGCCCTTAAGCGCCCGAGGGCGAAGTGCTGGAGGCCCCCAAAGGAGGGCCCGAACCAGGCGTCGTTGGTGAGGAGGACCAGCGCCTGGGCCCCCTCCCGCACCAGCCCCCGGGCCACGCTGGGGAAGACGGACTCGTAGCAGATCATGGCCCCGTAGGGCCCAAGGGGCCGTAGGGCCTCCCCTGGGGTGCGGTCTAAGAGCTCCCCCAGGCCGAAGGCCCGGAAGAAGAAGCCGTACACCCCCCCTAGGGCCTCCCGGAAGGGGAAGCGCTCCCCAAAGGGCACCAGCCGGGTCTTGTCGTAGTGGGCCAGGACCTTCCCGCCCCCGTAGAGCACCGCCCGGTTGGGGCCGAAGAGGTTTAGCCCGGTGAGGAGGAAGCGCTCCCCCAAAAGGGCGTCCACCCCTTCCGGGAGGCGCCATACCGCGGTCTCGGGCCAGACCACGAGCCGGGCCTCGGGGTGGGCCTTAAGCCCCCCTTCCGTGAGCCTTAGGTAGACCGCCTCGTCCAGCTCCCCCTGGGCCTTCCGCAAGGGGTTCACGTTCCCCTGGACCAGGAGAGCCTTTTCTTGGGGGAGGGAAACCGGGGGCAAGGGGAAGAGCCAGAGGAGGGTCCAGGGGAGGAGGACGGCGTAGAAGCGCCCTCTAAGCCCCAGGGCCACCAGGAGGACCAGGAGGGAGAGGAGGTAGACCCCTCCAAGCGCGGCCAGGAGGCGGCCTGGGGCCTCGAGGAGGCTGTACCCCAAAAAGCCCCAGGGGAAGGCCAGCTCCCCCTGCTCCGAAAGCCACTCCAGGACCACCCACCCCCCCACCCGGGCCAGGGGGGTGGGGGTGAGGGCGAAGAGGAGGCCCAAGGTGAAGGCCTTGAAGAGCACCAGGGGGAGGAAGGGCACCGCCCCCCAGGGCCCGAAGTTCTCCGCGAAGCTCCAGGGGAGCCAGAGGAGGTGGAGCCCCCAGAACCCAAGCCCCGCCAGGAAGCCCACCCGGAACCCCCCCTGGAGAAGGGGGGCCAGGAACAGGGGGGAAAGAGGCCCCAGGGGGAAGGGGGGGAGGCTTAAGGCGAGGAGAAGGCCGAAGGCCAAGGCCCGCACCCCCTTACCATAAGGGCCCGGGCCCCCTTTTCACAGGGGTTTGGTAGAAAGCATGGGAGAATGGGGCCATGCGCCTAGGGGTCATCTCGGACCTCCACGCCAACCTGCCCGCCCTGGAGGCGGTCCTGGAGGCCTTAAGGGGGGAGGGCGTGGACGAGGTCCTCCTCCTGGGGGACCTGGTGGGCTACGGCCCCCACCCCAAGCAGGTGATCCGAAAGGTTCTGGACGAGGGGCTTTCGGCCATCGCCGGGGCCTGGGACCTGAGGGTGGCCTACCCCATGCCCGGGGCCGTCCCCGAGGGGGTGGGCCGGGCCACCCTGGAGTGGACCCGCGCCCAGCTTTCGGAGAAGGAGATCGCCTACCTCCGCACCCTCCGCGCCTCCCACCGCCGCACCTATGGGGACAAGCGCCTGGTGGCCTTCCACGGCACCCCCGGCCGGCCCGAGGCGCAGCTGGACTTCCAGGGCCCGGCCCGCACCTTCCAGGGGCTTATGGACCGCTACGGGGCCCGGATCCTCCTCCTGGGGGGGCGGCACCTCCCCCTTCTCCGGCGGGTGGGGCAGGGTTTGGTGGCGGACCCGGGGAGCGTGGGCCTTTCCCTCTCGGGGGAGCCGGGGGCGGACGCCCTGGTGGTGGATACGGAGAGCCTCGAGGTCAAGGCCCTGAAGGTGCCCTACGACCTGGGCCCCCTCCTCTTTGACCTAAGGGCCTGGGACCTGCCCCCCGTCCTGGAGACCGTCTACCGCACCGGGCGCTTCCCCCAAGAGGTCTAAAGCCTCGGCCCTCAAGGCCTCGTCGGGGGAGCGGAGGAAGGCCCCCACCTCCCGCCCCAGGCGGTGGAGGGCCCTTAGGGCGGTGCGCCGCACCAGGGGGTGGGGGTCCCGTAGGGCCTCCTCCATGAGGCGTTCCCCCAGGCCCAGGTTGGCCAGGACGATGAGGGCGTTCCGGGCCATGCGGGCCCGGCCCGCGCGGAGGAAGGCGGTGCCCTGGTACTTCCTCTGGAAGGCCCGCCCCGAAAGGCGGAAGAAATCCAAAAGGTCCGGGTGGGCCAGCTCCGGCTCGGGGCGGAGCCGTTCCCAGGCCTTTCCGAACCGCCCCCAGGGGCAGACCTCCTGGCAGAGGTCGCACCCGAAGAGCCAGTCCCCGATGCCCTCCCAGAGGGCCTCCGGGACGGGGCCCTTGTGCTCAATGGTCAGGTAGCTCACGCACCGCCCCGCCTCCAGGGTGCCGTCCCCGGGAAGCGCCCCCGTGGGGCAGGCGGAAAGGCAGCGGGTGCACCGCCCGCAGCGGCTGGGGTGGGGGGGCGGGGCCGCCACCTCCAAGGAGGTGAGGAGCACCCCGATGAAGGCGTGGACCCCGAACTGGGGGGAGAGGAACATCCCGCTTTTCCCCACCCACCCCGCCCCCGAGAGGGCGGCCAGGCTCCGCTCGGGCAGGGGCCCGTGGTCCACATAGCCCCGGGCCCAAACCCCGAGGGCCTGGGCCACCCCCTCTAGGCGGGTCAGGCTTTCCCCCAGGACCAGGTGGTAGTCCCGGCTCCAGGCGTAGCGGGCCACCCGGCCCACCCGGAGGCCCCCCTTGGGGGCCCCGGGGTCCTCCAGGGCGTAGGGGGCAAAGAGGAGGAGGGCGCTATGGGCCTCGGGAAAGCGCCTTCTCGGCTCTAGCCTCTCCTCCACCCCCCGGGCCAGGTAGGCCATCCCCGCCTGGCGGCCCGCCTCCAGCCAGGCGCGGTAGCGGGCTTTGGCCGCCTCAGGGAGCTCCAGGGGGGCCCAGGCGAAAAAGAGCCCCTCCTCCCGGGCCGCCTCCTCCAGAAGCCGCCTGGCCCCTTCCACCCCCCCATCGTATAATCCCCCCATGGAGGCCTTAAGGATCGCCCTCCTGGGAGGGGGGACCGTGGGGAGCGCCTTCTACACCCTGGTCCTGGAGCGCCTGGAGGACTTCCGGGCCCTCGGGGTAGAGCCCCGGTTCCTGGGGGTCCTGGTGCGGGACAGGACGAAGCCCCGGCCCATCCCCCAGGAGCTCCTCCACACCGAGCCCTTTGACCTCCTCGAGGCCGACCTGGTGGTGGAGGCCTTAGGGGGGGTGGAGGCCCCCCTACAGCTCCTCCGCCCCGTTTTGGAGGCGGGGATCCCCGTGATCACCGCCAACAAGGCCCTCCTGGCCGAGGCCTGGGCCGAGCTTCGCCCTTTTGCCGAGGAGGGGCTCCTCTACCACGAGGCCAGCGTCATGGCGGGAACCCCCGCCCTAAGCCTCCTGGAAACCCTAAGGGGAAGCGAGCTGCTGGAGCTCCACGGCATCCTGAACGGCACCACCCTCTACATCCTCCAGGAGATGGAAAGGGGAAGGACCTACGGGGAGGCCCTAGGGGAGGCCCAGCGCCTGGGCTTTGCCGAGGCCGACCCCACCCTGGACGTGGAGGGGATTGATGCCGCCCACAAGCTCACCCTCCTGGCCCGCCTCCTCATAGACCCCGCCTTTCCTTTCCAGGCGGTGGAGGCCCGGGGGATCACCGCCCTCACCCCGGAGGACCTGGAAAGGGCCCGGGAGAAAGGGGAAAGGGTGCGCCTCCTGGCCAGCCTCTACGGGGAGGGGGGGAGGTGGCGGGCCAGGGTGGCCCCGGCCCGCCTCCCCGAGGACCACCCCCTGGCCCGGGCCAAGGGGAACGCCCTATGGGTGCGCACCGCCCCCCTTGGGGAGGTCTTCGTCACCGGCCCTGGGGCCGGGGGCGGGGCCACGGCCAGCGGCCTCCTCGCGGACCTCTTCCGCTTCCTCTCCGGGGCCCCCGGCCACCGGCCCGCCCCCCTGGCCAAGGGGCCCCTGGGGGAGGGGCGCCCCTTCCCCGAGGCTTGACCCGAGGGGGCGGTTTCCCCGAGCATAGACCCATGCGCCTGCCCCTCATAGAGCGCTACCGCGCCCACCTGCCCGTCTCCCTGAACACCCCGGTGGTCTCCCTTCTGGAGGGCTCCACCCCCCTCATCCCCCTGAAGGGCCCTAAGGAGGCCAGGGAGCGGGGTATACGGCTTTACGCCAAGTTTGAGGGCCTGAACCCCACGGGGAGCTTCAAGGACCGGGGGATGACCCTGGCGGTGTCCAAGGCGGTGGAGGCGGGGGCCCAGGCGGTGGCCTGCGCCAGCACGGGGAACACCGCGGCCTCGGCCGCGGCCTACGCCGCCCGGGCGGGGGTCCTCTCCCTGGTCATCCTCCCCGCGGGGTACGTGGCCTTAGGCAAGGTGGCCCAAAGCCTGGTGCACGGGGCCCGCATCGTCCAGGTGGAGGGGAACTTTGACCAGGCCCTCCGCCTCACCCGGGAGCTCACGGAGCGCTACCCCGTGGCCCTGGTGAACTCCCTAAACCCCTACCGCCTGGAAGGGCAGAAGACCCTGGCCTTTGAGGTGGTGGACGAGCTGGGGGAGGCCCCCCACTACCACGCCCTCCCCGTGGGCAACGCGGGGAACATCACCGCCCACTGGATGGGGTACAAGGAGTACCACGCCCTGGGGAAGGCCAAGGGGCTTCCCAGGATGCTGGGCTTCCAGGCGGCGGGGGCGGCCCCCCTGGTCCTGGGGCGGCCCGTGGAGAGGCCCGAGACCCTGGCCACCGCCATCCGCATCGGCAACCCCGCAAGCTGGGAAGGGGCCCTTAAGGCCAAGGAGGAGTCCGGAGGCCTGATTGAGGCGGTGACGGACGGGGAGATCCTCGAGGCCTACCGCTACCTGGCCCGGGAGGAGGGGATCTTCTGCGAGCCCGCAAGCGCCGCCGCCCTCGCGGGGGTCTGGAAGCTCCTGAGGGAAGGGCGGCTGGAGGAGGGGAGCACGGTGGTCCTCACCCTCACCGGCCACGGCCTCAAGGACCCGGCCACCGCGGAGAAGGTGGCCGAGCTCCCCCCCCCTGTGCCCCCGGACCTCGAGGCGGTGGCCCGGGCCGCGGGGCTTTCGTGATAGGCTTAGGCCATGGCCGAGCGGACCAAGCGGCGCAAGGAGCCCTTTCCCGGGGCCTACTACCTGGCGGGGGCCATCACCCTCGCCCTCATGCTCCTCTTCATCGCCTTGGGAGCGAGCCTCCCCCCAGGGGTGGCGGGGTTTCTGGTGGCCTTCGTCCTGGGGCTTACCGTGAGCCCTAAGTACGCCAAGGCCTTCCTGATGGCCGGGGTCTTCTCCGCGGTCATGGGGTTCTTGGGCCGGGAGCCCCAGGTGGCCTGGGGCGGGGTGGCCTTGGTGCTGGCGGAGCTCGTTGTCCTCCGCTTCGTGCGCGCCTGATGGACCCCGGCCGCTTTTCCCAGGGGCTCACCCTCCTTGGGGGGGCCTTTTACCTTTACCTTCTCCTCTTCCGTCCGGACCAGGGGGCCATGGCCTTCGCCATCGGCCTTATCCTGGGGAGCGCGGTCTTGGCGTATGGGGAGAAGCCCTTCCCCGTCCCCCTGTTCGCGGGGATTGCCGCCCTTATCGCCCTGCTCCAGCTCTTCTTCGGCCACCCCTTGCCCTACGCGTTGGGGCTTCTCCTGGGGGTGGGCCTGCCCTACCTCCTCTACCGCTTCCGTAGGCCGAGAAGGTAGAGGAGAAGGCCCAGCATCATCCCCTCCCCCAGGGCGGGGAGGTAGGGGAGGAGGTCCCCCACGTCCAGGCGCAGGTAGAGGAGGAGGGGCCAGGGGAGAAGGGCCCAGGCAAGCCCCGCCTCCCCGTACCCCGCGGCCAGGAAAAGCCCCACCCCCAGGCCCCGGAGGTAGGAGAGCCACCCCGAGCCCCACTCGTTTTGGAAGATGAACCAGAGGAGGTTGACCCAGACCCCTAAGGCCCAAAGGGGGGCCCACCCCTTGAGCCGGAAGGCCAGGAAGAGGAGGAGGAAAAAGGGGAGGAGGTCAAGCATGGGCGAGGAGCCGGCCTTGGGCCTCGAGGTAGCTCACCAAAACCTCCAGAGCCTTCTCCACCGCCTCGTCCAGGTCCTCCCCCGGGATCACCGGCACCCCCTCCTCCTCCGCGAAGCGCAGGAGGTGCTCCTGGATGAGGCGGATCTCCGCGAAGTGGGCCAGGTACTTCTCCTGGGGGCGGGCGTGGCCCGTCTCCCGGTCCCGGAGGAGGAACCGGTCCCGGTGGAGCTTCTCGTCCTGCAGGACCACCAGCATGGGTACGGTGAGGACCTTGTCCTTATGGGGGTGGTCCAGGAAGCGGGGCACCACGTGCACCCCCTCCAGCACCATGGAGGTGCCCTCTAGGGCGCTCCGCTCCTGGATGGCCCTAAGGCCCACCGCCACCCGGGCCACCTGGTCCAGGAAACCCCGCATGACCCTTTCCTCGTGGGCCGCCTCCTTCTCCTCCGCCAGGAGGGCCTTCCAGGCCTCAAAGCTGGAGAGGTGCAGGGTGGGGAGGAGGCCCTGGGAGAGGGAGGCCCGGAAGACCTCCCGCACCGCGTCCGAGGGGATGATGTGGGTGATCCCCAGCCGGTAGGCCAGGGCCGAGGCCAGGACGCTTTTCCCCACCCCCGTGACCCCGCCGATGAGGATGTGGACCGGGCGGAGGCTCCGGCGGAGGCCCCGTAGGAGGAGGTAGCGCCGGGCCATCTCCTCCCCCGCTTCCTTCAGGAGGGTTTCGTAGACCCGCCGCCGCAGCTCGTCCCGGCGGATGACCTTAAGCCGCTCCTCCCTCAGGCCCGCCTCCACCTCCCGGGCCAGCCGGTAGGCCCGGTCGGGGGAGAGGCCGATGGACATGAGGGACTGGGCCAGGATGCCCTTGGAAAAGGGCACCCTAGGCTCCCCTTCCTCCTCCTCCACAAAAAGCTCCCCCGCGTAGAACAATCGCTCCCGGTAGCGGCGGCCCGCGGCCTTGCCGTAGCGGGAGAGCACCTCGTCGGCCACCAGGTTCTCCAGCTTGCGGGCGGTGATGCGCCGGATGCCCAGGGCCCTCAGGCGGCGCTCCACCCCCTTGGCCAGCTCGTGGGCCTCCTTTAGGGAGAAGCCCGCGTCCTCCAGGCTTCTGGCGAGAAGGCCTTTAGAGAAGGGCCTGGCCCTTTGCCCCTCCACCACCAGGATCTCCTCAAAGGGGAGGGTTTCCCGGGCCAGGGCCTCGAGGGTCCCTTCGTCCAGGACCCTGGCCGCCTCCTCCAGGAAGAGGCGCCTTAGGGTTTTGGGCGTCACCTCCTTTCGCCCTTCCGCCTTAAGCCGCTCCTCCACGCTGTGGGCCAGGGCCTGGGCTGCTTCCGGGGGCACGCCCAAGGGGAGAAGGGCCTCCAATAAAAGCCCCTTGGAGAAGGGCCAGCGCCCTTTTTTCAGCCGCACGAAAACCTCGTCCACTACCGGCATGATACCATCTTTGCGATGGGAAAGCCTTTTCTTGACATCCTCTTTGGGGCTATGGTATCCTATCCTTCGGCTTGGCGCCGTAGCCAAGTGGTAAGGCAGAGGTCTGCAAAACCTCCATTCGCCGGTTCGAATCCGGCCGGCGCCTCCAAAGGCAAGGGCGCGTAGCTCAGGTGGCCAGAGCACTACCTTGACACGGTAGGGGTCGGTGGTTCAAGTCCACTCGCGCCCACCAAAGGGCCCGCCGAAAGGCGGGCCTTTCCCGTATACTAAGGCCCATGAGCAGCGCGCACGAGGCCAAGCTGTACGAGGCGTGGGTGGAGCTTCTCGGGTGGATGCGGGCCTATGCGGAGGAGAAGGGCGTCCGCTTTGAGAAGGAGGCGGACTTCCCCGACTTCATCTACCGCATGGAGCGCCCCTACGACCTCCCCACCACCATCATGACCGCCTCCCTATCCGATGGCCTTGGGGAGCCCTTCCTCCTCGCGGACGTCTCCCCCCGGCACGCCCGCCTGAAGCGCATCGGCCTGAGGCTCCCCCGGGCCCACATCCACCTCCACGCCCACTACGAGGAGGGGAAGGGGCTCGTGCTGGAAAAGCTTCCCCTCACCCGGGAGCGCTTCTTCGCCCTGGCGGACCGGGCGCGGGCGGCCTTGGCCTTCACCCGCTAAGGCCCGCGATGGTGCCCTGGCCCAGGGCCACCAGGGTTTCCTCCCCTTCCTTCAGGGCGTAGACCTCGGCCCGGGCCACGGCCAGCCGCCGTCCCTGGCCCACGGCGTAGCCCCGGGCCAGGAGGGCCTCCCCTTTGGCGGGCTTGAGGAAGTTCACCTTGAACTCCACGGTGAGCACCTCGGGGCCCAGGAGGCTCCCCGCGGCGTAGGTGAGGGCGTTGTCCAGCAGGGTGGCCACCACCCCCCCGTGCACCGCCCCCAGGTGCTGGTAGAACTCCCCCTTCAGGGGAAGCCGGAAGGCCACGGCGCCGGGGCCGGCCTCCAGAAGCTCCACCCCGAGAAGCCGGTTGAAGGGCTGGCGTTCCAGAACGGACTGGGCCAGGGCTTTGAAGTCCATAGGGCCTCCTTTTGTACTGAGTCAAAGTTTATTCCGCCGCCCTGGCCCCGTCAAGGGCCTCCCACAGCTCCAGGACAACCCGGTGGAGGAGGGGGAAGGCCCGGGGAGTGGGCCGGATCCGGGGCCCTGCCCGCTCCAGGAAGCCCCCCTCCTCCAGGGCCCGTACCCTCCCCGCCAGGAGGGCCGGGAGGGGGAGGCGGGTCCTGTGGGCCAGCGCCTCCAGGTCCACCCCTTCCCTGAGCCTTAGGCCCAGCATGAGGGCCTCCTTGGCGTGCTCCAGGGGGGGGATGGCCTCCTCCCTGGGGGCCTCCCCCAGGAGCCAGCGGGGGAGGGGGGGGTTGGTGCGGCGGAGGGCGTAGGGCCCTTCGGGGTACTGGCCCGTGGCCGCGGGGCCCAGGGCCAGCCAGAACCCGGCCCGCCAGTAGACCAGGTTGTGCCGGGCCTCCTCCCCGGGGCGGGCGAAGTTGGAGACCTCGTAGCGGGAGAACCCCGCCTCGCCCAGGACCTCTTCCGCCCGCTCCATGGCCCAGGCCCCCCTTTCGGGGTCTTCCTCCAGGCCCAGGAGGGCGAAGGGGGTGCCCCTTTCCACCTGGAGGGTGTAGGCGGAGATGTGGCCCACCCCGAGCCCCGCGGCCTCTTCCAGGTCCTTTCCCACGTCCTGCATGGGCAGGCCCAGGATGAGGTCAAGGGAGACCCTAAACCCCGCCTCCAGGGCCTCCTCCACCGCCCTTAGGGCCCCCTTTCGCCCGTGGGCCCGGCCCAGGAAGCGGAGAACGGGGTCCTGGAAGCTCTGCACCCCTAGGGAGAGGCGGTTCACCCCCAGGTCCTTGAGGAAGGCGAGCCGCTTTCGGTTCAGGGTGCCGGGGTTGGCCTCGAGGGTCACCTCCGCCCCCTCCTGTAGGGCCCAGGGGAGGCTTTGGAAGAGGGCCACCAGCTCCCGGTCCCTCAGGTAGCTCGGGGTGCCCCCGCCCAGGTAGAGGGTGGCGAGGGGGGAAGGGTACCTTTGGTAAAGGGCCTCCGCCTCCTCCCTAAGCCGCCTGAGGTAAGCCTCCACCCACCCCGGCCCCCGCCGGACCACGTGGAAGTCGCAGTAGGGGCACAAGGTGGGGCAGAAGGGGACGTGGACGTAGAGGCTACCCATGGGTGCACCCCTCAGTCTACAAAGAGGAGGCGGAAGTCGTTCAGGTTGGTGCCCGTGGGGCCGGTTTGGAGGAGGGTCCCTGTACGGGCGAAAAAGCCCAGGCTGTCGTTCGCCTCCAGGTAGAGCCTGGGGTCCAGGCCCAGGGCCCAGACCCCCGGGGTGAGGAGGGCCCCCGCGGCCCCGCCCGTCCCGTCCAGGCCGTCGGAGTCCGCGGCCAGGGCGTAGAGGGGGGCGTTCAGGTGGGCGTAGAGGGCGAGGAGGAACTCCAGGTTCCGCCCCCCCTTGCCTCCGCCTTGCACCCGCACCTGGGCCTCCCCGCCGGAGAGGAGGAAAAGGGGCTTCCGGAAGGGGACCCCGTGGGCCCGGACGCTCTCCACCAGCTCCGCGTGGAAGCGGGCCAGGGCCCGGGCCTCCCCCCCGAAGCGGTCAGAGAGGATGGCCGCCCGGTGCCCCTCTCCCCTCAAAAAGGCCTGGGCCGCCTTGAGGAGGTCCAGGTTTTTCCCGACGATCCGCAGGCGGAGGCGCTTTAGGGCGGGGTCTTCCGGCTTTAGGGTTTCCGGGAGGCCCCCCGTTAGCCCCTCCTCCAGCACCCGGCGCGCCCCGGGGAAGTCCAGGCCGTAACGGTCCAGGACGGCTAGGGCCTCGGCGTAGGTGGTGGGGTCGGGGCTGAAGGGGCCGGAGGCGATGACCGAAGGGTCGTCCCCCGGCACGTCGGAGAGGAGGAGGGCCGTGACCCGCGCCCTTGTGGCGAGGAGGAGCCTTCCCCCCTTGAGGCGGGAGAGGTGCTTGCGCACCGCGTTCACCTCCCCGATGCTGGCCCCGCTCTTGAGGAGGGCCTCGGTGAGGGCCCGCTTCTCCTCCAGGGAAACCCCCAAGGGGGCGCACCAGAGGGCGCTCCCGCCCCCCGAGAGGAGGGCGAGGAGGTGGGCCTTGGGGGGAAGCTCCTTTACCAGCGCCAAGGCCTCCTCCGCCGCCCGCAGGCTCCTTTCGTCCGGCAGGGGATGGGGGGCGAAGCGGGCCTTTAGGCCCATGGGGTCCTGCCCCAGGGGGAGGGTGAGGTGGTAGGGCACCTCCCCGTAGCGCTCGAGGGCCGCCTTCAGCATGGGGGCCGCCCCTTTCCCCACCGCCAGGATGAGGTGGGGCCTTTCCCTAGGGAGGGCCTTTAGGGTGAGGCGGTAAGGGTCCGTGGCCTTTAGGGCCTGGAAGAAGGCTTCCTTCAGGAGGGCTTCCACTTCAAATCCCTACGGTCAAAACCCTCGCCCTTCTAGCGGATGGCCTCGGTCTTGCTCTCCCCCGTGCGCCTCCGCTAGGCGCCCCACCCCTTTGTCCCGGATGGCCCCTCGAGGGGGTCTTTCCCCTCGTAGAGAAGGGCCAGAAGCTCGGCGATGTGGAGCACGGGCCGGTCCAGGTAGGCCTGAAGCTGGGTGAGGCAGCCGATGTTGGCCGTGACCACCAGGTCCGCCCCCGTGGCCTTCAGGTTTTCCGCCTTCCGCCGGCCTAAGGCCTCGGCCAGCTCCGGCTGGAAGAGGTTGTAGGTGCCCGCGCTCCCGCAGCAAAGCTCCCACTCCCCGGGTTCCAGGACCTCCACCCCAGAGGCCCTTAAGAGCCGCCTTGGGGCCTCCCGCACCCCCTGGGCGTGGGCCAGGTGGCAGGCGTCGTGGTAGGCCACCCGAAGGGGGGCCTTGGGGGGCGGGGGCGGGAGGAAGCCCAGCTCGTCCAGGAAGCTGGTGAGGTCCTTCACCTTCGTCCCAAAGGCCCGGGCCTCCGCTTCCTCCGCCTCCCCCAGGAAGAGGAGGGGGTACTCCTTCATCCCCGAGCCGCACCCCGCGGCGTTGGAGAGGACCACCTCCGCCTCCCGGAAGGCCTCCATGGTGGCCCGGGCGAAGGCCCTGGCCCCCTCCTGGTCCCCCGCGTGGAGGCTTAAGGCCCCACAGCAGGTCTGCCCCTTGGGGACCACCACCTCCACCCCGTTTTCCTGGAGGACCCTTAGGGTGGCCCGGTTGATGGAGGGCCTTAAGGCCCTTTGGGCGCAGCCCAGGAGGAGGCCCACCCGGGCCCGGCGTGCCCCCTTGGCGGGGTAGACCTCTTCATAGGGCTCCTCCCGTTCCAGGCGGTCGGGGAGGAGCTTGAGGGGGGCCTTTAGGGGTTCGGGAAGGGGAAGGGGCTTAAGCAGGGGCTTGAGCCTTACCCCGAGCTCCGCCAGGGGGCGGAAGCGCCCGGGGTAGGGAAGGGTCTTGAGGAGGGCCAGGCGGTAGGCCCTTTCTAAGGGGTAGCGGTGGCGCTTTTCCTCGCTGTAGAGGCGGAAGGCCCCGATGAGCTCCCCATAGGGCACCCCGCTGGGGCAGGCGGTGACGCAGGCCTGGCAGGCCAGGCAGCGGTCCAGGTAGGGGAGGGCCTCCTCCAGGGGGAGGGTTCCTTCCAGCACCTCCTTCATGAGGAAGATGCGGCCCCGGGGAGAGTCCATCTCCTCCCCCAGGACCTGGTAGGTGGGGCAGGTGGGGAGGCAGAAGCCGCAGTGGACGCAGGCCTCGATGGCGTGGGCCATGGGCTCGCCCAGGGGCCCTAGGGTTTCCACGGGAATCTTGTGCTGCATGGTCTCACCTTAAGGGGAAGCGCCCCAGAGGGTCCAGGGCCGCTTTGACCTTCTGGAAGAAGGGGTTTTGGGGCCTCGGGAAGAGGGGGTCTTCCGCCCCCTTCAGGACCAGGTGGGCGAGGCCCCTTGCCCTAAGGGCCTTTAGGGCCTCCCCGTCCCCTTCCGCGTAGAGGACGTTGCCCCCCAGGAGGTAGCGCCGCCTCCCCAGGGGCAGGCCCTCCAGGAGGGGGATGAGGTCCAGGCGGCTTGGCACTTTTAGGAGGAGGGGGCCTTCCAAAAAGGCCAGGTTCCGCACCCCTTCCCAGTGGGCCTCGTCCTCCTCCAGGACCTCCCCGTCCCGCCCGAGGAGGCGCTTGAGCTTTTCCAGCCTGGGGCCGAGGGCTTCCGGGAAGCCCCCGATGCGGACCTCGAGGGCGTTTGGGGGGAGGAGGTCTAAGGCCATGAGGTCCAGGGGGGCGAGGAGGAGCCTTTCCAGGGCGGAGAGGGCCTCCTCCAGGGAGGGGAAGGCCACCCGTAGGGTGCGGGTGGCGGGGGGCGCGGGGAAGACCTTGAAGGCCAGCTCCACCAGGACCCCAAAGGCCCCCAGGGCCCCCACCATGAGCCGGTGGAAGGGGAAGCCGGCGGCGTTCTTCACCACCTTGCCGCCCCCCTTCAGAAGCCGGCCCTGGCCGTCCACGAACCGCACCCCGAGGAGGAAGTCCCTCACCCCCCCAAACCGCTGGGCCAGGGGGCCGGAAAGCCCCGCGGCCACCGTGCCCCCCAAGGTGGCCCCGGGGGCGGAAAGGGGCGGGTGGAAGGGGAGGTGCTGGCCGTGGGCCTTGAGGAGGGCCTCCACCTCCGCCACCCGCGTCCCGGCCCGGGCCACCAGGACCAGTTCCTCGGGGTCGTACTCCACCACGCCCTTGAGCTCGGAGAGGTCCAAAAGGGCCTCCCCTTCCTCCGGCCCCGAAAGGGCGGGCTTGCTCCCGCCCCCCCGGACCCGGAGCCTGGGGTGGGCGAGGACGGCCTCCTGCACCTCCTCCGGGGTCTTGGGCCTAAGCATGGGCCTCCTCCTTGGGGGGGAAGACCTTGCCCCGGTTGGCGAGGCCGAGAGGGTCCAGCCCGGCCTTCACCTCCTCCATGGCGGCGATCTCTAGGGGGCTAAACATCTCCGCCAGGTAGGCCCTTTTCTCCATCCCCACCCCGTGCTCCCCGGTGATGGAGCCCCCGAGGCGGAGGCAAAGCCTGAGGATCTCCCCGGCCAGGGCCTCCGCCCGCTCCAGCTCCCCCGGGCGCTTGCCGTCGTAGAGGACGAGGGGGTGGAGGTTCCCGTCCCCCGCGTGGAAGACGTTGGCCACCCGGAGGCCGTAGGCCTCGGAGAGCCTTCCGATCTCCCTCAGGGCCTCCGCCAGGCGGGTTCTCGGCACCACCCCGTCCTGGACGATGTAGTCCGGGGAAAGCCGGCCCACGGCGCTGAAGGCCGCCTTGCGGCCTTTCCAGATGGCCTGGCGCTCGGCTTCGTCCCGGGCGATGCGCACCTCCTCCGCCCCGCTTTCCGCGATGACCTCTGCTAGGCGCCTCGCCCCCTCGGCCACCTCCTCCCTTTCCCCTTCCAGCTCCACGATGAGGAGGGCCTCCGCTTTGGGGTAGCCCGCCCGCACCGCGGCCTCCGCGGCCTCGATGGCCAGGCGGTCCATGATCTCTATGGCCCCCGGGAGGAGGCCCGAGCGGAGGACCCGGGCCACCGCCTCTCCGGCGGCCTCGAGGCTCGGGTAGGCGGCCAGCAGGGTGTGGTAGGCCTCGGGGCGCGGGAGGAGGCGCAGGGTGATCTCCAGGGCGATGCCCAGGAGGCCTTCCGTGCCCACGAAGAACCCGTGAAGGTCCGGCCCCACCCCTTCAAGCCCCTCCCCCCCGAGCCGCACCACCTCCCCCTCCGGGGTCACCACCTCGAGGCCCAGGACGTGGTTCGCGGTCATGCCGTAGCGCAGGCAGTGGGCCCCCCCGGAGTTGAAGGCCACGTTCCCCCCGATGGTGGAGACGGGCTGGCTGGAGGGGTCGGGGGCGTAGTAGAGGCCGAAGGGGGCCGCCCTTCGGGACACCTCCAGGTTCACCACCCCGGGCTCCACCACCGCGAGGCGCGCTTTGGGGTCCAGCTTCAGGATGCGGTTCAGGCGGTTTAGGGCGATGACCACCCCTCCCCGCACCGGCAAGGACCCCCCGGAGAGGCTGGTGCCGCTCCCCCGGGCCACGAAGGGCACCCCGTGGCGGCGGCAGATCCTTACCGCCTCCACCACCTCCTCCTTGCGCTCGGGGAGGACCACCGCGAGGGGCCTTTCCCGGTAGGCGGTGAGGGCGTCCGACTCGTACGGGGCAAGCTCCGCCTCTTTGGTGAGGAGGCGGGGGCCGAAGAGGGCCTTGAGCTCCCTGAGGATTTCCATTTCCCTTCAGTCTAAGGGGGGAGAACCCCCCGGATCCATAAGGCCACGTCCCGCGCCACCTCCTCCGCCTTGAGGTCCAGGAGGAGGTCGTGCTCGCTCTCATAAGCGACCAGGTCTTTTCTTTCGCTCCCCAAGCGTTCGTAAAAGCGCTTTACCCCCTTGGGGGAAAGGGTGGTGTCCCAGAGGGCCTGGACCACCAAGGCGGGGGCCTGCACCTTGGGGAGAAGGGGGTCCACCGCCTTCTGGAGCCTTACGAGCTCCGCCACCGCGGAGGTGGGGATCCAGGGGTAGTTGGGGCTTGCCCGCCGCCTTTTTGCGTCGGAGACGGAGCGGGTGCGGGGGGCCTTGGGGATGAGGGGGTGGAGGTAGGGGGCGAGGCCCGCCAGGGGGTTCCTCAGGACCAGGGCCGGGGCCAGGGCCACCAGGAAGGAGGCCCCCTCCTCCGCCGCGAGCATGGCGGCGAGGAGGGCCCCCATGGAAAGCCCCACCACCCCTTTGGGTTCGGGGAGGGCGCGGTAGGCCTCCAGGGCCTTCCCGTACCAGTCCCTCCAGCCCACCCCCCTAAGGTCCTCGGGCCGGGTCCCGTGGCCGGGCAGGGCGGGCTGGGCCACGGCGTACCCCGCCGCCCTTAGCGCCCCGGGCAGGGGCCCCAGGGTGAGGACGGGGTGGGAGGAAAGCCCGTGGAGGAGGAGGACGCCCGCCATCAGTCGATGTACTCGTAGGCCACCAGGGTGAGGAACTCAATGAACTCTTCCGAAAGGACCAGCTTGTCCAGGATCTCTTCGGCCTCCCTATACCGGCCCGCCTCCCGGCCCCCAAGCTTTTGGAGCTCCTCCTCCTTCACCTTCTGGTAGAGCTCGGGCGTCACCGGGCGGCCGTCCTCCAGGGTGGCCCCCCGGTGGACCCACTGCCAGAGCTGGGCCCTTGCGATCTCCGCCGTGGCCGCGTCCTCCATGAGGTTGAAGATGGCCGCGGCCCCGTTGCCGAGAAGCCACTGGTTCAGGTACTGGAGGGCCACGGAGACGTTGTTCCTAAAGCCCGCTTCCGTCACCTTCCCCCCGGGGACCTGGAAGTCCAGGAGGTCCTCCGCCCCCACCCTTACGTCCTCCCGCTTCACATGCTTCTGGTGGGGCTTATCCCCCAGGAAGCGGTCAAAGACCTCCATGGCCACCGGCACCAGGTCGGGGTGGGCCACCCAGGTGCCGTCAAACCCCTGGCCTGCCTCCCGCTCCTTATCCGCCCGCACCTGCTTTAAGGCCCGCTCGTTCACCTCGGGGTCCTTGCGGCTCGGGATGAAGGCCGCCATCCCCCCGATGGCGTGGGCCTCGTGGAGGTGGCAGCTCTTCACCAGAAGCTCGGTGTAGGCCTTCATGAAGGGCACGGTCATGGTGACCTGGGCCCGGTCGGGGAAGATGGGGGCGGTGGTGGCGAACTTCTTGATGCAGCTGAAGATGTAGTCCCAGCGGCCGGCGTTGAGCCCGGCGGCGTGCTCCTTAAGCTCGTAGAGGATCTCCTCCATCTCAAAGGCCGCCAGGATGGTCTCGATGAGGACCGTGGCCCGGATCGTCCCCCGGGGGAGGCCCAGGTAGTCCTGGGCGAAGTTGAAGACCTCGTTCCAAAGCCGGGCCTCCAGGTGGCTCTCCAGCTTGGGCAGGTAGAAGTAGGGCCCGCTCCCCCGCTTTAGGAGCTCGTGGGCGTTGTGGAAGAAGTAGAGGCCGAAGTCAAAGAGGCTGGCGGAGATGGGCTCCCCGTCCACGTAGACGTGCTTTTCATGAAGGTGCCAGCCCCTTGGGCGCACCACCAGGGTGGCCACCTTTTCCTTGAGCCTGTACTCCTTCCCCTCGGGGGAGACGAAGTCTATTTGGCGGCGCACCGCGTCCATGAGGTTCTTCTGCCCGCGGATGACGTTGTCCCAGGTGGGGGAGAGGGCGTCCTCAAAGTCCGCCATGAAGACCTTGGCCCCGGAGTTTAGGGCGTTCACGATCATCTTCCGCTCCACGGGGCCCGTGATCTCCACCCGGCGGTCCTGTAGGTCCTCCGGGGCCTCGGCCACCCGCCAGCTCCCCCCCCGCACGAAGCGGGTGGACTCCAGGAAGTCCGGCCTCTCCCCCGCTTTGTAGCGCGCCCAAAGCTCCTGCCGGCGGGCCAGGAGGCCTTTGCGCACGGGGTTGAACTCCCGGTGCAGGGCCACCACGAACCTAAGGGCCTCTTCCGTGAGCACCTCCCCTAAGAGGGGGTGGTCCTTCCTGATCTCCACGCCCTTCATGGTGGCCTTAGCCTACGGGGCCGGGGTGGGGTTGTCAATATCCAAAATCTTTTTTCGTAGGTTGAAAAATCCCGGAGGGTGCGCTACCCTAGGGGCCATGGCCCGCAGGCGCAAGGAAGGCCCTGAGGAGGTGCGCACCCTGGAGCGGGGGCTTAAGGTCCTGGAGGCCCTGGCCGAAGCCCGGGCCGTGGGCCTTACCCCCTTGGCGGAGCGGCTGGGGTTTTCCAAGAGCACCCTTTACCGCCTCCTCCAGACCCTGGCCCGGCGGGGGTTTGTGGAGGAGGAGGGGGGGCTTTACCGGGTGGGCCCCAAGGCCTTCGCCGTGGGCCGGGCCTACCTGAGCCAAAACCTCCTTCTGGCCGCGCGCCCGGAGATGGAGGCGTTGGCGGAGGCGGTGGGGGAGAGCGTGAACCTGGCGGTGCCCGCGGGCCTCGAGGCCCTCTACGTGGACCAGGTGGAGGGCCCCAAGCTGGTCCGCCTCTTCACCGCTCCCGGCTCCCGGGCCCCCCTCCACGCCACGGGGGTGGGGAAGGTCTTCCTGGCCTTCCGGGGGGTGCCGGAGGGGCTTCCCCTCACCCCCTTTACCCCCCACACCCTCACCCAAAGGGAGGACCTGGAGGAGGAGCTAAGGGCGGTGCGGGCCCGGGGGTACGCCCTGGACAACGAGGAGAAGGAGCTCGGGGTGCGCTGCGTGGCCGCCCCCCTGTTTGGCCCCGACGGCCGGGTGGTGGCCGCCCTCTCCCTCTCCGCCCCCGCAAGCCGCCTCACCCTGGAGGAGGCCCACCGCCTGGCCCCCCGGGTGGTGGAAGCCGCAAGGAAAGCTTCGTTGCGCCTGGGTTATACAGGGGGTGTATACTAAAAAAGGCTAAGTGCCTTTAGCCGAGGAGGCACAGGGGGGTATGGACAAGGACCGTCCCGTGTACGTGATCAGCGTGGCGGCGGAGCTTTTGGAGATGCACCCGCAGACCCTGCGGCTGTACGAGCGGAAGGGGCTCATCAAGCCGAAGCGGTCTTCGGGGAAGACGCGGCTCTATTCGGAGCGGGACATTGAGAAGCTCAGGGAGATCCGCCGTCTGACGCAGGAGCTTGGGGTGAACCTGGCGGGGGTGGAGGAGATCATGCGGCTTCGGGCGGAGCTCGAGGCCCTCCAGGCCCGCTTTGAACAGGAGGTGGAGAGGCTTAAAGCGGAGATCGGCGACCGCTTCCAGGAGCTGGAGCGCAAGGCCCTCCCGCCCCCCGGGGAGACGGCCAAGCCCTCCCCCAAGGACCGTCCCGTGTACGTGATCAGCGTGGCGGCGGAGCTTTTGGAGATGCACCCGCAGACCCTGCGGCTGTACGAGCGGAAGGGGCTCATCAAGCCGAAGCGGTCTTCGGGGAAGACGCGGCTCTATTCGGAGCGGGACATTGAGAAGCTCAGGGAGATCCGCCGTCTGACGCAGGAGCTTGGGGTGAACCTGGCGGGGGTGGAGGAGATCATGCGGCTTCGGGCGGAGCTCGAGGCCCTCCAGGCCCGCTTTGAGGCCGAGGTGGCCCGGCTCAAGCTCCTCCTCCTGGAGGAGGGCAAGACCCCCGCCCAAGAGGGTAGCATGGGGGCGTGAACGCCTTAGACCCCCTGTTGGAGTTCCTGTCCATCCCCTCGGTCTCCACGGACCCCGCCCACAAGGAGGACGTGCGGAAGGCGGCCCTTTGGCTTGGGGAGCGCCTTAGGGCCCTGGGCTTCCGGGTGGAGCTCCACGAAACCCCCCTCCACCCCATCCTTTACGCCGAGCGGATCGTGGCCGAGGACGCCCCCACGGTGCTGGTCTACGGCCACTACGACGTCCAGCCCCCAGACCCCCTAGAGCTTTGGGAAACCCCCCCCTTCACCCCCACGGTGCGGGAGGGGCGGCTTTACGCCCGGGGGGCTTCGGACGATAAGGGCCAGCTCTGGGCCCACGTGGCCGCCCTGGAGGGCTTCGCCCCCCGGGTGAACGTGAAGTTTCTGGTGGAGGGGGAGGAGGAGATCGGAAGCCCCCACCTCCTCCCCTTTGTCCAGGCCCACCGGGAACGGCTTCGGGCGGACGCGGTCCTCATCTCCGACGGGGCCATGTTCGCCCCCGGGGTGCCCACCCTGACCTACGGCCTAAGGGGGCTTTGCTACCTGGAAGTCCGCCTCAAAGGGGCCCGGCGGGACCTCCACTCCGGGGCCTTCGGCGGGGTGGCCCCGAACCCCATCCAGGCCCTGGGCTGGCTCCTGGCCCGCCTCAAGGACGAGAGGACGGGCCGCGTCCTCATCCCCGGCTTTTACGAAAGGGTCCGCCCCGTCTCCGAGGAGGAGAAGGCCCTCTGGCCCCACCTGGACGAGGAGGCCCTGAAGGCGGAGCTGGGGGTGGAGGTCCTCCCTGGGGAGGAAGGGTATAGCCCCCTGGAGCGCCTTTGGACCCGGCCCACCCTGGACCCCAACGGGGTTTGGGGGGGCTACCAGGGGGAGGGCTCCAAGACGGTGATCCCTTCGGAGGCGGGCATGAAGCTTTCCATGCGCCTGGTGCCCGACCAGGACCCGGAGGAGATCGCCGAGCTCGCGGAGGCCTACCTGAAGGAGGTCTGCCCCAGGGGCCACCGGTTGGAGGTGCGGAGGCTCCACGGGGGAAAGCCCGTCCTCACCGACCCCCAAAGCCCCCCCATGCGCCTCATGGCCCGGGCCCTGGAGGAGGTCTGGGGCCGGCCGGTCGTGTACACCCGGGAGGGGGGGACCATCCCCGTGGTGGCGGAGCTTAAGGAGGCCCTAAAAGCCCCCATCGTTCTTCTCGGCCTCGGCCTTCCCGACGACAACCTCCACGCCCCGAACGAAAAGATCGACCTCGTCAACCTGGAAAAGGGCCTCCTGGCCCTCCGCCGCTTCTACGAGCTTTTGGCCGAAGGCGGATAGGGCTGCTTGGGGCCCCCGCCGAAGCGCAGGCTTCGGCGGGGCCTTTAGCCGCGCTTGAAGATGAGGGCCTCCCCCACCCTCCCCGAAAGGAGGGGCACCTGGGCGCTTTTGGCCACCTGGGCGCAGAAGGGGACGTCGGCCTCGAGGCCCACCCCCTTTAGGGCCAAGGCGGCGGCGGAAAGGCTTAGGGCCTCCAGGGGGTCCGGGTGGGCCCGCCGCACCGCCAGGGCGATCCGGGCCCCGTCGTCGGGCTCCACCTCCCGCATGAGGCCCAGGTACTCCGCCAGGACCCCGGCGGTGTACACGTCGTCCAGGCCCACCCGCCCCTCTTTGCCCGCGCACAGGATGGCCACCTCCTCCGTGGCGAGCTCTAGGGCCTTTCTGGCCGCGGCGTGGGCGTTAAAGAGGGAGGCCAGGAGGACGTGCTTGGCCGTCATCCCCGCCAGGTGGGCGGCCTTGGTGCCGTTGGTGGTGGCCATGACCACCACCTTCCCCCCCACGGGGGCCTCCAGGGCCTCCCGGGGGGAGTTCCCCAGGTCAAACCCCGAGGGCCTAAGCCCCCCGGCTTCCCCCGCCAGGACCACGTCCTCGTCCTTGAAGGCCCGGGCGGCCTCCAGGGAGGGCACCAGGTAAAGCGCCTCCGCCCCCGCTTCCAGGAAGCAGGCGGCGGTGGTGGTGGCCCGGATCACGTCCACCACCAGGACCACGTCCGGATAGACCAGCTCTTCCCTGGGCAAGAGGTCCACCCTCAGGCGCATCCCACCCTCCTAAGCCAGGCCGAAGGCCACCTCCTCCAGAAGCTCGGGGGCCACCACCTCCACCTCCCCCGGCCCCAGCCGCACCGCCCCCAGGGCCCTAAGCTCGTGCAGGGCCCGGGTCACGGTCTCCCGGCTGGTGCCCGCGAGGGCCGCAAGCTCCTGGTGCCTTAGGCGGAAAAGGGGCCCCTGGCCCTGGCGGAGGAGCTTCAAAAGGGCGTAGGCCACCCGGCTTTTGGCCTCCTCAAAGGAGAGGAGGTCCATCTCCAGGTCGGCCTCCCTGAGCCTTGCCGCCAGGATCCGGGCCAGGTTGTGGGCCACCAGGGGAAAGCGGCGGATGAGGGCGAAGTACTCCTCGGGGTAAAGGGCATAGAGGAGGCTTTCCGCCTCGGTGAGGGCGCTTGCCGTTCGCTCCTTGCCCTCGAGGAGGCTCATCTCCCCAAAGATCTCCCCCTCCCCCAAGTACCCCAGGGTGCGCTCCTGCCCCCCCAGGTGGAGCCGGAAGAGGCGCACCTGGCCCCGCCCCACCAGGTAGAGGGCCTGGCCTAAGTCCCCCTGGCGGAAGACGAGCCGCCCCTTGGGGTAGGGAAGGGGGCGGAAGTAGACCAGGGCCTCTTCCACCTCCTCTGGGGAAAAGCCTTGGAAGAGGGGGCTTGGTCGCATCGCCCCTACTCTAACCTAGACCTCATCCTTTGCCTAGACCATGAGAGGGTGCCGCCCGTCCTCCAGGTGCAGGGTCTTGGGTTCTCCTACGGGCAGGGCCCCCTCTTCCGGGGGCTTTCCTTCACCCTGGAAGGGGGCGGGGTCCTGGCCCTCTTGGGGCCCTCGGGAAGCGGCAAGACCACCCTCCTCCACCTCCTCGCGGGCCTTCTCCCCTTGCAGGAGGGGGAGGTGTTCTGGGAAGGGGTGCCCATCCGGGGCCTTTCCCAGGAGGCCCTGGCCCGGAAGCGGCTTTCCTTTTTGGGCCTCATCTTCCAGCACCACTTCCTCTTCCCGGAGCTCACCGCCTTGGAGAACGTCCTGGCCCCCGGCTACCTGGTGGGGCGGCCCGATCGGGCCTGGGCCCTGGCCCTTTTGGAGAGGCTGGGCCTAAAGGAAAGGGCCCACTTCCTCCCCCAGAGGCTTTCCGGGGGGGAGAGGCAGCGGGTGGCCGTGGCCCGGGCCCTTTACCTAAAGCCCCGGCTCCTCCTGGCGGACGAGCCCACCGCCAGCCTGGACCGCCGCCAGGCCCGGGAGGTCTTATCCCTCCTCCTCCGCCTGGCCAAGGAGGTGGGGGCCGCGGTGCTCCTCTCCACCCACGACGAGGCCCTGGTGGAGGGCCTTCCCGCCCTGAGGCTGTAGGATGGGAGGGTATGAGCCCGATCCACGTGCGCGCCAAGGAGGGGGATGTGGCGGAAAGGGTCCTCCTCCCTGGGGACCCCTACCGGGCGGAGTGGATCGCCAAGACCTTCCTGGAAGGCGCGGTGCAGTACGCCACCCACCGGGGGCTTTGGGGGTATACCGGACGGTATAAGGGGGTGCCCGTTTCCGTGCAGGCCACCGGGATGGGGGCCCCTTCTGCGGCCATCGTGGCGGAGGAGCTCATCACCCTAGGGGCCCGGGTCCTCCTCCGGGTGGGCACCTGCGGGGCCGCGGACGAGGCCCTGGCCCCGGGGGACCTGGTCATCGCCCAGGGGGCGGTGCCCCTGGACGGGGCCACCCGCCAGTACCTCGAGGGCCTTCCCTACGCCCCCCTGCCCGACCCCCTCCTCTTCCGGGCCCTCTGGGCCCAGGCCGAGGCCAAGGGCTACCCCCACCACGTGGGCCTCATCGCCACGGAGGACGCCTTTTACGCCACCACCCCGGAAGGGGCCCGCCGGTGGGCCCGCTACGGGGTCCTGGCCTTTGAGATGGAGGCCAGCGTCCTCTTCCTCCTGGGCCGGATGCGAAAGGTTAAGGCCGGGACCATCCTCACCGTGTCCAACCGCATCGGGGACCCTGAGCTCGTGCCCCCTGAGGTCCTCGGGGAGGGGGTGCGGCGGATGGTGGAGGTGGCCCTGGAGGCCCTCCTCCAGGTCTAGGGTCCGGTAGACTCGGAAGGGGAGGATCCCATGGCCCACGAGCACGAACACGAGCACGAGTTCATCCTGGAGATTCCCGAGTTTGAGCACCTGAGCTACGAGGTGGAGGGGGGCATCGCCCTGGTTACTCTGAAGCGCCCCGAGGCCCTAAACGCCCTCTCCCAGGACCTCCTGCGGGAGCTCGCCGAGGTGGCCGAGGTCATCCACCAGGACCCCGAGGCCCGGGTGGCCATCTTCACCGGGGAGGGGCGGGCCTTCGCCGCCGGGGCGGACCTCAAGGAGATCGCCGCCCTCAAGGACCCCTTCGCCGCGCGGGAGTACGCCCTTTTGGGCCAGCAGGTCTTCGCGGAGATCGCCGCCCTGCCCATCCCCACCATCGCCGCCATCCACGGCTACGCCCTGGGGGGAGGCCTGGAGCTCGCCCTGGCCTGCGACCTCCGGGTGGCGGCCAAGGGGGCCAAGCTGGGCCTGCCCGAGGTGGGCCTGGGCCTCATCCCGGGCTTCGGGGGCACCCAGCGCCTGCCCAGGCTCATCGGCCGGGGACGGGCCTTGGACCTCATCTTCACCGGGCGGCACGTGGAGGCGGAGGAGGCCCTAGAGATGGGCCTGGTGAACCGGGTGGCGGAGGACGCTCTGGAGGAGGCCAAGCGCCTGGCCCAGAAGATCCTGAAAAACGCCCCCGTGGCCCTGGCCCTGGCCAAGGAGAGCGTGGTCCGGGGGGAGGCCATGCCCCTTTCCGATGCCCTGGAGATCGAGGCCGACCTCTTCGGCTACGCCGCGTCCACGGAGGACATGAAGGAAGGGGTCAAGGCCTTTTTGGAGAAGCGCCCCCCCAACTTCAAAGGGGAGTAGGCCTAAAGGCCCTTTTGGGGGAAGGCCTTCCGGGGTCTTCCTCCTTTTCCCCTTTTGGCCCTGGGTGTAAGGTAAGGAGGCATGACGGAAGAGCGCGTGGTCCACGTAGCGAGCCCCAAGGCCAAGCTCTACGCGGAGGCCGACCAGGCCATCCGCGAGCGGCTCAAGGCCTTCCCCAAGGCCCTCAAGGCCTACGACCTTTTGGTGCAGGACCCCGAGGCCCGGGCCGGCTGGAACATGGCCAACTACCTCACCATGCGCAAGCTGGGCTACAACGACCACGGCCGGGTCCACGCCCTCCTCACGGGGGCGGCGGCGGTGGCCATCCTGGCCCTTCTGGTGGAGGCGGGGGTGCGCCTGGACACCGTGGAGTCCGGGGCGGGGGGGGTGGAGGACGCCTACGTGGTGGTCCTCCTCTCCACCATGCTCCACGACCTGGGCAACGGGGTCCACCGCTTCGGGCACGAGGCCTTCGGCGTGACCCTGGCCCTCCCCATCCTGAACCGCATCCTGGAGAAGATCTACCCCGACGCGGAGCAGCGCACGGCCCTCCGCGCCCTCATGCTCCACAGCATCTACAGCCACGACCTCGAGCCCGAGCCCCTCACCATCGAGGCGGGCATCACCGCGGTGGCCGACGGCACGGACATCACCAAGGGCCGGGGCCGGAAGGCCTTCGCCTTAGGGAGCATAGACATCCACTCCATCAGCGCCCTGGCGGTGGACGAGGTGCGGATCCTCAAAGGGGAAAAGGTCCCGGTGGAGATCCAGGTGACCATGAACAACTCCGCCGGGATCTTCCAGGTGGAGGAGACCCTCACCAAGAAGGTGCTGAAAAGCCCCTTGCGCCCCTACGTGACCGTGGTGGCCATGACGGAGCCCAATGGGGGCCACGACCAGCGCATCGTCCACCGGGTGCGGCTCCACGAGAAGGAAGACCGCTTCGTCCTGGACTAAAGGGGAGGGCCTACTCCGGCCAAAGGGCCCTCAGCTCCTTGGGCAAAAGCCCCCGGATGTCCGCGATCTCCCCTTGGGAGATCCGGTGGGCCAGGACCTTAAAGACCGCCCGCGCCGCCTTTTCCGGGTCCACCGCGGGCCCGGAAGGGGTCTTGAGTTCCTGGGCCACGTGGGCCAGGAAGGCCTCCAGGTGCCGCTCCTTCAGGGGCTTGCCCGTGGGGTCCCAGCCCTCGTAGAAGAAGCCCCGGACGAGCATGGGCAGCTGGGCGGAAAGCTGGGCCACCTCCTCCACGGTGAGCCGGTCCCTCAGGGCGTGGAGGACCGCCCTGAGGGCCATGTAGGCCCGGTGGCGGTCTTCCGTGCCCAGCTCCTCCATGACCTCCTTGAGCCAGGTGTGGGTCTTGTGCAGGGTGGTGTCAAACACCTCCAGCCCCGTGGCGCTCATACCCTTCACCCCCTCGAGGCCCAGGGTAAGACTTGAGCGCTTGATTGTCAAGGGACTTTAGTCCTCTATCCGGAAACCCACCTCCAGGACCACCTGGTACTCCCTGACCCCCTCCGGGCCCACCGTGCCCCGGATCTCCTTCACCTCGAACCAGTCCAGGTGCCTTAGGGTCTTGGCGGCCCGCTCCAGGGCGGTCTGGATGGCGGCCTCGAGGCCCTCGCCGCTGGCGCCCACCAGCTCCACCTTCTTGTAGACCTTGCCCATGGGAAGAGTTTACCCCCTGGCCCCCACCTCCTTGGTGAGCTCCCGCTTCAAGACCTTGCCCACGCTGGACTTGGGGAGGCTTTCCCGGAAGCGGATGATGCGGGGGACCTTGTAGGCGGCGAGGTTTTCCCGGCAGAAGGCCTCGAGGTCCTTTTCCGTGACCTTGCCCTGGTACTCGGGTTTGAGGACGAGGAAAGCGGCCACGGTCTCCCCCCGGTAGGGGTCGGGGACGCCCACCACGGCGGCTTCCTGGACGGCGGGGTGCTGGTAGAGGACCTCTTCCACCTCCCTGGGGTAGATGTTGTAGCCGCCGGCGATGATCATGTCCTTTTTGCGGTCCACGATGTAGAAGTAGCCTTCCTCGTCCATGCGGGCCAGGTCGCCGGTGAAGAGCCAGCCGTCTTTGAGGGCGCGGCTGGTTTCGTCGGGGCGGTTCCAGTAGCCTTTCATGACGTTGGGGCCTTTGACGATGAGTTCGCCCACCTCGCCCAGGGGGACCTCCTTCCCCTCCTCGTCCACCACCTTGGCCTCCACCCCGGGGAAGGGCAGGCCCACGCTCCCCAGCTTCCGCTTTCCGTAGAGGGGGTTGCAGTGGGTCACGGGGCTCGCCTCCGTGAGGCCGTAGCCCTCCACCAGCTTGGCCCCCGTGAGCTTCTCAAAGCGCTCCGCCACCTCCAAGGGCAGGGGGGCCGAGCCCGAGATGCAGGCCCGGACGCTTCTGAGGTTCCTTCCCTCAATGCCGGGGAAGTTGTTGAAGGCCACGTAGAGGGTGGGCACGCCGGGGAAGAGGGTGACCTTGTGCTTCTCAATGGCCTCCACGATGGGGCCGATCTCGGGCCTGGGGAGGAGGACCAGCTTGGCCCCCCCCAGGAGGGCCAGGTTCATGGCCACGGTCATGCCGTAGACGTGGAAGAAGGGGATGGCCCCCAGGACCACCTCCTCCCCCTCCCGGAAGTCGGGGATCCAGGCCCGCACCTGCAGGGCGTTGCTGGCGAGGTTCCGGTGGGTGAGCATGGCCCCCTTGGCCACCCCGGTGGTCCCCCCAGTGTACTGGAGGAGGGCCAGGTCGTCCAGGTCCAGGGCCACGGGGCTCGGGCGCCCGGGGCGGAGGAAGGCCCGCCAGGGCACCCCCATCAGGGTCTTGGGCCAGGCCCCCTTGCGCTTCTGCAGGAAGGGGTAGAGGAGGTTTTTGGGGA
The DNA here is from genome assembly GCF_000373145.1 of Thermus oshimai DSM 12092. Taxonomy (NCBI): domain Bacteria; kingdom Thermotogati; phylum Deinococcota; class Deinococci; order Thermales; family Thermaceae; genus Thermus; species Thermus oshimai. The sequence continues at coordinate 57,439 of NZ_KB890614.1, forward strand.
AGGGGAGGTAGTCCTGGATGCCGGTGCGCACCAGGAGCTTCAGGGGGGCCTCGAGGGCGATCTCCTGGTAGCGGGGGAGGAGCTGGTCCAGGATCACCAAGGCCTCGGCCCCCGAGTCCAAAAGCTGGTGCCTAAGCTCCCGGGGGGTGTACATGGGGTTGGTGTTCACCGCCACGTACCCCCCAAGAAGGGCCCCGTAGAAGGCGATGACGAACTGGGGGGAGTTGGGGAGCATGATGGCCACCCGCGCCCCCCTAGGAAGCCCCGCCTCCTGAAGCCCCTTGGCGAAGGCCTCCGCTTCCCGCCACAGGGCCTCGTAGGTAAGACTTCGGCCTAAGAACTCCAGGGCCACCTTCTTGGGGTAGCGGGCCGCGTTTTCCCTGAGGAGCTCGGGCAAAGGCCGGGCCTTGGGGGCCTCCTTGGGGACCCCTTGATCGTAGTGGGCGTGCCAGGGGTTCATGCCACCTCCTTGAACCGGGTCAAAGTTTACCCCCACCCGTTCCGCCTGGCAAGGGCGCTTAGACCCGGAAGTAGCGGTAGGGGGGGCCTTCCCGTTCCAAGACCCCTTCGGCCCTTAGGTACTCCAGGTGGGCCAGGGTTTCGGCGAAGGCGAAGCGCCGCCCCGCCGCGTCCAGCTCCTTTGGGAAAAGCCTTAGGGAGAGGCTCCAGGCGTCCATGGGGGCCTCCAGGAGGGCGAGAAGGGTCTCTAGCCTTTCCATGTGGTGGGCCTTGAGCTCCTGGGCCCGGCCCTTCACGTCCGGGATGGGGCCGAAGTGGCCCGCGTAGCCCACCTGGGCCTTTAGCTCCGCCAGGCGGTCCAAGGAGGCCAGGAAGTCCTTTAGGGGGTTTTCCCGGGTGTAGGCCCAAAGGCCCACGTTGGGGGAGACCCTTTCCAGAAGGGCATCCCCCAGGAGGAGCACCCCCTCCTCCTCCAGGAAGAAGGCCAGGTGCCCGTCCGCGTGCCCGGGGGTCCAGACCGCCCTAAGCCTCCGCCCCGCCACCTCCAGCACCGCCCCGTCCTGGAGGGGAAGGGGGCTTTGGGGGGGGTGGACCCGGGCCCGGGTCTTCTCCATGGTCTCCCGGATGCCCAAAAGGGCCTCCTCGGGGGTGCCGTGCTCCCGGAAAAGCCGCCAGGAGGCCTCCTCAAAGGCCTCCGGTTCCCGCCAGAACCGGTGGCCCCGGGCAAGCTCCTCCCGGTGGAGGAAGACCCGGGCCCCAAGCCCCTCCAAAAACCCCGAAAGGCCGTAGTGGTCGGGGTGGTGGTGGGTGAGGAGGACGGTCCCGATGTCGCTGAAGCAGAGGCCGAGCTCGGCCAGGTAGAGCTCTAAGCTTCCCCGGGCCGTGCGGGTGTCCAGGGCGGTGTCCAGGAGGGCCACCTCCCCGTCCCCCTTCAGGAGGTAGAGGTTCACGGTCTTCAGGGGGTAGGGGATGGGCACGGGAAGCAGGTAAAGGCCTTCCGCCAGGGCCTCCATGCCTAGAGTCTACCCCCCGTGGTACACTTGGCCCCGTGACGGCCCCTGGTCATCCCGATGCCCTCCTTGCCCCCTTAAACCCCGCCCAGCAGGAAGCGGTTCTCCACTTCCAGGGCCCCGCCTTGGTGGTGGCCGGGGCGGGGAGCGGCAAAACCCGCACCGTGGTCCACCGGGTGGCCTACCTCATGGCCCACCGGGGGGTGTACCCGGGGGAGATCCTGGCGGTGACCTTCACCAACAAGGCCGCGGAGGAGATGAAGGGGCGCCTCAAGGCCCTGGTGCCGGGGGCGGGGGAGCTTTGGGTGGCCACCTTCCACAGCGCCGCCTTAAGGATCCTCCGGGTCTATGGGGAGGCCATCGGCCTCAAGCCCGGCTTCGTGGTCTACGACGAGGCGGATCAGGAGGCCCTCCTCAAGGAGGTCTTGAAGGAGCTTGGGCTTTCCGCCAAGCCGGGCCCCTTAAAGGCCCTCCTGGACCGGGCCAAGAACCGGGGGGAGGCGTGGGAGGCGTTGGAGATCCCGGACTACTACGCGGGCCTTCCCAAAGGGAAGGTCCTGGACGTCTTCCGCCGCTACCAGGAGGCCCTAAGGGCCCAAGGGGCCCTGGACTTCGGGGACATCCTGGTCTACGCCCTGAGGCTTCTTGAGGAAAACCCCGAGGTCCTGGCCAAGGTGCGCAAGCGGGCCCGCTTCATCCACGTGGACGAGTACCAGGACACGAGCCCGGTCCAGTACCGCTTCGCCCGCCTCCTCGCGGGGGAGGAGGCCAACCTCATGGCCGTGGGGGACCCCGACCAGGGCATCTACTCCTTCCGGGCCGCGGACATCCGCAACATCCTGGACTTCACCCGGGACTTCCCCGGGGCTAGGGTGTACCGCCTCGAGGAGAACTACCGCTCCACGGAGGCCATCCTGCGCTTCGCCAACGCGGTCATCCAAAAGAACCGCCTGCGGCTGGAAAAGACCCTCCGCCCGGTGAAGCCCGGGGGGGAGCCCGTCAGGGTCTACGCCGCCCCCGAGGCCCGGGAGGAGGCCCGGTTCGTGGCGGAGGAGATCCTCCGCCTGGGGCCCCCTTACGAGCGCTTCGCCGTGCTCTACCGCACCAACGCCCAAAGCCGCCTCCTGGAGCAGGCCCTGGCGGCAAAGGGCCTCCCTTACCGGGTGGTGGGCGGGGTGGGGTTCTTTGAGCGGGCGGAGGTGAAGGACCTCCTGGCCTACGCCCGCTTGAGCTTGAACCCCGAGGACGGGGTGAGCCTAAAGCGGGTCCTCAACACCCCCCCAAGGGGCATCGGCCCCGCCACCTTAGCCCGCCTCGAGGCCCTGGCCCAGGCGGAGGGGGTGCCCCTTCTCGGGGCCATCCGGCTTGGGGCCGAACGCTTCCCCAAGCCCGAGCCCCTAAGGGCCTTCCTTGCGCTTCTGGACGAGCTTGCGGACCTGGCCTTTGGCCCCCCGGAGGCCTTCTTCCGCCACCTCCTTTCCGCCACGGACTACCTTCAGTACCTCAAGGAGCACCACCCCGAGGACGCGGAGGACCGGCTGGAGAACGTGGAGGAGCTGCTCCGGGCGGCCAAGGAGGCCCAGGACCTCCAGGAGTTTCTGGACCGGGTGGCCCTCACCGCCCGGGCGGACCAGGACGGGGGGAGGGGGGTGGCCCTCATGACCCTGCACAACGCCAAGGGGCTGGAGTTCCCGGTGGTCTTCCTGGTGGGGGTGGAGGAGGGGCTTTTGCCCCACCAGTCCTCCTTGAGCACCCTGGAGGGCCTGGAGGAGGAGCGCCGCCTCTTCTACGTGGGGGTGACCCGGGCGCAAGACAGGCTTTACCTCTCCTACGCCCGGGAGCGGGAGGTGTACGGCAGGCGGGAGCCCAGGCGGATGAGCCGCTTCCTGGAGGAGGTGCCCGAAGGGCTTTACCTCCCCCATGACCCCTACCGCCAGGGGGCCCAGCCCAAGCCCGCCCCCAGAGCCCAGGGGGCCTTCCGGGGCGGGGAGAAGGTGGTCCACCCCCGCTTCGGCCCCGGCACGGTGGTGGCGGCAAGCGGCGACGAGGTTACGGTCCACTTTGAGGGGGTGGGCCTGAAGCGCCTTTCCCTCAAGTACGCGGACCTGCGCCCGGCATGAACCCCTGGCCCCCTTACCAGAAGCCGAGGCCCCTCCTTGTGGTCTACCGGAAGGCCTCCCCCCTCTTCCATCTCCTCCAGGCCCAGGTGGCCGCGGCCCGGCTCCCCCTCTTCCCCTACCCCCTGGAGCTCCCAGACCCCTTCCAGGCCCTTCCCTGCCTGGGCCTTTTGGACTTTGCGGGCCTGGTCCTGGAGGAGGCCCTTCCCCCTCCGGAAGGGGTGCGCCTCGAGGCGGAGGCGGAGCGGACCGGCCGGGTGGACCTCCTCCTGCCCTACCCTGGGGGCCTTTTGGGCCAGCACACGGAGGCCCTGGCCCTGGAGCGCTTCCTTAGCCGGAACTACCCCGGGGCCCGGGCCCTTTGGCTTGGGCCCCTCCGCCCCCACCTGGCCCCTGCGCTTCGCCCCTTGGGCCAGGTCTCCGTGGCGGCGGAGAGCTTTGCGGAAGGGGATGCCTTCCTGGCCCGGCTTCCCAAGGGGGTCCGGGGGCACGTGGCCCTGAGGCGGGAGGAGGTCCAGGCCCTGGCCCTGAAGTCCGACCTCCTCATCCACGCCGGGGGCAGGCTTTCCCTGGAGCTCCTCCAGCCCTTCCACCACCTCCTGGCCTTGACCCCGGAGGACCCCCGCCTGGGGGAGCGGGTGGAGCGGGTGCACGGGCTCGAGGAGCTGCTGGACCTCCGGGTGCGGGCGGTTCTGGAGGGGCTGGGCTACGCCTTTTGAGGGCTCCGGGCCAGGAGGAGCATGCTGAGGGCGATGAGGGTAAAGGCGATGAGGGCCTGCAGGGGGATGGGGAACGCTGGGATATACTCCACCGTGCAGGGCACAGGGGGCTTGCAGGCCAGGGTGAAGAGGTCGGGGAAGCGTTGCTGGGCCAGGTGGAGGAGGCTGATGCTTCCCCCCACCAGGGAGAGGAGAAGGCTATAGGGCCAAACGCCCAGGTCGTTCCGGAAGAGGGCAAGCCCCAGGAGGAGGGCCTGGGGGTACATGAAGATGCGCTGGTACCAGCAGAGCTCGCAGGGCAGGAAAAGCCGCACCTCGGAGTAGTAGAGGCTGCCTAAGGTGGCCACCAGGGCCACGGTCCAGGCGAAGGCCAGGAGGAGGGGTCCGCGCTTCATCCTCTATAGCCTACCCGTTTAGGCCTCCAAGAGGGCCTCCACGAAGGCCTCGGGGTCAAAGGGCTGGAGGTCCTCCGGCCCCTCCCCCACGCCGATGAAGCGCACGGGCACCTTCAGGGCCTCCACCACCTGGACCACCACCCCTCCCTTGGCCGTGCCGTCCAGCTTGGTGACGATGACCCCCGTAAGCCCTACCGCCTCGTGGAAGCGCTTGGCCTGCTCCAGGCCGTTTTGGCCCGTGACCGCGTCCAAGACCAGCCAGACCTCCCCCGGCTCCCCGGGGTCCGCCTTATGGATGGCCCGCTTCACCTTCTTGAGCTCCTCCATGAGCCCCCCCTTGGTGTGGAGGCGGCCCGCGGTGTCCAGGAGGAGGAGGTCGTAGCCCCGGGCCCTCCTGGCGGTGGCGGCGTCAAAGGCTAAGGCGGCGGGGTCGGCCCCTTCCTGGCCCTGGATCACGGGGAGGCCAAGCCGCTCCGCCCACTCCACAAGCTGGGCGCTCCCCGCGGCCCGGAAGGTGTCCCCCGCCCCCAGGAGGACCTTCTTCCCCAGGTTCCGGTAGTAGTGCCCCAGCTTGGCCACGGTGGTGGTCTTGCCCACCCCGTTCACCCCCACCACCATGACCACGTGCCCCTTGGGCTCCACCGCCTTGGGGGTTTGGGGCTTAAAGCCAAGCCGCCTGAGGGTGGCCCGCCGCTCCTCAGGCTCCAGCATCTGGACGAGCTTTTCCTTCACCGCCTCCTTCAGGTCCTTCCGCCCCGAGGCCCGGAGGGCCTCCAGGAGCTCCTCCGTGGCCCTAAGGCCCACGTCCGCCGCGAGGAGGGCGGTTTCCAGCTCCTCCAAGACCTCCTCGGGGTTGCCCCCCCAGGGGATGGCGCTGAGGAGCCTTTCCCGGGTTTTGGCGAGCCCCGCCTTAAGCCGGTCAAAAAAGCCCATGGCTTAGCGGAAGTTGGCCCCGAAGGCCAGGCGCCAGGTCTTGGGCCAGTCCCCGAAGCCGTAGACGTAGCTCCCCTCCAGGAAGAAGCCGGTGGTGGGGTCCAAGAGGGCCTCGAGGCCCCCGGTGAAGCCCACCCCCAAGGTGGAGGGGCCCTGGAAGGCCAGCACCCCCCCAAGCCCCCCGCCCAGGTAGGGGAGGAGGCCCCGGAGGGTGGGGTCGTAGCGGCCCAGGTCGGGCTTGAAGAGGAGCTCCCCCGAGGCGAAAAGCCCAGGTGCAGCGGGGGCGAGCTCCAGGAGGAGCCTCCCCGAGAGGTTTTCCCTTAGGCGGTTTTCCACCCCGGCCCCGAAGGTGAGGCCCAAGGCCTCCCCGTAGCCGAAGCGGAGGCTTAGGGCGCTTTGGGCCGAGGCCAGGCCGAAAAGGAGAAGGAGGGCGAAAAGGCGCCGCATGCCCTTAGTATACGGCTTCACAAACCGAGGGCCCGCTCCAGCCGCGCCAGGACCCGCGCCCGGCCGAGAAGGGCCAGGATCTCAAAGAGCCCCGGGGTTTCCAAGGAGCCCGTGACCGCGGCCCGGAGGGGCTGGGCCACTTGAGCGAGCTTAAGCCCCTTCTCCCCGGCAAAGCCCCGGAGGAGGGCCTCCAGGGCCTCCTCCCGCCAGTCCTCCAGGGCCCGTAGGCGGGGGAGGAGTTCTACGAGGAGCCCTTTTCCCTCCTCCAGCTTGGCCTGGGCCTTTTCCGAGAAGGGGTAGTCCTCGGTGAAGAGGTAGGGGGCCTTCTCGGGCAGCTCCTTCAGGGTGTCAAACCGGGGGCGCATGAGCTCCACCGCCCGGAGGAGGTAGCGCTCGTCCGGCCAGGAGAACCCCCGGGCCTGGAGGAAGGGCTTCACCCTCTCCGCCACCTCCTCCAGGGGGAGGACCTCCCGGATGTACTTCCCGTTCATCCAGCGGAGCTTCTCCAGGTCAAAGACCGGCCCCCCCAGGGAGACCCGCTCCCAGGTGAAGGCGGCCATCATCTCCTCCAGGGTGAAGATCTCCCGCCCGTCGGGCATGGAGAAGCCCATGAGGGAGAGGTAGTTCCTGAGGGCCTCGGGCAAAAACCCCTCCGCCCGGTACCAGTCCAAGGAGGTGTGGCTTTTGCGCTTGGAGATCTTGGTCTTGTCCGGGTTCCTCAGCAGGGGCATGTGGTAGAACTTGGGGACCTCCCAGCCGAAGGCCCGGTAGAGGAGGACGTGGATGGGGGTGGACACCAGCCACTCCTCGGCCCGGATCACGTCCGTGACCCCCATGAGGTGGTCGTCCACCACGTTGGCCAGGTGGTAGGTGGGGTAGCCGTCGGACTTGAGAAGGACCACGTCGGGGATCTCCGCGTTGTCGTAGGCCACCACCCCCCTAAGCTCGTCCCGCACCTCCGTGACCCCCGGCCTGGGCACCTTGAGCCGGATCACGTGGGGTTCCCCCCGCCTGGCCCGCTCCTCCGCCTCCTCGGGGGGGATGTTCCGGGCCCGGCCGTCGTAGCCCCCCTTCTCCTTGCGGATCCTCTCCAGTTCCTCCGGGGTCTCGAAGGCCCGGTAGGCAAAGCCCCGCCTGAGGAGCTCCTCCGCGTGGGTGCGGTAGAGGGGAAGCCTTTCCGACTGCCGGTAGGGTCCGTGGGGCCCCCCGATGTCCGGCCCCTCGTCGTAGGGGATGCCGAGCCACTTGAGGGCGGCCAGGATGCGCTCCTCGGCCCCGGGCACGTAGCGGGCCCGGTCCGTGTCCTCTATGCGCACGATGAAGCGCCCCCCGTTTTTCTTGGCCCAGACGTAGTTGAAGATGGCGATGTAGGCCGTGCCCACGTGGGGGTCGCCGGTGGGGCTTGGGGCGATGCGGGTGACCACCATACCTCGCCCATTATCTCATCCGGGGCTAAAGGCTGGGCTTTAGGCTAAGGGGTAATGGACGGGGAGCTTAGGGCGGAAGGCCTAAGAAAGCGCTACGGCCCCAAGGAGGTGGTGAGGGGGGTGGACCTCTTCCTGAAGCGGGGGGAGATCGTGGCCCTCTTCGGGCCCAACGGGGCGGGGAAGACCACCACCTTCTACATGGTGGTGGGCTTTATCCGGCCCACCGCGGGGCGCATCTTCCTGAAAGGCCAGGAGGTGGGGGGGCTACCCATGTACAAGAGGGCGCGGCTCGGCCTCGGGTACCTCCCCCAGGAGCCCAGCGCCTTCCGGCGGATGACCGCCTTGGAAAACCTCTTGGCCATCCTGGAGTTCCAGCCCCTTTCTAAAAAGGAAAGGCTGGAAAAGGCCAAGGCCCTTTTGGAGGAGCTGGCCATCTACCACCTAAAGGACCGCTACGCCTACAGCCTCTCGGGGGGGGAGAGGCGGAGGCTGGAGATCGCCCGGGCCCTTTCCACCGACCCCGACTTCATCCTCCTGGACGAGCCCTTCACGGGGGTAGACCCCAAGAACGTGCGGGAGATCCAAAAGGTCATCGCCGAGCTCCGGGAAAGGCGGGGGGTGGGGGTCTTCATCACCGACCACGCGGTGCGGGAAACCCTGGCCATCACCGACCGGGTCTACGTGATGTACGACGGGGCCATCCTCTTCCACGGGGACCCCAAGACCTTCGCCCTGGACCAGGGGGTGAGGCGGCACTACCTGGGCGAGGACTACGAGCTGTAGATGACCTTCTGGGCGCTTCTCCTCCTCATTCTGTTCCTTTCTGCCCTGGTGGCCTACCTGGGGGACCGGGTGGCCAAGTGGGCGGGGAAGCGCCACCTGCGCTTTTTCCGCCTCCGACCCCGCCAGACGGCCACCCTGGTGGCGGTCCTCACGGGGGTGGGCATCGCCCTCCTCTCCTACCTGGGGTTCCTCCTGGTCTTCAAGGAGGCGCGGCAGACCATCCTCGAGGCCCAGGCCGTCCGCCAGGAGCGGGACCGCCTGAAGGAGGAGGTCCGGGCCCTAAGGGAAAGCCAAAAGGCCATGGAGGCGGAGGCCTCGAGGGCCCTAGCGGAGCTCAACGCCCTGAGGGGGGAGCGGCGGGAGCTCCTGGAGGCCCTGGAGCGGGGGGAGGCCTTGAGGCGCGCCCTGGCGAAGGAGGCGGAGGGGCTTAAGGCCGAGGCGGAGGCCTTAAGGGCGGAACGGGACCGCCTGAAGGCCGAGCGGGACCGCCTCCAGGGGGAAGCGGAGGCTTTGGAGGCCAAGCTTTCTTCCCTGGAGGCGGAGCTTTCCGCCAAGGAGGCCCGGGCCAGGGCCCTAGAAGCAAGACTAGAAAAACTCCAAAAGGAATCCCAGGCCCTGGAGGCCGAGCGGAAGGCCCTCCTTAGGGCCCGGGCCAGGCTGGAGGGGGATGTGGCGGAGCTAAAAGGCCTCCTCCTCCAGGTCCAACGGGAAAAGGCCCACCTGGAGGAGGAGGCAAAGGCCCTGCGGGAGGCCCTAGCCAAGAGCCGGGAGGAGCTCCGCCGCGCGGAGGAGCGGCTTAGGGACCTTGTGGTCCAGGCCCAGGTGCTGGAAGGGCAAAGGGGACAGCTCTCCCTCAACCTGGCCCGCCTGGCCCAGGGGCTGGACCTGGGGGCGGCGGTGCTCAAAGAGGGGGAGGGGCGGGAGGTCCTCCTGAGGGAGGCGGAGCGGCGGGCCCGGGCCTTGGGCTTTCGGGGGGCCGAGCTCCTGCCCCTGGAGCTTCCAGGCCCGGGGGTGGTGGTCCTGGAGGGCGCGGGCTACCGGGAGGGCCTCCTCCAGGTCCAGGGCCGCTTTTACCCCGCCAAGAAGGCCTTTGCCCAGGGGGAGGTTCTGGCCAGCGCCACCTTCCGCCTTACGGGCGAGGCCCAGGCCCGGGAGGCCCTGGAGGCCTTGGGAAAGCGGGCCCAGGCCCGGCTCCTGGAGGCCGGCTTCCCCCCGGAGTACGCCGCCTTCCCCACCCCCGAGGCCCTGGCCCAGGGCCTAAGCCTCCTCCGGGGGCGGCGGGGGGTGGTCCGGGTGGGGGTGGTGGTGGAGGCCGAGGCCTGGACTTGGGAGCGGCCCCTTCTCTCCTTCCGCCTCCTGGGGGGGCCGCCGGGCCCGGAGGTACCGGTCCCGACCCGCCAGGTCCCTTAGGACCGCCACCTCCTCCCAGCCCCTCGCCCTGAGCTCCCCCGCCAGGAGGTGGACGTTTTCCGGGGCGAGCTCCAGGAGGAGGTACCCCCCGGGCTTCAGGGCCTGCCAGGCCTCCTCCGCCAGGGGCCGGGCCACGGAAAGCCCCTCTTCGCCCGCGTAGAGGGCCTGGGGGTTCTCGTAGCGGAGCTCTTTGGGGGCCTCTTCCCGGTAGGCCTCGGGCAGGTAGGGGGGGTTGCTCACCAGGAGGTCCAGGTCCCTTAGCCCTCCCGTGAGGGGGGCCTGGTGGAAGATCACCTCGAGGCCCAGCCTCCGGGCGTTCTCCCGGGCCAGGGCCAGGGCCTTGGGGTCTATTTCCGTGGCGTGGACCTCCGCCTCGGGGAGATGGACCTTCAGGGCCAAGGCGATGGCCCCGCTCCCCGTGCCCACGTCCAGGATGCGCGCCGCCCGGGGGAGGGGAAGCCTTAGGGCCAGCTCCACCAGCCCCTCCGTTTCCGGACGGGGGATGAGCACCCCTTCCTCCACCCTGAGGGGGAGGCCGAAGAACTCCACCTCCCCCAGAAGGTACTGGAGGGGGTAGCCTTGGAGGCGCTTTTCCAGGAGGCGAAGGGCCTTCTCCTCCGCCTCCTTAGGCACCTCCCGGGCTAGGAGGGCTTCTAAGCGGCCCTTCCCCAGGGCCAGGGCTAGGAGGTCCAGGGCCTCGGCCTCGGGAAGGCCCGCCGCCCTAAGCCTCCTCCGCAGGCGTCCCAGAAGCCCCGCCACGGGGGTAGACCACCACGTGCCGCTCCTCCCTTTCCCCCTGGCTTTCCGTGGTCACCTGGGGGTGCTCCTTGAGGAGCATGTGCACCAGGCGCCTTTCCGAAGGGCGCATGGGGGGAAGGGGGAGGGGTTTTCCCGTCCTTATCACCGTCTCCGCCGCCTCTTGCGCCAGGCGGCGGATCTTCTCCTCCCGGCGCTTGCGGTAGCCCGCCGCGTCCAGCTGCACCCGGTAGGCCCCGCCGAAGGTCTTGGCCAGCACCACCCCCGCCAGGTACTCCACGGCCCTCAGGGTCTTGCCCTCCTTGCCGATGAAGCGGCCCAAGTCCCCCCCCTTGACCTCCACCTTGAAGAGGGTTTCCTCCTGGCGCACCTCCACGTAGTGGGCGGGGTCCAGGCGGAGGAGGAGGCCCACCAGGAACTCCTCCAGAACTTCCTTGGGGCCTTTGGATTTGGGCTCCTTCCCCGTTTCCTTAAGCTCCACCCCAATGGGGCCCTCCTCCAGGACCCCCAGGTCGGAAAGGAGCTCGTCAATGTTCTTCTTGCGCTCGTCCATGCCCCTTTAGTTTACGCCTTCAGGGGGGCCAGGCTCCGGTTGATGAGCCACTGCTGGACGAGCCCGATGAGGTTGGAGAGCACCCAGTACAGGGTCACCCCGGAGGGGAACTGGAGCACCAGGAAGATGAAGATCAGGTTCATGAAGAGGCTTTGCCGGATGAGGTCCTTGTTCCCGTGGGCGGAGAGCCAGGTGGAGAGGAAGGTGCTGGCCACGTAGAGGGCGGGGAGGACGTAGAAGGGGTCGGGGAGGGCCAGGTCGGGGATCCAGAGGAAGCCCTGCCCGAACTCGTAGTTGGCGATGACCTTCCAGAGGATGAAGAGGATGGGCATCTGGATGAAAAGGGGCAGGCACCCGGCCGCGGGGTTCACCTTGTGCTCCTGGTAGAGCTTCATGGTGGCCTCCGCCCGCTTTTCCGGGTCGTCCTTGTACTTCTCGTTGATCTTCTGGATGAGGGGCTGGAGGCGCTGCATCTCCGCCATGCTCTTGAACTGCTGGTGCATGAGGGGCCAGAGGAGGAGGCGCACCAGGAGGGTGAGGACGAGGATGGCCAAGGCCCAGCTTCCCGTGTAGCGGAAGGCCCACTCCATCACGTAGAGGAGGCCTAAGGAGAGCTGGCCCCAGATGTTGGGCTGGAAGAGGCCGGGAAGCCCCTGGAGGCCTTCCACGTGGAAGCGCACCAGCTCGTTCTGGCCCCCATAGACCCTAAGGACCTCCCCCGGGGCCAGGCTCACCTCCGCCTTCTGGCCCACCAGCTTGGCCGGGAACCCTTCCCAGGCCACCAGGGCGTAGCCCGCCTTGGGCCGGGTCTGGAAGGCCAGGTAGACCGCCTCGCCCTCCCCGCTTGTTGCGGGGCTTTGGGCCCCTTGGAGGAGGATTTTGGGCGTCCCATTGGCGCTTAGGGCGAGGGTAAGGGGGAAGTCCGCCTGGACCTCCACCGTGTACCGGCCCTTTTGGATGGTGTAGGTGAGGGTGCCTTCTTGGCCCTTAAAGCGGGCGATGAGGCGGCCATCCTCCTCTTTGAACTCCGCCCCTTGGGCCTGGAAGCCCACGGGGGCCACCACCGGCCCCCCCTGGGCCAGGCTCGGGGCCCGGGTGTAGTCGGAGAAGGCGGTGCCCTTGTAGGTCTTCACGTACCAGCCCAGGACCTCCCCGCTGGGGGTGAAGGCCAGGTCCATGAGGTTGGTCTCGGCCACCCTTTCGGCCCGGCCGTCCCCGTTCACGTCCGCCTCTTTGAAGCGGGCCTCGAGGCCCAGGGCCAACCCCAAAAGGGCGAAGAGGGCGAGGAGCCGCCTCACCGCCCCACCCCCTTGACTTTTTTGGGAGGAAAGACCAGGGGCACAGGGTCCAGGCCCCCAGGGTGCAAGGGGTGGCAGCGGAGGATCCGCCTTACAGCGAGGTAGCTTCCCCAAAAGGCCCCGTGCCGCTCCAGGGCCTCCAGGGCGTAGGCCGAGCAGGTGGGGTGGAAGCGGCAGATTTTGGGCTTTAGGGGCGAGAGGAAACGCCGGTAGAACTTGACCAGAAGGAGGAGAAACCCACGCACGGGGCCTATTGTACCAGCCCGCTTTTCTTCAGAGCCCGCGTGAGGTCCTGGAAGAGCTCGGCGAAGCCCGCCTCCCGGGCCTCCGGGGTGGCCACCAGGAGGAGGTGGGCCCGGGGCAGGTGGAGGCGGCGGAGGATCTCCCTCAGGCGGCGCTTCACCCGGTTCCGCACCACCGCCTTGCCCACCTTCTTGGACACCACGATGCCCACCCGGAGCTCCGGGGCGGGAAGCCAGCGGACGGTGACGTACCGCCCCCGCCCGGTCCGCCCCTGGCGGAGGCGCCGGAAGGCGCTGTCCCCCTTAAGGCTCTTTAGCGGTGCACCCTGGGCGTGAGCCGCCAGCGGCCCTTCTGCCGCCTGCGCTTCAGCACCTTGCGCCCCCCGGGGGTGCGCATCCTGGCCCGGAAGCCGTGGGTCTTGGCCCGTTTCCTGCGGTTGGGTTGCCAGGTCCTTTTCATCCATCTCCCTCCCTTGGGGCCTAGCCCCCGATACCCCGAAGAGTGTACCATAGACCCCTGGCCAGGCCCAACCCCCGGGATGGATTCGGTGTAACGTTTTTTCGCGGGCGTGCATAGGATTGACATCCTTTTGTGGCCCCTGCTATACTCCCCGGCAAACGGTCGTTAGGGAGGCAGGCGTGGCCCAGCTTCAGGTGGAGAACATCACCCTTACCTTTGGGGGGCTTGCGGCGCTGAGCGGGGTCTCCCTGGAGGTGGAACGGGGCGAGCTGGTCTCGGTCATCGGCCCCAACGGGGCGGGGAAGACGAGCCTTCTAAACTGCATCTCCGGCTTCTACCACCCCCAGCGAGGACGCATCCTCTTTGAGGGGCACGACCTCACCCGGGCCACCCCCCACGAGGTGACCCGCAAGGGGATCGCCCGGGCCTTTCAGAACATCGAGCTCTTCTCGGGGCTCACCGTCTTGGAAAACCTCCTCCTGGCCCGCCACACCCACCTCCGCTACGGCCTCTTCGGGGCGGGCCTCTTCTACGGCCGGGCCCTGAAGGAGGAGGTGGAGAACCGCAAGGCGGTGGAGGAGGTCATAGACTTCATGGAGCTCGAGGCCTACCGCAAAGCCCCCGTGGGCAACCTCCCCTACGGGGTGAGGAAGCGGGTGGAGGTGGCCCGGGCCCTGGCCCTTTCCCCCAAGCTCCTCCTTCTGGACGAGCCCATGGCGGGGATGACCCTGGAGGAGAAGGAGGACATGGTCCGCTTCATCCTGGAGATCCGCGCCCGGGGGACCACCGTGGTCCTCATCGAGCACGACCTAGGGGTGGTCATGGACATCTCCGACCGCATCTACGTTCTGGACTTCGGCCAGGTCATCGCCGAGGGTGCCCCGGAGGCCGTGGCCAAAAACCCCCGGGTCCAGGAGGCCTACCTGGGGGTGGAAGCGTGATCCGGCCCTCTTACGAGCTCAAGCGCTACACCCTGCCCCAGCTCCTCCGCCTCAGGGCCCTGGAGGAGGGGGACCGGGTGGCCTTGAGGGAGAAGGACCTCGGCATATGGAACGAGATCACCTACGCCGAGTACTACGAGAAGGTCCTCCTCTTCGCCCACGGCCTCCTCTCCCTGGGCTTCAACCCGGGGGACCGGCTCGCCATCCTCGCGGACAACATCCCCGAGTGGCTCTACGCGGAGCTTGGGGCCCAGGCCGTAAGGGGGATCAGCGTGGGGGTGTACCAGAGCAGCCTTCCCCCCGAGATCGCCTACATGCTCACCTACACCGGGGCCAGCATCGTCCTGGCGGAGGACCAGGAGCAGGTGGACAAGCTCTACGAGATCAGAAACGAGATCCCCCAGGTGCGCCACGTGATCTACGAGGATGAGAAGGGCATGGGGGGCTACCGGGACCCCTGGCTCCTTTCCTTCCAGGAGGTCCTGGAACGGGGCCGGGAGCACCGCACGAAACACCCCGAGGCGGTGGAAAAGCTCCTCCTCTCCGCCAGCCCCGAGGAGGTCTGCCACCTCTCCTCCACCTCCGGCACCACCGGCCGCCCCAAGGCGGCCATGCTCCGCCACCGGAACATGGTCCATATGGGCGTGGCCCTGCAGGAGGTGGACCCTTTGGCGCCCACGGACGACTACCTCTCCTTCCTGCCCCTCGCCTGGATCGGGGAGCAGATGATGTCCGTGGCCATGGCCCTCACCGGGGGGTTCGCGGTGAACTTCCCCGAGGCGGTGGAGACGGCCATGCACGACCTTAAAGAGATCGGACCCCACGTGATGTTCAGCCCCCCCAGGGTCTGGGAGAGCATCCAGAGCAACATCTTCGTGCGCATCTCCGAAAGCCCCCGCTTTAACCGCTTCGTCTACGAAAGGCTTCTAAGGATAGGCTACCGGGCGGCGGAGTACCGCATGCGGGGGAGGCCCATGCCCCTCGCTTTGCGCCTCGCCTACTGGCTTTCCGACCAGCTCCTCTTCAAGCCCCTTAGGGACCAGTTGGGTTTCCTGCGCCTCAGGCGGGCCTACACGGGGGGGGCCGCCCTGGGCCCCGACACCTTCCGCTTCTTCCACGCCATCGGGGTGAACCTCAAGCAGATCTACGGGCAGACGGAGATCATCGGCATCGCCTTCGTCCACCGGGATGGGGACATCCGCTACGACACCGTGGGCAAGCCCATCCCCGGCACCGAGGTCAGGATCAGCGAGGAAGGGGAGATCCTCTGCCGCTCGGACGCGGTCTGCGCGGGGTACTGGGAGCGGCCGGAGGCCACGGCGGAAACCTTCCGGGAGGGGTGGCTCCACACGGGGGACGCGGGCTACCTCACGGAGGACGGCCACCTGGTGGTCATAGACCGCCTCAGCGACGTGATGCGCACCCAAAGCGGGGAGATCTTCAGCCCCCAGTTTGTGGAGAACAAGCTCAAGTTCAGCCCCTACATCAAGGAGGCGGTGGTCTTTGGGGACCGCAAGCCCTACCTGGCCGCCTTCCTCAACGTGGACCCCCAGACCGTGGGCAAGTGGGCGGAGGACCGGGGCCTGGCCTACACCACCTACCTGGACCTCTCCACCAAGCCCGAGGTGGCCGAGCTCATCCAGAAGGAGGTGGAGCGGGTGAACCGGGACCTGCCCGAGACCCTTAAGGTGCGCCGCTTCCTCCTCCTGCCCAAGCTTTTGGACGCGGACGATGAGGAGCTCACCCGCACGGGCAAGGTGCGGCGGGGCCTCATCGCGAGGAAGTACGGCCCCCTGGTGGAGGCCCTCTACTCGGGGCAGGAGGAGGCGGAGGTGGAGACGGAGTTCCGTTACCAAGACGGCACCGTCCAGCGCGTTAGGGCGCGGGTGCCCGTCCTGACCTTAGGGGAGGGGGTGCCGGCGTGAGCTTTTTCCTGCAGGTCCTCCTTTCCGGGGTGGTGCTGGGTCTCGTCTACGCCCTGGCCGCCTTGGGGTTTGTGCTCATCTACAAGGCCAGCCGGGTGGTGAACTTCGCCCAGGGGCAGTTCATCGCCATCGGGGCCTTCACCGCCTACTTCGCCGCGGTCTCCTTGGGGCTTCCTTTCCTGCTGGCCGCGGCCTTGGCCCTGGCCTTCACCGCCCTTTTGGGCTTTGGGGTGGAGCGGGTTTTCCTGAAGCGCATGGTGGGCCAGCCCATCATCGCGGTGATCATGGCCACCATCGGCCTGGCCTCCCTCCTAGACGGCCTCATCCACCTCACCCCCTTTGGGGCGGGCAACTTCAGCTACCCCCCCTTCTTGCCGGCCGGGGGCGTGGCCTTCTTGGGGGTGCAGATCTCCTACGCCCAGCTCTTGGCGGTGGCCTTCACCCTGGTCTTCCTCCTCCTCTTCACCTGGTTCTTCCAGCGCTCCACCCTGGGCATCGCCATGCGCAGCGTGGCCGACGACCAGATGGCCTCCATGAGCCTGGGGGTTTCTGTGGAAAAGGTCTTCGCTCTGGCCTGGGCGGCCGCGGGGCTTACGGCCGCCGCGGCGGGGCTCGTGGTGGGCACCATCTCCGGCTTGAACCTGGACGGGCTGGTCCACATCGGCCTCAAGGTCTTCCCCGTGGTCATCCTGGGGGGGCTGGACTCCATCCCCGGGGCGGTGGTGGCGGGCATCCTCATCGGGGTGCTGGAGAACCTGGCCGCGGGCTACCTGGACGCTTACGTCCCCGGCGGGGGGACGCGGGACGTCTTCCCCTTCCTGGTCCTCTTGTTGGTCCTCTGGTTCAAGCCCCATGGCCTTTTCGGCACGGAGGAGATTGAGCGCGTATGAAGAACCCTTGGGCCCAGACCGGCAACTACAAGACCCGCTACGAGGAGGACGCCTCCATCTTCGCCACCCACCGGGAGCTCGTTTCCCTCCTGCTTTTCCTGGGGGCCCTTTTGGTCCTGCCCCAGCTTCTGGCCCGGACCCAGGTCTTCATCCTGGACCTCATCCTGGTCTACAGCATCGCGGTGCTCGGCCTCAACATCACCACGGGCTACGCGGGGCTCATCAACATCGGCCAGGCGGCCTTCATGGGGGTGGGGGCCTACACCGCGGCCCTCCTCGCCCCCTTGGGCCTGCCCTTCTGGCTCGTCCTGCCCTTGGGGGGGGTGGTGGCGGCCTTCTTCGGCTATTTGGTGGGCATCCCAAGCCTCAGGGTGAAGCACCTCTACCTGGCCCTGGCCACCCTGGCCTTCCAGGTGATCTTTGAGTGGAGCGTGGGCCACCTGCCCCTTTTGCGCCAAGGGGGGGCCATGGAGATGCCCCGGGTGGCCTTCTTCGGCTACGAGGTGGGGTTTCGCAACCACTACCATTTTTGGTACTACGTGAGCCTGGCCCTCCTTGTGGGCCTGGCCCTCTTTTGGCGCAACCTCCTCCGCACCAAGTACGGCCGCGCGTTGGTGGCGGTGCGGGACAACGACCGGGCCGCGGACGCCATGGGCATGGACCCGGGCCGGACCAAGCTGTTCGCCTTCGCCCTGGGGGCCTTTTACGCGGGGGTGGCCGGGGTGCTCTACGCCTACCTTTCCCGGGCGGTGGTGATTGAGGACTACACCTTTGCGGTTTCCATCAAGCTCCTGGCCATGGCCATCGTGGGGGGGTTGGGCACCCTGGTGGGGAGTTTCCTGGGCCCCCTTTTCCTGGAGCTTTTGGACGTGAACATGGAGGCCCTGTCCCAGGCCATCAAGGCCCTGGGCTTCAGCGTGGCGGGGGTGGACGTGGCCAGCGCGCTTCGTCCTTTGGTCTTCGGGCTCGTGATCCTGCTCTTCCTTATGTTTGAGCCCCGGGGGCTTTACAACTGGTGGCGTCTGGTGCGAAGCTACCTTCGCACCTGGCCGTTTAAGTACTAGAGGGAGGGATGGGTATGCAGAAGCGGTGGCTAGGCGTTTTAGCGGCGGCGGGGCTGGCCTTGGGCCAGCAGCAGGTGACCCTGTTCTGGTCGGGGGCCATCACCGGGCCCACCTCGGACGCGGGGGCGCCTTACGGGGCGGCGGTGGAGGACTACTGCCGGTACGCCAACGAGCGGAAGCTCATTCCCGGGGTGGTCCTGAACTGCGTGGTGCGGGACGACCAGTACAACAACGCCAACACCCAGCGCTTCTTTGAGGAGGCGGTGGACCGGTTCAAGATCCCCCTCTTCCTCTCCTACGCCACGGGGGCCAACCTGCAGCTTAAGCCCCTGATCCAGGAGCTGAAGATTCCCACCATCCCCGCCTCCATGCACGTGGAGCTGGTGGATCCTCCCAACAACGATTACTTCTTCATCCCCACCTCCACCTACTCCGAGCAGGTGGTGGCCCTGTTGGAGTACATCGCCAAGCAGAAGAAGGGGGCCAAGGTGGCCCTGGTGGTCAACCCCTCGCCCTTCGGCCGGGCCCCGGTGGCGGACGCCCGGAAAGCGGCCCAGCAGCTGGGCCTCCAGATTGTGGACGTGCAGGAGGTGGGCGGGGGCAACCTGGACAACACCGCCCTCCTGAAGCGCCTCGAGGCCCAGGGGGTGGAGTACATCGTCCACCAGAACGTGGCCGGGCCCGTGGCCAACATCCTGAAAGACGCCAAGCGCCTGGGCCTGGACAAGAAGATCAAGCAGCTGGGGGCCCATTACACCGGGGGTCCCGACCTCATCAACCTGGCGGGGGACGCGGCGGAGGGCTTCCTCTGGGCCACCAGCTTCTACATGTACGAGGAGGACGCCGCGGGCATCCAGCTGCAGAAGGAGCTGGGCAAGAAGTACGGCCGCCCGGAGGCCATCGTGCGCAGCACCAACTACACCAACGGGATGCTGGCCGCGGCCATCGCGGTGGAGGCCATGCGCCGGGCCCAGGAGCGGTTCAAGCGCATCACCCACGAGACCGTGTACCAGGCCATCATCGGCATGAACGGCCCCAACGCCTTCAAGCCGGGCTTTGCCGTTTCCACCAAGCAAGGGATTGAGATTGACTTCACCAGGAGCGAGCACACCGGCGCGGAGGGCCTCCGGATCCTCGAGGCCAAGGGGGGCCGGTTCGTCCCCGTGACCGAGCCCTTCACCTCGGCCCTCTTCCGCAAGGTCCACTACGGCAAGTAGCCCTTAGACCTGGGGGTGGGGAAACCCCCACCCCCCTTTTCCCAGCCATGACCCCGGTCCGACCCGAAGACCTCGGCCCCATCCTTCTTTTGGTCAACAACATAGAGGTGGTGTACCACGACATCATCCAGGTCCTCAGGGGGGTCTCCCTCAAGGTGCCCGAGGGGCGGATCACCGCCCTCCTAGGCCCCAACGGCGCGGGGAAGACCACCACCTTGAGGGCCATCTCCGGCCTCCTCATCCCCGAGGACGGGGAGGTGGTGCGGGGGGAGATCCTCTATGGGGGGAAGCCCATCCACAACCGCCCCCCCGAGGAGATCGTCCGCCTGGGGATCGTCCAGGTGCTGGAGGGGCGGCGCGTCTTCAAGCACCTCACCGTGGAGGAGAACCTCCGGGTGGGCACCCTGGTGCGGGGGGGGCGGGCCGGGGAGGAGCTGGAGCGCATCTACCACTACTTCCCTCGCCTAGCCGAGCTCCGCCACCGCCTGGCGGGGTACTGCTCCGGGGGGGAGCAGCAGATGATCGCCATCGGCCGCGCCCTCCTCACCAGGCCCAGGCTCCTCCTCCTGGACGAGCCCTCCTTGGGCCTTGCCCCCCTTTTGGTGCGGGAGATCTTTGACATCGTGGCCCGGGTGAACGCGGAGGAGGGGGTCACGGTCTTGGTGGTGGAGCAGAACGCCCGCATGGCCCTTTCCGTGGCCCACTACGGCTACATCATGGAGACGGGGCGCATCGTCCTGGAGGGGAGCCGGGAGGACCTCTTGGAGAACCCGGACGTGCAGGAGTTCTACCTGGGGGTGGCCAAGGGCGGGGGGCGGAAGAGCTTCAAGGAGGTGAAGGCCTACAAAAGGCGCAAGCGCTTCATGTGAGGCCTTGACGGGATATTGAAAAGTTATTATCATCAGGGGGTGTGGGCCCTCGAGGCGGAAGGCCTTTCCGTGCGCTTTGGGGACTTTGTGGCCCTGGAGGGGGTTTCCCTGAAGGTCCCCGAAGGGGCCTTCGTGGCGGTCATCGGCCCCAACGGGGCGGGGAAGAGCACCCTCTTGAAGGCCTTTCTGGGCCTGGTCCCCTTTAGGGGAGAGGTACGGCTTTTTGGCCATCCCCTTCGGGCGGTGGACCCCAAGCGCATCGGCTACGTGCCCCAGATCAAGACCTTTGACCGCACCTTTCCCGCCCTGAGCCTGGAGCTGGTGGCCACGGGGCTAAGGCCCACCTGGCCCTTCCGCTTGGGGAGGGAGGCGCGCGCCTTGGCCCTGGAGGCCCTGAGGCGGGTGGGGGCGGAGGACCTGGCGGAGCGCCCCCTGGGGCGGCTTTCCGGGGGGCAGCTGCAACGGGTGTACCTGGCCCGGGCCCTGGTGCGCCGGCCCAAGCTCCTCCTCCTGGACGAGCCCGCCACGGGGGTGGACCGGGTGGGGGAGGTGGACCTCTACCGCTACCTCGAGGCCTACCAGGCGGAGACCGGGGCCACGGTCCTCATGATCACCCACGACCTGGACGCGGCCCACCACGCGAGCCACGTGCTCGTCCTGAACCGAAAGGTCATCGGCTTCGGGCCCCCGGAGCGGGCCCTTTCCGAGGCCTGCCTGCGCCAGGCCTTCGGCCACCTGGGGCATGCGCATGGGGTTTACGCGGGGGGCAAGGATGCTTGAGGCCCTGGCCTACCCTTTCTTCCAGCGGGCCCTTCTCGCGGGGCTTGGGGTGGCCCTTTTCGCCGGCTTCCTAAGCCCCTTCGTGGTGCAAAGGCGGCTTTCCTTCCTGGGGGATGGCCTGGCCCACGCGGCCTTCGCCGGGGTGGCCCTGGGGCTTTTCCTAAGGGAGGAGCCCCTCTACCTGGCCCTCCCCTTCACCCTCCTGGTGGCCCTCCTCATCACCTGGGTCAAGGAGAAAACCCCCCTTTCCGAGGACACGGCCATCGGGGTGTTCTTCGCCCTCTCCGTGGCCTTGGGGGCGGTCTTCCTCTCCCGGGCCCGGGGGTACGTGGGGGACGCCATGGGCTACCTCTTCGGTTCCCTCCTCTTCGTGGGGCCCCAGGACCTTTTGGCCTTGGGGCTTCTCCTCCTCTTCCTCCTCCTTTTCCTCCCCCTGTGGGGGGCCTGGGCCTACGCCACCTTAGACCGGGAGCTGGCCCAGGCGGACCGGCTTCCCGTGGTCCTTCACGACTACCTCCTCTCCGCCTTGGTGGCCCTGGGCCTGGTGCTGGCGGTGAAGCTGGTGGGGGCCATCCTGGTGGCCGCTTTTCTGGTCATCCCCGGGGCCACGGGGAGGCTTCTGGCCCGCACCTTCGCGGGCATGACCCTCCTTTCCCTGGGCCTGGCCCTCCTGGCCACCCTCTTAGGCCTCCTCGTGGCCTTCCTCCTGGACCTGCCCAGCGGGGCCAGCATCGTCCTGGTCCAGACCCTCCTCTTCGCCCTAGCCCTCTTTAAACCCGTATTCTCAGGCGGAAAATAGGCGTATACTGAGGGCATGTGGGTGTCCACGAAGGCCCAGTACGGCCTGCGCGCCCTGGTGGAGATCGGCCTCCGCGCGCCCCAGGCGGTGCCCCTCAAGGAGGTGGCCGAGGCCCAGGGCATCAGCCTCCACTACCTGGAGCAGATCGCCGCCCAGCTCCGCCGCGCGGGCTTCATCCGTTCCGTGCGCGGGGCCAAGGGGGGGTACCGCCTGGCCCGCCCCCCCGAGCGGGTCACCGCCCTCGAGGTGGTGGAGGCCCTGGAGGGGAGCCTGGCCCCCGTGTCCTGCATTGAGGACCCGGAAAGCTGCGCCAAGGTGGGCCAGTGCTCCACGGAGCTCCTCTGGAAACGGGTGGACCTGGCCATGCGGGGGGTTTTGGGGGGCACCACCCTCCAGGACCTCATAGAGGAGCGGAAGCTTCTGGAGGCCAAGAGGCTCATCCAGCTGGAGGCTTCCTAGATCGCCATGGAGCGCAGGGAGCGGGGGATTTACCTGGACTACGCCGCCACCACCCCCCTGGACCCGGAGGTGGCCGAGGCCATGCGGGAGGTGGAGGGGGTCTTCGGCAACCCCTCCAGCGTGCACCGCTTCGGCCAGAGGGCGCGAAGGGTGCTGGAGGAGGCCCGGGAGCGGATCGCTCACCTCCTTGCGGCCTCCCCCAGGGAGCTCGTCTTCACCGGCTCGGGCTCGGAGGCGGACGCCCTGGCCCTTTTGGGGGTGGCCCTGGCCCGGGGGCGGGGGCACGTGGTGAGCACGGAGGTGGAGCACGCCGCCGTTTTGGGGGCCCTAAGCCTTCTTGAGCGCCTGGGCTTTTCCGTGACCCGCCTGAAGCCGGACCGGGAGGGGATGGTCTACCCCGAACAGCTGGAGGAGGCCCTCCGCCCCGACACCTTTCTGGTGAGCGTGATGCTGGCGGGCAACGAGACGGGGGCCCTTTACCCCGTTCGGGCCTTCGCGGAGGTGGCCCACCGCCACGGGGCCCTCTTCCACACGGACGCGGTGCAGGCCGTGGGCCAGGTGCCCGTGAGCTTTTCTGAGCTTGGGGTGGACCTCCTCTCCTTCAGCGCCCACAAGTTCTACGGCCCCAAGGGCATCGGGGGGCTTTTGGTGCGCCGGGGGGTGAGCCTTTACCCCCTGGTGCCGGGCAAGCAGGAGGGGGGCAGGCGGGGGGGGACCCCAAGCCCCGTCCTGGCCCACGGGATGGCGGTGGCCCTGGAGAAGGCCCTAAGGCTCCTCCCCGAGGAGTCGGAGAGGCTTAGGGCCCTAAGGGACCGCCTCGAGGCCGGCCTCCTCTCCGTGGAGGGGGTGGAGCTTAACGGCCCCAGGGAGGGGCGGCTTCCCAAGATCACCAACGTCACCGTGAAGGGGGCGGACGGGGAGACCCTCCTTCTCGCCATGGACTTCCTGGGGGTGGCCGTCTCCTCGGGCTCGGCCTGCAGCGCGGGGAGCCTCGAGCCCTCCCACGTCCTCCTGGCCATGGGCCGCACCCCCAAGGAGGCCCGGGCCTCCTTGCGCTTCTCCCTGGGCCGCTTCACCACGGAAGAGGAGGTGGAGGAGGCCATAGGGGTCTTCCGGGAGGCGGTGGAGAGGGCCAGGGCCTAGGTACCCCGCCGGAGCACCTGCTCCGGCGGGGGCCCCCAAGCTCAAAGGCGATGGGGTTTCCCACCGGCTTCGGTGCCCGGTAGACTCTAGGGCATGAACCGGCCCTTTTTGGACCTCAAGGCGGAAGGCCCCTTAAGGGGGGTCTTGAGGGTCCCCGGGGACAAGTCCGTGACCCACCGGGGCCTCATGCTCCTGGCCCTAAGCGAGGGGGAGGGGCGGCTCCTTTACCCCTTGAAGGCGGGGGACACCCTCTCCACCGCCAAGGCCATGGCCGCCCTGGGGGCGGAGATCGCGGAGGAGGGCCCCCACTTCCGCGTCCGGGGGGTGGGGCTCCGCCTGAAGGAGCCCGAGGACGTCATAGACTGCGGGAACGCGGGGACCCTCATGCGCCTCCTCCTCGGCCTCCTGGCCGGGCAGGAGGGGCTTTTCGCCGTCCTCACCGGGGATGCCTCCTTAAGGCGGAGGCCCATGGGCCGGGTGGTGGAGCCCCTGAGGGCCATGGGGGCCCGGATTGAGGGGCGGGAAGGGGGGAGGAGGGCCCCCTTGGCCGTGCGGGGGGTGCCCCTCCGGGGCCTCCGCTACACCCTCCCCGTGCCCAGCGCCCAGGTGAAAAGCGCCCTCCTCCTGGCGGGCCTCTTCGCGGAAGGGGTGACGGAGGTGGAGGAGCCCGTCCCCACCCGGGACCACACGGAGAGGCTCTTCCTGCACTTCGGCCTGCCCCTGGAGAAGGAGGGCCCCCGGGTGCGCACCCGTCCTGCGGAGCCCTTCCCCGCGCGGGACCTTATTGTGCCTGGGGACTTCTCCAGCGCCGCGTTTTTCCTGGTGGCGGCCCTCCTGGTGCCGGGTTCGGAGGTGACCCTCGAGGGGGTGGGCCTGAACCCCACCCGCACCGGCCTCCTAAAGGTCCTAAAGGCCATGGGGGCGGACCTGGAGTGGCGGGTGGAGGAGGGGGAGGGTGGGGAGCCCGTGGGCTGGGTGCGGGCCCGGCATAGCCCCTTAAAAGGGGTTTCCGTGGATCCCAGCCTCATCCCCCTCATGGTGGACGAGGTGCCCGTCCTGGCCGCGGCCGCCGCCTGGGCGGAAGGGGAGACCCACATCCCGAACCTTTCCGAGCTCCGGGTGAAGGAGTCGGACCGGGTTTCGGCCATCGCCCAGAACCTCCGCGCCCTGGGGGTGGAGGTGGAGGAGGGGCCGGACTGGCTCAGGATCCGGGGGGGCGGGGTGCGGCCTGGGGCGGTGGAGCCCTTCCACGACCACCGCATCGCCATGGCCTTCGCCGTGGCGGGGTTGCCCGTGGGGGTTAGGGTCTACGAGCCCCAGTGGGCGGAGATCTCCTATCCGGGCTTCTTTGAGGACCTGAAGAGGCTATGCGCGGCATCGTGACCATCGACGGCCCCTCGGCCTCGGGGAAGAGCACGGTGGCGAGGAGGGTGGCGGAGGCCTTGGGGGTGCCCTACCTCTCCAGCGGCCTCCTCTACCGGGCCGCGGCCTACCTGGCCCTCCGCCACGGGGTGGACCCAGAGGACGAACAGGCCCTCCTCGCCCTCTTGGAGGGGAAGGGGGTGCGCCTCGAGGCCGACCGCGTCCTCCAGAACGGGGAGGACCTCACCCCCTTCCTCCACACCCCGGAGGTGGACCGCCTCGTCTCCCAGGTGGCCCGGAAGGAGGGGGTTCGGGCCTGGGTGAACGCCAGGCTCAAGGAGGTCCCCCCGCCCTTCGTGGCCGAGGGGCGGGACATGGGCACCGCGGTCTTCCCCCAAGCCCCCCACAAGTTCTACCTCACCGCCCGCCCCGAGGTGCGGGCGAGAAGGCGGGCCAAGGAAAGGCCCCAGGCCTTTGAGGAGGTGCTCCGGGAGCTCCTGGCGCGGGACGAGAAGGACCGGCGCCAAAGCGCCCCCGCGCCGGACGCGCTGGTCATTGACACCAGCGAGATGGGCCTGGAAGAGGTGGTGGCCCGCATCCTGGAGCACCTTAGGGACTAGGGGTATGGGGCAAGCTGCGGTGGGGTATTGACCATGGTGCCCGGGGCCAAGGCCAGGCCGGTGCAGGAGTTCTTAAACGTCCTCCTCTACCGCCCCTTGGCCCACCTCCTGGTCCGCCTCCTCCTCCCCACCCCGGTCAAACCCCCCCATCTCGTCCTCTTCCACACCGCCCTGGTCCTCCTCGCGGCGGGGCTCATCCTTAGGGGGGAGGACCTCATGGCCGCCCTTCTCCTCCAGCTCAAGACCGTGTTGGACAACGCCGACGGCCAGCTGGCCCGGCTCAGGGGGGAGGTTTCCGAGCTCGGCCGGTATCTGGACACGGAAATGGACTTCCTGGGCAACCTGGCCCTTTTCCTCGCCCTGGGGGCGAGGACGGGGGAGGTGGGCCTGGCCCTCCTGGCCTTTTTGGCCTTCACCTTGGCCCAGTCCTTTGACTTCAACCTGGAAAGGCTCTACCGGGAGGCCCGGGGAGAGGCCTTCAGGGACTCTCCTGAAGAGCAAAAGACCCCCCTTCTCACCCTCCTCCAGGGCCTCTACGCCCTCCTCTTCGCCCCCCAGGACCGGGCCATCCGGGCCCTGGAGCGCTTCCTCCAGGGGCGCTTGGGCCTAGACCCCTTGCGCTTTTGGGACGAGGCCGCCCTGGCGGGGGTGGTGAACCTGGGGCTTTCCACCCAGCTCTTCTTCCTGGGGCTTTTCCTGGCCTTGGGGCAACCTAGGGCCTACCTTACCTTCGCCCTCCTCCAGGCCCTGTATCTTGGGGCCTGGTACCTATGGCGGATCGTCCGGAGCATCCCATCCCCACGGTAGGGGCTTTGGTGGAAAGGGAGGGGCGGGTCCTCCTGGTGAGGACGGCCAAGTGGCGGGGGCTTTGGGGCGTCCCCGGGGGGAAGGTGGAGTGGGGGGAGGCCCTGGAGGAGGCCCTTCGGCGGGAGATCCGGGAGGAGGTGGGCCTAACGCTTTCGGAAATCCGCTTCGCCCTCCTCCAGGAGGCCCGTTTTAGCGAGGAGTTCTATAGGCCCACCCACATGCTCCTCATCAACTACTTCGCCCGAGGGGAAGGGGAGGTGCGGCCGAATGGGGAGATCCTGGAGTGGGCCTGGGTGGAGCCGGAAAAGGGCCTTTCCTACCCCCTCAACCGTTTCACCCGGACCCTCCTTGAGGCCTACCTGGAGGGCGCATGAGGGTGGCCCTGGTCACGGGCAGCGCCAAGGGCATCGGCCGGGCCATCCTCCTGGCCCTGGCCCGGGAGGGCTACCATGTCTGCGTCCACTACCGCACCTCCGAGGCCCTGGCCGAGGCCACGCGGGCCGAGGCGGAGGCCCTGGGGGTGAAGGCCATCAAGGTGCGGGCCGACCTCACCCGGGAGGAGGAGGTGGCCCTTTTGGTGGAGGAGGTGCGCTACCACCTGGGGGGGGTAGGGGTCCTGGTGAACAACGTGGGGGACTACCTCTACAAGCCCATTGAGGAGGTGACCCTGGAGGAGTGGCGCTGGATCCTGGACACCAACCTCACCGCCACCTTCCTCCTCACCCAAAAGGTGCTGCCCCTCATGGTGGCCCAAGGGTTCGGCCGCATCGTGAACCTGGGCTACGCGGGGGCCACGAACCTCCTGGCCCGGCCTCACATCACCCCCTACGTCATCGCCAAGACGGGGGTGGTCCTCTACACCAAGGCCATCGCCAAGCGCTTCGCCATGAGTGGGATCACCGCCAACGTGGTGGCCCCGGGGGTGGCGGAGAACTCCATCTCCAAGCCCCTGCACGAGATCCCCATGGGGCGGCTCGCCTTTCTTGAGGAGATCGCCCGCACCGTGGTCTTCCTGGTGAACGAGCCCTACCTCACGGGGCAGGTCCTGGAGGTGGCGGGGGGGTGGAACCTTTGAGGCCACCCCGCCGTATTGCGCTACGGTGGGGAAGGGGCTTGGGAGGACCGGCCCTTTAGAGCGCATCATGGAGTAGGGCCATGGGCCGGAACCTCGCCCCAAGGCTTACCGAGGACCTGGTGCGCCGGGCGCGGGCCCTGGGGGCACGGGTGGTTTGGAGCGAGGACCTTAACCCCCAGGACTACGGGGGCCTGCGGGTGAAAAACCCCTTCCCGTGATAGCCTAGCCTACGTGGACACGCTTGCCGACCCCCAGTACTGGGAGAAGATGCGCCTGGTGGCCGAGGTTCTGAAGGCCCTCGAGGGCCCCATCTACATCGCCACCCATGTGGACCCCGACGGGGATGCCATCGGAAGCTCCCTGGGGCTTTACCGGGCCCTAAAGGCCTTGGGCAAGGAGGCCTACTGGGTGGCGGAGCCCCCCCGCTTCCTCCGCTTCCTGGCCAAGGAGGAGGAGTACGCGGACCCCGTGGATAAGCTCCCCCCCGGGGCCACCCTGGTGGCCCTGGACGCCGCCGACCCCAGCCGGGTGGTGGGGGCGCCGGTGGAGGGGTTCGTGATCAACATTGACCACCACGGCACCAACCCCCGCTTCGGCCAGCTGGCCGTGGTGGAGCCCACCAAGGCCGCCACGGCCCAGATGGTGAAGGAGCTCATTGACCTCCTGGGCGTGCCCTGGACGGAGGAGCTGGCCACCCCCGTGCTCACCGGCATCGTCACCGACACCGGCAACTTCCGCTTCGCCAACACCACCCCGGAGGTCCTAAGGGTGGCGGCGGAGCTCCTCTCCTACGGGGTGAGGCTTTCCGAGATCACCGACCGCCTCCAGTACCGCCCGCCCGTGTACTACCAGGGGCTTGGGGCGGTGCTTTCCACCCTGCGCCTGCACTTTGGGGGCCTTTTGGTCACCGCCCACCTCCCGGAGGACGTGGACATCCCCGAGGAGGACTCCGACGGCTTCGTGGGGGTCATCCGCTACGTGGAGGGGAGCCTGGTGGCCGTCTACCTGAGGCGCAAAGGGGAGGGGATCAAGGTTTCCATCCGCTCCCGGGGCGGGGTTTCCGCCCAGAACATCGCCCTGAAGCTGGGGGGCGGGGGGCACGTGCCCGCGGCGGGGGCCACCCTCGAGGGCCTGGGCCTGGAGGAGGCCTACGAGCGGGTGCTGGAGGCGGTGGCGGAGGAGCTGAGGCGGGCGGGGTACCTTTAGGCCCCGTACTTGGCGAGCCGCCCCGCGTGGGCCAGGAGGAGGGGCATGAGCTCCACCCCCCTAAGGTGCCCGAGGCTTCCCTTCAGGGCCTCCCCTTCCGTGAAGCGCCTGGCCTCGTCCCTCCTCAGATAGGGGGCCTTGAGGAGGAGGGGCACGGGGTGCCAGGAGTGGGCCTTGAGGGCCGCGGGGGTGGAGTGGTCCCCGGTGAGGGCCAAGACCGTGGGCCCTAGGGCGAGGAGCTCGGGCAGAAGGGCGTCAAAGCGCTCTATCTCCCCCACCTTCCCCCAGAAGTCCCCGTCCTCCCCCTTGGCGTCCGTCTTCTTGAAGTGGAGGTAGAAGAAGTCGTAGCGGTCCCAGTTCTCCCGTAGGGTCCTGAGCTTCCCCTCGTGGGCGTCCCCCTCCCCCTCCACGGGGAGGACCTCCATGCCCACCAGGCTGGCCAGGCCCTTGTACATGGGGTAGCTGGCGATGGCCGCCGCCCGCAGGCCGTAGACCTCCCCCATGCTGGGGAAGCTTGGGCGCTTGGAAGCCCCCCGGAAGAGGGCCCCGTTCAGCTTGGGCTCGTCCCTTAACACCTCCCGGATCCGTTCGGAGAGGAGGCCCACGAGGCGGGCGGTGCGCTCCGCCCCCGCCTCCAGGGCCCGGGCGGGGAGGGGTTTGAGGCCCGCCTTCTGGGGATCGGTGTCCGTCACCGCGTCGGAAAGCCCTTCCCCCCGGAGGACCACCAGGAACCGGTGCTCGCTTTCCGTGTAGAAGTGGACCTCCACGTCCTCCAGCCGGGGGATGGCCTCCTGGAGCCGGGCCACCACCCTTCGGTTCTCCTCCGTGCTGGGCCGGCCGGCCCGGCGGTCCAGCACGGTGCCGTCAGGGGCCAGGGTGGCGAAGTTCCCCCTTAGGGCCACGTCCCCCTCCCGGAAGTCCGCCCCTAGGCCCAGGGCGCTGAGGGCCCCCCGGCCCACCAGGAAGCGGAAGGGGTCGTAGCCGAAAAGGGCCAGGTGGCCGGGGCCCGATCCGGGGGCCAGGCCGGGGTACACGGGGGTGAGGAGGCCTAAGGCGCTTTCCTCCGCCAGGCGGTCTAGGTTGGGGGTTCTGGCGGCCTCGAGCTCCGTGGGGCCTCCGGGCTCCAGGGGCAGCCCCCCCACCCCGTCCAGGACCACCAGGAGGATCTTGCTCTCCGAGGCCTGCATCAGTTCTTGGAAGATGGGGAAGAGGTCCATGGCGAGATTTTAACCCCGCCGCTCACAAGCGGCGGGGCGAGGGGGCTTAAGGGCTTATCGGGCCGCGCGGTCCGCGTCCACTAGCCCGTGGCCGAAGAGCTGGCGCTGGCCTAGGTTCTCCGCGGTGGCCTTCAGGTGGGCCCGCACCTCCCCCGGGGTCCACGTGGGGTGGAGGGCCTTCACCAGCCCCGCCACCGCGGCCACATGGGGGCTTGCCATGGAGGTGCCCGCGTACCAGGCATAGGCCGGGGTGGTCTCGTTCACGATGACGGTGGAGAGGATGAGGTGGTAGTGCCAGCCCGCAGGGCGCTCATTGCTGGGCCTCGCGCACCAGGTGACCCCGTTCTCGTCCAGGCCGCAGTCCCCTCCAGGGGCGGCCAGGTCCACCGCCGCGCCGTAGTTGGAGTAGAAGGCCAGCACGTCCTGGCCGGGCTCGGCGTTCAGGGTTTCGGGGGTGGGGTAAGGGTACTGCCACAAGGGGGTGGCGGTGCCGGTGGCGGAGACGGAGATCACCGTGGGGAGGTCCGAGGGGATGTGGACGAGAACGCCGTTGGCGTTCTCCCCGGCGTTCCCCGCGGAGGCCACGATGACGGTGCCCATCTGGTTGGCGTACTTCATCACCCGGTCCCAGGCCACCAGGGCGGCCACGTCCTCCCGGTTGCGGGTGTCCAGGGTGCCCCCCAGGCTCATGTTGATGACCGCGTACCCCTTCCGGGCCGCGTCCAGGATGGCCTCAAAGATGGGCCCGTCAAAGGCGCCCACGTCGTCCACCTCTTCGTTCCCCACGGTGTAGTGAATCCGGTCAAAGACCTTGTAGGCCGCCAGGCGCAGGCCCGGGGCCACCCCCACCACCCGGCCCCCCCCAAAGCGGGCGGCCACCGTGCCCGCCACGTGGGTGCCGTGGGCCTCGTACATCACCGAGGGGGCGGGGGTGCAGGGGTTCTCAGGGTCTATGGGCCGGTCAAAGTCTATCCAGAGGCTGTACTTGGGGTAGCTGGGGGTGGCGCTGGGCCCGCCCACCTCCTGGCAGTAGTTGGTGGCCACGAAGTCCACGATCTGGCCTTGGAGGTCCGGGTGGTTGTCCATGATCCCGGTGTCCAGGATGGCCACCGTGGCCTGGGCCTGGGCTTCCAGGGGAATCCGGGCCCAGACCTCGGGGGCCTTGATCCGGCGGATGTCCCACTGCCAGCGGTAGAGGGTGTCCGCTGGGGTGGGGGCCCCGTAGGTTTCCTCGGTTTCCAGGACCATCTCCCGCTTGGGGAGGGCGTAGCGGTGCTCTACCCCCACGCTGAGGACCCGAGGGTCCCGGGCCAGGCGCTGGGCCGCCTGGGGGCTGGCCTGGACCACCAGGGTGCCGATGGGCTCCAGGGCCTTAAGCACCCGCGCCCCCTGGCCTTCCGCCCAGGCCCGGGCCCCCGCGGGGAGGGTTTCCGCGCGGAAGACCACCAGGTAGCGCCGGGCCTCTTGGGGCTTGGCGCTCATAGGGGCAAGCCCAGGGCCCTCTCCGGCCGGCTGGGTGCAGGCCCAAAGCCCCATGCCCAGTAGACCGAGAATGCCAATAAACGCCCAACGAATCTTCATGAGCCACCTCCTAAAGGGGCAGGTCTATCTTACACCGGGTATGATGGGCGGGTATGGCGAAGGAGAAGGGCCTCACCCCCCAAAGCCAAGACTTCAGCGAGTGGTACCTCGAGGTCATCCAAAAGGCCGAGCTCGCCGATTACGGCCCCGTGCGGGGCACCATCGTGGTCCGGCCCTACGGGTACGCCATCTGGGAGAACATCCAGCGGGAGCTGGACCGCATGTTCAAGGAGACGGGCCACCAGAACGCCTACTTCCCCCTCTTCATCCCCATGAGCTTCCTGAAGAAGGAGGCGGAGCACGTGGAGGGCTTCTCCCCCGAGCTCGCCGTGGTCACCCACGCCGGGGGGGAGGAGCTGGAGGAGCCCCTTGCGGTCCGGCCCACCTCGGAGACGGTCATCGGCTACATGTGGTCCAAGTGGATCCGGAGCTGGCGCGACCTGCCCCAGCTCCTGAACCAGTGGGGGAACGTGGTGCGCTGGGAGCTCCGCACCAGGCCTTTCCTCCGCACCAGCGAGTTCCTTTGGCAGGAGGGGCACACCGCCCACGCCACCAAGGAGGAGGCGGAGGAGGAGGTGCGCCGGATGCTCGGGGTCTACGCCAGGCTCGCCCGGGAGTACGCCGCCATCCCCGTCCTGGAGGGCTTAAAGACGGAGAAGGAGAAGTTCGCCGGGGCGGTCTACACCACCACCATCGAGGCCATGATGAAAGACGGCAAGGCCCTCCAGGCGGGCACCAGTCACTACCTGGGGGAGAACTTCGCCCGGGCCTTTGACATCAAGTTCCAGGACAAGGACCTCCAGGTGAAGTACGTGCACACCACCAGCTGGGGCCTCTCCTGGCGCTTCATCGGGGCCATCATCATGACCCACGGGGACGACCAAGGCCTCATCCTCCCCCCGAGGCTCGCCCCCATCCAGGCGGTGATCGTGCCCATCTACAAGGACGAGACCCGGGAAAGGGTGCTGGAGGCCGCCTATGGGCTTAGGCAGGCCCTCCTCCAGGCGGGGGTCCGGGTGCAGGTGGACGACCGGGACCAGTACACCCCGGGCTACAAGTTCCACGAGTGGGAGCTCAAAGGGGTGCCCTACCGGATTGAGCTCGGCCCCAAGGACCTCGAGGCCGGGGAGGCCGTTTTGGCGAGCCGCCTGGGGGGGAAGGAGAGGGTGCCCCTCGCCGCCTTCCCCGCCCTCCTTCCCGAAAAGCTTACCGCGTTCCACGAGGCCCTCTACCAACGTGCCCTGGCCTTCCGGGAGGCCCACACCCGCAAGGTGGACGATTACGAGGCCTTTAAGGAGGCGGTGCAGGAGGGCTTCGCCCTGGCCTTCCACTGCGGGGACAAGGCCTGCGAGCGGCTCATCCAGGAGGAGACCACCGCCACCACCCGCTGCGTGCCCTTTGAGGGGGAGGAGGAAGAGGGCCTTTGCGTGCGCTGCGGAAGGCCCGCGGCCTACGGGAAGCGGGTGGTCTTCGCCAAGGCCTACTGATGCGGGTCCTGGGGCACAGGATCTACTGGCGCTGGTACGGGGAGGTCCTCCTGGAGGGGGGCCTCCTCCTCCGCATGAGCGGGGACGCGGCCAAGTGGCTTAGGCCCGGGGACCGGGTGCGCCTGGAAACGGAGGAGAAAAAGCCCATTCTGGGCTTTGACGAGTACGCCCTCTCCGGCGCCTTTCCCATCTGGCCCCCTTTTGAGAAGACTTTAGAGCATGTGCGGGAAGGCCCCCTGGGAGGCGAGGCCTACCGCTACCGCCTGAGGGTGCGGGAGGCGGTCTACGAGGGGGACTTCGAGGCCATCGCCGAGCTGGAGCAGTACCACTACGCCTCGGAGAAGGAGGTGGTGGCCCTTTGGGCCTGCCCCCGCTGCCACAGGACCCTTCTCGCCAACAGCAAGCCCCTGTGCGACTGCGGGGGCGAGGCCCGCCTCAAGGAGATCCGGGGCTCCACCCCGGCGAGCCGCTTCCTGGTGCTGGAGCTCCGGGAGCGCCTCCCCTTTGAGCCCAGAATCCTCGGCTACCTCCGCCTGGACCCCCCCATCCCCCGCATGCACCGGAAGACCCCGGAAGGGGTGGAGCGGAACATCCGGGAGCGGATCTTCCCTCCGGACTGGTTCCACCCCACCTACGAGGGGGGGGCGGATTGGGAGGAAAGGCTCGCCCGGGTGGAGACCGCCGCGGCCCGCATCGCCCGGGTGGTGGTCCACCCCGACTACCGCTCGGAGGGGTTTGGGGCCCTTCTCGTGGAGATGGCCTTGGCCTGGGCCCGGGAGCGGGGGGCCCCCGAGGGGCGGCGGGCCAAGCACCTGGTCTACACCATCGCCCAGATGGCCCGCTACCACCCCTTCTTTGAACGGGTGGGCTTCCGCTACCTCTTTGACACCGCCTCGGGCCGGCCCGTCCTGGCCTACCCCCTCACGGAGGAGGCCCAGGCCCACCTGGAGCGCTTCCTCCAGGAAGACCCCTACGCCCGGGCCCACGGGGGGCGGCTTTTCCGCCCCCGCTACGGCCGGGTGGAGGGGCTTAAAGCGCCCATCCGCCTGGAAGGGGTGCGCAAGGGCTACCGGAGCCTTTTGGACCTGAAGGCCCTTTCCAAGGAGGTGGAGGAGGCCCTCCTCGCCTTTGGGGTCAGGGCCCGAAGGCTGGAGCGGCTGGTCCTGAAGGGGGTGGACCTCACCATCCCCCCCGGGGCCCTGGTGGTCCTCTCGGGGGCCAGCGGGGCGGGGAAGACCACCCTGCTCCGCCTCCTCCTGGGGGAACCCCCCGAGGAGGGAAAGGTCATCCTCCCCCCGGGCCGCCTCGCCGCCCACATCCCGGGGGAGGTGGAGGAGCCTCTTGGGGACCTCCCCATCCTGGAGCGGGTGTACGGGGAGATGGGGGACGTGGGGGCGGCCATAGAGGTCCTGAACCGGGTGGGCCTTTCCGACGCCGTGCTCTACCGGGCCCGGCCCAAGGAGCTTTCCACTGGGCAAAGGGAGCGCTTCCGCCTGGCCCTTCTCCTCGCCAAGCGGCCCGACCTCCTCCTTATCGACGAGCTCGCCGCGCACCTGGACGTGCCCACCGCCCGCCGGGTGGCCCTGGGCCTTTCCAAGCTCCTGCGGGCGGCGGGGATCACCCTGGTGGCCGCCACCCACCGGCCTGAGGTGGTGCA
This sequence comes from Thermus oshimai DSM 12092, assembly GCF_000373145.1. Taxonomy (NCBI): domain Bacteria; kingdom Thermotogati; phylum Deinococcota; class Deinococci; order Thermales; family Thermaceae; genus Thermus; species Thermus oshimai. Next base: position 91,547 of record NZ_KB890614.1, read on the forward strand.
GGCCCTGGACCCGGACCTCCTGGTCTACGTGGGCTACGGGGGGGTTATGGCCGTACCTCGGAGAGGTCCACGAACATGACCCGCCCGGGTCTTTTCGGCACGTAGAGGGGGCGCTCGTAGCGGAAGGCGTTTTCCAAGACCCAGGCGAAGAGGGGCTCCTCCCCGGCGTAGGCCCGGAGGAAGGCCTCCTCCGCGCGGTGCTTTTCCCCGTGGGCCAAAAGCTCCTCCACGGTAAAGGGCCCCTCCACCCCCACCAGGTCCGCCTGGCCGATGAGCCAGCCCCGGCTTACGATGCCCAAGGGCCCCCGGTGGCGGGCCCTCCGCTTGCGGAGCTCCCAGGTCTTCTTCCCGTCCACGATGAGGCTGGCGTAGGGCTCCTTTACGATGAGCCCCAGTTTGGGCCGTTCCACCTTTTCATTGTAGAGTTGGGGGCGTGGGTTGCCCTAGGGAAGGCCTAGAGGAGAAGAAGGCACGGGCCCAGGCCATCCTGAAGGCCCTGAGAGGGGCCTACCCCAAGGCCCGCACGGAGCTCCACCACGAAAACCCCTTCCAGCTCCTCGTGGCCACGGTCCTTTCCGCCCAGGCCACGGACAAAAGCGTGAACCAGGCCACCCCGGCCCTCTTCGCCCGCTTCCCCACCCCAGAGGCCCTGGCGGAGGCGAGGGCGGAGGAGGTGGAGCCCTACATAAAGCGCATCGGGCTTTACCGCACCAAGGCGAGAAATCTCGTGGCCCTGGCGAGGAGGCTGGTGGAGGAGCACGGGGGGGAGGTCCCCCGGGACAAGAAGGCCCTGATGCGCCTCCCCGGGGTGGGGTGGAAGACGGCCACCGTGGTGCTGGGGGTCTTGGGGGTGCCGGGGATTGCGGTGGACACCCACGTGGCCCGCCTCGCCCGGAGGCTATGCCTTTCCCAGGCCAAGCGCCCGGAAAAGATCGGGGCCGACCTCGAGGCCCTCTTCCCCAAGGAGGACTGGGTCTTCGTCCACCACGCCCTGGTCCTCCACGGCCGCTACGTCTGCACCGCAAGGAAGCCCAAGTGCGCCGCCTGCCCGCTCGCCCCCCACTGCCCCAGCCGGGAGGGGGCGTGATACCGAGGCTCCTCCTCGCCAGCTTCCTCTGGTCCTTGGGGGCCAACCTGGTCTACTTCTTCCTGAACTTCCACCTCGAGGCCCTGGGCTTCTCCCGCGAGGCCATCGGCCTGGCCCAGGCCCTCCTGGTGGGGGTGGGGGTGGTCTTCGCCCTACCCTTGGCCTGGCTCATCCCCAAGCTGGGGTACCTGAGGAGCTTCTACCTGGCCTTGGCTCTCGCCCTTCTCGGCGGGGGGCTCCTCACCCTGGGCCTCCTCCCCCTCCTGGGCGTGGCCCTCTACGGCCTGGCGGGGGCGGCGCTCCAGGGGGCTTTGCCCGCCCTCCTCGCCCGGGTGGTGCCCGAGGGGGAGAGGGTCCGGGTCTTTAGCCTCCAGGCGGCCCTCACCACCGCCACCGGCTTCCTCTCCACCCTCCTCGCCGGCTTCCTCTCCGACCTCCTGGGGGCCCGCTCCGTCCTCCCCTTCGCCCTGCCCTTTTTCCTCCTGGCCCTCCCCTTCGTCCGTGGGGTGGCGGAGGGGCAGGGGGGCATCCCCCGGTTTGGGGGGCGGTTTGGGCTTTGGCTTAGGCTCTTCCTCCCCAACGCGGTCATCGCCTTTGGGGCGGGGCTTGTCATCCCCTTTTTGAACCTGTACCTAAAGGAGAAGTTCGGCCTCACCTACGGGGCCACGGGGTTCGTCTTCGCCCTCTCCTCCTTGGCCACGGGCCTCGCCATGCTCCTCCAGCCCCTTCTGGTGCGCCGGGTGGGAGGGGTGGGGGCGGTGGTCCTGGTCCAGGCCCTCTCCCTCCCCTTCCTGGCCGCCCTGGCCTGGGCCCCGTGGCTTTCCCTGGTGACCCTGGCCCTTTTGGTGCGGGGGGCCCTGATGAACGCCGCGGGGCCGGTCTACGCCGCGCTGGTGACGGAGCGGCTTAGGGAGGAGGAGCGCCCCGGCTTTTTCCTCATGGAAGGGGCCCTTTGGAGCCTTCTCTTCGCTTTGGGAAGCGCCCTTTCCGGGATGGTCCAGGAAGCCTTGGGCCTCACGGCCTTCCACTACCTCTTCGCCACCACCCTCACCCTCTACGCCCTGGGCATCGCCCTCTGGCCCTGGGCCTTCCGGCGCTAAACTGGGGCCTATGCGGACGAACCTTAGCGTGGAAGAGGCCCTGGAACTGGTCTTGGAGGAGGCCCGCTTTGAGCCCGAAAAGGAGGTCCTTCCCCTACCCGAGGCCTTTGGCCGCGTCCTGGCGGAAGACCTGGTCTCTTTGGTGGACCACCCCGACCAGGACGACACCGCCATAGACGGCTACGCCTGCCGGGAGGAGGACACCCTCTCGGCCTCCCCGGAAAACCCCGTGCGCCTTAGGGTGGTGGGGGAGGCCCCCGCGGGGAAGCCCTTCCTGGGGGAGGTGAAAAGGGGGGAGGCGGTGGCGGTCTACACCGGGGCCCCCATCCCCACGGGGGCGGACGCGGTGGTGCGGGTGGAGGACACGAAAAGGGAAGGGGAGTGGGTCCTCCTCTATGCCCCCGCGAGCCCCAAGGACATCCGGCCCAGGGGGGACGACCTGAAGAAGGGGGAGGTCTACCTCCGCCGGGGGGACCTCCTCACCCCGGGCCGCCTGGCCCTGGCCGCGGCCATGGGCCACCCCCGCCTTCCGGTGTTCCGGAGGCCCCGGGTGGGCATCCTCTCCACGGGGGACGAGGTGGTGGAGCCGGGGGAGCCCCTGCCCTTTGGGGGGGTGTACAACTCCAACGCCTACGGGCTCCTCGGCCTGGTGCGGGAGGCCGGGGGGGAGCCCGTCCTCCTGGGGAAGGTCCCCGACGACCCCAAGCGGCTCCTTGCCGCCCTGGAAGCCGCCCTGCCCCTGGACCTCCTCCTCACCTCCGGGGGGGTGTCCATGGGGGCCTACGATGTGGTGCGCCGGGTCTTGGAGGAGGAGGGGGAGGTGGTCTTCTGGAAGGTGCGCCAGCAGCCGGGGGGGCCCCTTCTCCTGGCCCGGCTTAGGGGGGTGCCGGTTTTGGGCCTCCCCGGAAACCCCGTCTCCAGCCTGGTGACCTTTTTCCTCTACGGCCGCCCCTTCCTCTTCCGCCTCTTGAAGCGCACCGAGGCCCCTTACGGGACCCTTAAGGCCCGGGCCCTTACCCCCTTCAAGGGGGCCAAGGGGAAGAAGGTCTTCCGCCGGGGGGTGCTCTCCTTTGAGGAGGGGCCGGTGGTGCGCACCACCGGGAACCAGTCCAGCGGGGTCCTGCGCTCCATGGCCTTTGGCAACGTCCTGGTGGTCCTCCCCCCGGACCGGGACCTCGAGGCCGGGGAGGAGGCCACCGTCATCCCCTTGACTTTTGTTCCTTGAATCACTAACCTAAGAAGGTTTACGGGCATCCCCCTCTTCCTCCTTGGGCGTGCGGGTGAGGCCCGGAAAGGAACCGAAGAGGATGGAGTTTGCCAACTTTCCCTTGAAGCCGGAGATCCTGGAGGCCCTAAAGGCCAAGGGCATCTTTGCCCCCACCCCCATTCAGGCCGCCGCGTTGCCCATCGCCCTGGACGGGCGGGACCTCATCGGCCAGGCCCGCACGGGCACGGGCAAGACCCTGGCCTTCGCCCTGCCCATCGCCGAGCGCCTGGCCCCCTCTTCCGAGCGGGGCCGCCCCCCCAGGGCCCTGGTCCTCACCCCCACCCGGGAGCTGGCCCTGCAGGTGGCGGAGGAGGTGGCCTCCGTGGCCCCCCACCTCAAGGTGGTGGCCGTCTACGGGGGCACCGGCTACGGCAAGCAAAAGGAGGCCCTGGCCCGGGGGGCCGACGTGGTGGTGGCCACCCCCGGGCGGGCCCTGGACTATTTGGAGCAGGGGGTCTTGGACCTCTCCCGGGTGGAGATCGCCGTCTTGGACGAGGCGGACGAGATGCTCTCCATGGGGTTTGAGGAGGAGGTGGAAAGGCTTCTTTCCGCCACCCCCAAGGAGCGCCAGACCCTCCTCTTCTCCGCCACCCTGCCCTCCTGGGCCCGGAAGCTTTCCGAGCGCTACATGCGCGCCCCCGTGCTCATCAACGTGGTGAGGGAGGAGGGGGTGACCTACCAGGAGGAGGCCATCCTGGCCCCCACCGACCGCCTGGGCCTCCTTTCCGACCTCCTCTTTGTGAAGGCCCCCAAGCGGGCCATCGTCTTCACCTCCACCAAGCGGGAAACGGAGGAGGTGGCCGCGGGCCTCCTCCAGGCGGGCCACCCCGCCCGGGCCATCCACGGGGACCTTTCCCAGTCGGACCGGGAGCGGGTCCTGAAGGCCTTCCGGGAGGGGGAGGTGCGCGTTCTCGTGGCCACGGACGTGGCCGCCCGGGGCCTGGACATCCCCGAGGTGGACCTGGTGGTCCACTACCGCCTGCCCCAAAGCCCCGAGGCCTACCAGCACCGCTCCGGACGCACGGGCCGGGCCGGGCGGGGGGGCGAGGTGGTGGCCTTCTATGGCCCTAGGGAGAAGCGGGAGCTCATGGCCCTGGAAAAGGCCGTGGGCCGCACCTTCCGCCGGGTGAACCCCCCCACGCCGGAGGAGGTCTTGGAGGCCAAATGGCAACACCTCCTGGCCCGCCTGGCCGGGGTGCCGGAGCGGGACTACAAGCTCTACCTGGACTTCGCCCAGCGCCTTTTCGCCGAGGGGCGGGTGGAGGTGGTGGCGGCCCTCATGGCCCTCCTCCTGGGCGGGGCCCCCAAGGAGAAGAGCCTCCTCACGGGGGAGGAGGGCTGGCGCACCTTTAAGGCCACCGGGGCCCGGCTCACCCTGCCCCGCCTGGTGGCCCTCCTCAAGGAGCGGGGCCTCGAGGTGGGGAAGATCCTCGAGGCGGAGGACGGCTTCTACGTAGACCTCCGCCCCCAGGATCTTCCCAAGCTCAGCCAGCTCCAGGGCCTTCGCCTGGAGCAGGCCAAGCGGGTGGAGGGGGTTTTGGCGGCCCCTGGCCCGAAAAGGCGCTAGAGCGCCAAGCCATACAAAAGGAGCCCACCTCCCCCTTAGGGGGAGGTGGGGCTTGGTGCGCCCGGAGGGATTCGAACCCCCGGCCTAGGGCTTAGGAAGCCCCCGCTCTATCCTGCTGAGCTACGGGCGCCCACACCTTTGGCGATTCTAGCACCCGGGAAGGGCGAAGGCAAGGCGTATAGTTTTTTCCGGGGCTAAGGGCCCTTTGTATAAGGGAGCTTTTATGGATGCCCCGGAGGGCTTGGCTTGTGCCCGGCCTCACGCGCCCTTAGCCTGGAGGGAAGATGACCGAGACCAAAGACCTAGCCGCCCTTTCGGTGAACGCCATCCGCTTTTTGGCCATAGACGCCGTGGAGAAGGCGAGAAGCGGCCACCCCGGCATGCCCATGGCCATGGCCCCCCTGGCCTACCTCCTCTTCCGGGAGGTCCTGCGCCACCACCCCGAAGACCCCTTGTGGCCGGACCGGGACCGGTTCGTCCTCTCCGCAGGGCACGGCTCCATGCTCCTTTATGCCGTCCTCCACCTCACGGGCTACGACCTTCCCCTGGAGGAGCTCCAGCGCTTCCGCCAATGGGGCTCCAAGACCCCCGGCCACCCCGAGCGGGGCCACACCCCAGGGGTGGAGGTGACCACGGGGCCCTTGGGCCAGGGGATCTCCACCGCGGTGGGCCTGGCCTTGGCGGAGAAGAAGCTCGCCCTGGAGTTCAACCGCCCGGGGCACACGGTGGTGGACCACTGGACCTACGTCCTGGCCTCGGACGGGGACCTGATGGAGGGGGTTTCCGGGGAGGCGAGCTCTTTGGCGGGCACCTGGGGGCTTTCCAAGCTCATCGTCTTCTGGGACGACAACCGCATCTCCATTGACGGCCCCACGGACCTGGCCTTCACGGAGGACGTCCTCGCCCGCTACCGGGCCTACGGCTGGCAGACCCTGAGGGTGGAGGACGCCAACGACCTCTCCGCCCTCCAGCACGCCCTACGGCTCGCCCAGCTGGACGAGCGGCCCACCCTCATCGCCGTGCGGAGCCACATCGGCTACGGCTCCCCCAAGCAGGACTCCCACAAGGCCCATGGGGAGCCCTTGGGGCCGGAGGCGGTGGAGGCCACCCGCAAGGCCCTGGGCTGGCCCTACCCGCCTTTCGTGGTGCCGGAGGAGGTCTACCGCCACATGGACATGCGCCCGAGGGGCCGGGCCCTGAAGGAGGAATGGGAAAGGCGCCTCGAGGCCTACGCCAAGGCCTACCCTGACCTCTACGAGGAGCTCCTCCGCCGCCTCAAGGGGGAGCTACCCCCCTTGCCCGAAACCCCTCCCGCCTTTGACAAGCCCGTGGCCACCCGGGCGGCAAGCGGCCGCACCCTGGACGAGATCGCCCCCAGGATGCCCGAGCTCCTTGGGGGTAGCGCCGACCTCACCCCCTCCAACAACACCCAGGCCAAGGGGATGGCGGACTTTTCCCGGGAGAACCCTTCCGGCCGCTACCTCCACTTCGGGGTGCGGGAGCACGCCATGGGGGCCATCCTGAACGGGCTCAACCTCCACGGGGGGTATAGGGCCTACGGGGGGACCTTCCTGGTCTTCTCCGACTACATGCGCCCCGCCCTCCGCCTTGCCGCCCTCATGGGGACCCCCACGGTCTTTGTCTTCACCCACGACTCCATCGCCCTTGGGGAGGACGGCCCCACCCACCAGCCCGTGGAGCACCTCATGGCCCTGAGGGCCATGCCGGACCTTTGGGTGATCCGTCCCGCGGACGCCCACGAGACCTTCTACGCCTGGCAGGTGGCCTTGAGGCGGAAGGAAGGCCCCACCGCCCTCATCCTCACCCGCCAGGCGGTGCCCCTCCTTTCCCCGGAGAAGGCGAAAGGGCTCCTAAAGGGCGGGTACGTCCTGGAGGAGGACGAGGAGCCCGAGGGCATCCTGGTGGCCACGGGGAGCGAGGTCCACCTGGCCCTCAGGGCCAAGGCCCTCCTGAACGGAAAGGGGCGGCGGGTGCGGGTGGTGAGCCTGCCTTCTTGGGAGCTCTTTGAGGCCCAGCCTGCGGAGTACCGGGAGCAGGTTCTCCCCAAAGGGCTTCCCACGGTGGCGGTGGAGGCGGGGGCCAGCTTGGGCTGGGAGCGGTACGCCCATAGGGCAGTGGGCCTGGACCGCTTCGGGGCCAGCGCCCCCTACCCCGAGGTCTACGAGCGCCTGGGCTTCACCCCGGAGCGGGTGGCGGAGGCCTTGGAAGAGCTCCTATGAGGTTCTGGGTGGACCCCCTACCCCGCCCTGGGGCCTACCGGGAGGTGGCCATCGTGGTGGACGTGATCCGGGCCACCACCACCGCGGGGGTCTACCTGGAGGCGGGGGCCGAGGCTCTGGTCCTGGCCCCCTCCCTCGAGGCCGCCCGGGCCCTCAGGCGCCCGGGGGAGGTCCTGGCGGGGGAGGTGGGGGGGCTTAGGCCCGAGGGGTTTGACCTGGGGAACTCCCCCAAGGAGGCGGAGGGGGTCCGGGGCCGGACGGTGGTCATGGCCACCACCAACGGCACCCGGGCGGCCCACGCGGTCAAGGGGGCCCGGGCCATCCTCTTGGGATCGTTGCAGAACGCCTCCAGCGTGGCCCAAAAGGCCTCGGAGCTGGGGGAGGAGGTGGCCCTGGTGGCCGCGGGCAAGGAGGGCCAGGTGGCCTTGGACGACCTCTACGCCGTGGGGGTCATCGGGGCTAGGCTGTTGGCCCTGGGGTTCCGGCCCGAAGGGGAGATGGCCCATCTGGCCCTCTTCCTGGCCCAGAGCCCGCCTTTGGAGGTCCTTTGGGTTTCCGAGGCCGCCCAGGCCCTGGAGCGGGTGGGCCTGGGGGCGGACGTGGCCCTGTGCGCCCAGGTGGACCGCCACGGGGTGGTGCCCGTCTTCCAGGGCTTCCGGGACGGGGGGATGGTTTTCGGGAGGGGCTGATGCTCTTGAGCCTAAAAGAGGTCCTCCCCGAGAAGGGCCGGGCGGTGGGGGCCTTTGACGTGGTGGGCCTGGAGTGGGCGGAGGCGGTCTTGGAGGGGGCGGAAACCCTGGGCCTGCCCGTGATCCTCAGCGTGGCCCCCCACCTGGGGGGGCCGCCCCTCCCCGCCCTGGCCCCCGGCCTCCGCCACCTGGCGGAGGCGGCCCGGGTGCCCGTGGCCCTCCACCTGGACCACGGGGAAACCCTAGAGGAGGTGGTGGAGGCCCTGCGCCTGGGGTTTACGGGGGTGATGCTGGACGGAAGCCACCTCCCCTTGGAGGAGAACATCCGCCTCACCCGCCTGGCGGTGGAGGTGGCCCGGGCCTTCGGCGCGGGGGTGGAGGGGGAGGTGGGGGTGGTGCCGGGCCACTACGGCCCCGGGGAGGACCGGGAGGCCCCCCTCTACACCGACCCCCTCGAGGCCGAGCGCTACCTGGCGGAAACAGGGGTGGACGCCCTGGCGGTGAGCATCGGCACCCGGCACGGCCTCTACAAGGGGCCCACCCGGCTCAACCTCCCCCTTCTGGAGCGCCTTTCCGCCCTCCCCGTGCCCCTGGTGCTCCACGGGGCTTCGGGGCTTAGCCCCGAGGAGTACCGGGCCCTGGTGCAGAGGGGCATCCGCAAGATCAACCTCTACGCCGACCTGGCCCTGGAGGCGGCCCGGGCCCTGAGGGAGGTTTCGGGGGAAGGCTACTTGGACCTCATGGCGGGGATGAAGGAGGCCCTGAAGGGGCTCGCCATGGCCCGGATGCGCCTATGGTGGGGGTAAAGGCCCTGCTCTTGGACCTGGACGGCACCCTGGCGGAGACGGAGGAGCTCCACCGGGAGGCCTTCAACCGCGCCTTCCGGGAGGCGGGCCTCCCCTTCTCCTGGGACCGGCCCCTCTACAAGGCCCTTCTGGAGGTGACGGGGGGCAAGGAGCGCATCGCCCACTTCCTCCGCTCCTTCCCGGATGCCCCCCGGCTTTCCGAGGAGGCCCTAACCCGCCTGCACCAGCGGAAAAACGCCCTCTACGAGGCCCTTCTTCGGGAGGAGGGGGCCCCTTTGCGCCCGGGGGTGCGAAGGCTTCTGGGGGAGGCCCGGGAGGCGGGGCTCCTCTTGGCCCTGGTCACCACCACCAGCCCGGAGAACGCCCGGGCCTTTTTGGAGACCAGCGGGCTAAAGGGGGTCTTTCACCTGGTCCTGGCGGGGGACATCGTGCCCCGCAAGAAGCCCGACCCCGCCATCTACCACCTGGCCCGAAGGGAGCTGGGCCTAGGGGAGGGGGAGGGGGTGGCGGTGGAGGACTCCCGGAACGGCCTCCTCTCCGCCCGGGGGGCGGGCTTCCCGGTGCTCATCACCCCGGGGCTCTACACCGCGGACCAGGACTTTTCCGAGGCCCAAGGGGTGGCGGAGCACCTGGGGGAGCCGGGGCACCCGGCCCGGTTCCTCCAGGGCCCCCGGGCGGGGGAAAGGGGAGTGGTGGACCTGGACTACCTGGAGGAGGTGAGGGGATGGTGGAGCACCTGATCGTCTTCAACGCGGAGGCGAGCCCGGAGGAGGTGCGGCGCATGGTGGCCGAGGCCAAGGCGGTCCTCACCCAGATTCCTGGGGTCTTGGGCCTGCGCTACGGGGAGGCCCTGAGCCCGGGGGCCCGGTACCGGTACTGGCTTTCCGTGGTCTTTGCGGGGCCGGAGGTGGTGGAGGTCTACCGGGACCACCCCCTGCACGTGGACTTCGCCAACCGGGTCTTCCGGCCCATGGCCAAGGACCGCATCACCACCGACTACCTGGTCCTGGAGGGGCCATGCGCACCCTGACCTATCGGGAGGCCGAGCCCCAGGCCCTGAAGGTGCTGGTGGACGGGGTAGGGGAGGGCCTGGTCCTCCTGGGGGAGGGGGGTTACTACGCCCTCTACTACTTCTTTGGCCTCTACGGGCGGAAGGCCCCCGACCCCGAGGAAACCCCCGACTGGGTGGAGGGCCCAAGGCCCAGCCCAGAGGGCTTCCGGGAGCCCTACGACCAGGCGAAGTGGTTGGAGGCCAACGGGTATATGCTCTTCATCAACGAGTCCAAGTAGGAGGGGGAAGGATGGAGTACGCGGAGATGCCCTACGAGGAGGCCAGGAAGCGGGCGGTGAGGGTGCTGGAGGACGGCTATGGGGACGCGGTGGTCCTTAAGGACGAGCACGGCTACTGGGCCTTGTACTACTTCTACTGGGCCCAGACCCCGCCCCCTGCGGCCACCCCCCACTGGATGGAGGGCCCCCTGGGGGAGGTGGGGGCCATCCGCTCCCCTTACGAGATGAAGAAGTTCCTGGAAGAGGTGGGAGAGCCCGATTTCCTCAACGATGTAGACTAACCCTGTGAGGCGGGACGCCTACCGCATCCTCCAGGCCACGGAGACGGTCATCTACCTCTTCGCGGGCTTCCTCATCGCCGCCGGGGCGGCCATCCTCCTCCTCACCACCCTGCTGGAGGGGGTGGAGAACCTCCTGGCGGGGCGGTACCACGAGGTGGCCCTCACCCTTCTGGACCGGGTCCTCCTGGCCCTGATGCTGGCGGAGATCCTCTACACCCTGGTGCGCTTCGCCCGGGAGGGGAGCCTCGAGGCCACCCCCTTCCTCATCATCGGCATCATCGCCGCGGTGCGCCGGGTCCTGGTGCTCACCGCGGAGGCGGTGGAGAAGTTTGACCTCAGCGACCCCGCGTTTATGGCCGTCCTGGCGGAGCTCGGCCTCCTGGCCCTTCTGGTGGTGGCCTTCGCCCTGGCCATCCGCCTGGTCAAGAGCCTAGAAGGGCGATGAGGGCCTGGGCCGCGGGGTTGGCCACGTTCCTGGGGTAGACCAGCCAGAAAATGCGCCGGAGCTCCCCCACGGGCTCCTCCAGCCTCAGGGCCCGGAGGTTGCCCACCTTGAGGTTGGGCTGGATCACCACCCGGCTCACGATGCCCACCCCTGCCCCGGCCATGACCAGGCGCTTGGTCACCTCGTTGTTGTCCGTGTAGAAGGTGGGCTTGAGCTCCAGACCCGCCTGCTCAAAAGCCCGCTCCAGGACCCGCCAGGTCATGGAGCCCGGCTTGCGCACCACCAGGCTCTCCTGGGCCAGCCAGGTGGGGGGCACGGTGCTCCGGTTCGCCCAGGGGTGCTCGGGGGGGACGATGAGGACCAGCTCGTCCTCGTAGAAAAGCCGCCGGTCGTACCCCTCCCAGCCCTCCACGCCCTCGAGGATGGCGAACTCCAGCTCCCCCATCCGGAGCCGCTCCGCCAGGCGCTCGGAGCTTCCGCTTTCCAGGTGCACCCGGATCCCCGGGTGCTCTTGGTGGAAGCGCTTGAGGAAGGTGGGCACCACGTAGGTGGCCATGGTGGTGGAGGCCCCAAAGGTCACCTCCCCCAGCTCCAGGCGGCCCATGGCCTGGGAGACCCGCTGGAACCCCTCCAGGGCCTGGACCACCCGCCGGGCCTCGGGGAGGAGGGCCTCCCCCACCCGGGAGAGGACCAGGTGCCGCCCCTGCCGCTCAAAGAGGGGGTGGCCCACCTGCTCCTCCAGGGTCCTCAGGTACTGGCTCACCGCGGGCTGGGTGATGCCCAAGGCCAAGGCCGCCCGGCCCACCCCTCCTTCCTCCACCACCGTGACGAAGACCCGTAATGCCGCGGGGTTGGGCAGTTTAGCGTTTTTAGATATGAGCATGGGCTTATGGTATAGCCCAAAACATATGATTGCAATAATAAAACCCCCCACCTAAGGTAAGCGCATGGCTATGCCTACGCGCAACCTGGGTCTGGACCTCATGCGGGCCACGGAGGCCGCCGCCTTAGCCTCCGCCCGCTGGGTGGGCCTGGGGAACAAGGAGGAGGGGGACCGGGCCGCGGTGGAGGCCATGCGCCTCATCCTTTCCAGCCTGGACTTCCGGGCCCGGGTGGTCATCGGCGAGGGGGAGAAGGACCGGGCCCCCATGCTCTATAACGGCGAGGAGCTGGGCCAGGGGGAGGGCCCCTTCTGGGACCTGGCGGTGGACCCCGTGGAGGGCACCCGGCTTCTCGCCCTGGGGCGCCCCGGGGCCATCAGCGTCCTGGCCGCGGCCCCCGAGGGCACCCTCTTCAACCCGGGGCCGGGGTTCTACGCTGCCAAGCTGGTGGTGGGCCCGGAGGCCCGGGAGGCCATCGACCTGAAGGCCTCGGCGGCGGACAACCTCAAGGAGATCGCCCGGGCCCTGAAGCGCTCGGTGCGGGAGCTTACGGTCTTCGTCCTGGACAAGCCCCGGCACGCCCGGCTCATAGAGGAGATCCGCTACGCGGGGGCCCGCATCACCCTCCAGACGGACGGGGACGTGGCCGGGGCCCTGGCCGCGGTGCTTCCGGGAACGGGGGTGGACGTCCTCATGGGCACCGGGGGGACCCCGGAGGGGGTCATCGCCGCGGTGGCCGTGCGGGCCCTGGGGGGCGGGATGCAGATGCGCCTGGACCCCCAGAGCGAGGAGGAGCGCTGGAACCTGATCCACGCGGGGTTTGACCTGGAAAAGGTGTACACCCTGGAGGAGCTCTGCCGGGCGGAGGACACCCACTTCGCCGCCACCGGCATCACCGATGGGCCCTTCCTGAGGGGCGTGCGCTACGGGGCGCAGGAGGCCTGGACGGAGAGCCTGGTCATCCGCGGGGCCACCCGCACCCTGCGCAAGGTGGAGGCCCGGCACCGGCTTGAGAAGCTTCGGGGCATCAGCCCCGTGGCCTACTGAAAGGAGGTTAGGAAGATGTCCACCCAGTACGCAGGCAAAGGCAAGTACAGCAAGGCGGGCGTTTTGGAGTACAAGCAGATGGGGTACTTTGACCCCGACTACGAGCCCAAGGACACCGACACCATCGCCCTTTTCCGCATCACCCCCCAGCCCGGGATTGAGCCCGAGGAGGCGGCGGCGGCGGTGGCCGGGGAGTCCTCCACCGCCACCTGGACCGTGGTCTGGACGGACCGGCTTACCTACCTGGATCGCTACCGGGCCAAGGCCTTCCGGGTGGAGCCCGTGCCCGGCAACCCCGAGCAGTACTTCGCCTGGATCGCCTACGACCTCGCCCTCTTTGAGGAAGGCTCCATCGCCAACATGACCTCCAGCATCATCGGGAACGTCTTCGGCTTCAAGGCCCTGAGGGCCCTGAGGCTTGAAGACCTCCGCATCCCCGTGGCCTACCTCAAGACCTTCAAGGGCGCCCCCCACGGCATCCCCGTGGAGCGGGACATGCTGAACAAGTACGGCCGGCCCCTCCTGGGGGCCACGGTGAAGCCCAAGCTGGGCCTTTCCGGGCGGAACTACGGCCGGGTGGTCTACGAGGCCCTGGCGGGGGGGCTGGACTTCACCAAGGACGACGAGAACATCAACTCCCAGCCCTTCATGCGCTGGCGGGACCGCTTCCTCTACGCCCAGGAGGCGGTGATGAAGGCCGAGCAGGTGACGGGGGAGCGCAAGGGGCACTACATGAACGTCACCGCGGCCACCATGGAGGACGTCTACGAGAGGCTGGAGTTCGCCAAGGAGATCGGCTCCATCATCGTCATGGTGGACCTCACCATGGGCTACACCGCCCTCCAGTCCGTCTCCAACTGGTGCCACAAAAACGGCATGATCCTCCACCTCCACCGGGCCAGCCACGCCACCTTCACCCGCCAGAAGAACCACGGCATCAACTTCCGCGTCCTGGCCAAGTGGATGCGCATGCTGGGGGTGGACCACATCCACGCGGGCACCGTGGTGGGTAAGCTGGAGGGGGACCCCAACCTGACCCGGGGCTACTACGACATCCTGCGGGAGCAGTACGTGAAGGCCGACCCCGTGAAGGGGATTTACTTTGACCAGGACTGGGCCTACCTGCCCGCGGTCATGCCCGTGGCCTCGGGGGGCATCCACGCGGGGCAGATGCACCTCCTCCTCTCCCTCTTTGGGGACGACGTGGTCTTGCAGTTCGGGGGCGGCACCATCGGCCACCCCATGGGCATCCAGGCGGGGGCCACGGCCAACCGGGTGGCCCTGGAGGCCATGGTTAAGGCCCGCAACGAGGGCCGGGACATCCTGGCCGAGGGCCCCGAGATCCTCAAGAAGGCCGCCCAGCACTCCAAGGCCCTGGCCGCGGCCCTGGAGACCTGGGGGAGCGTGACCTTTGACTTCGCCTCCACCGACACCCCCGATGTCCTGCCCACCCCGAGCTAAAAGGAGGAAGCCATGCGGATCACCCAAGGAACCTTCTCTTACCTGCCCGACCTGACGGACGAGGAAATTCGGCTTCAGATTGAGTACATCATCAAGAACGGCTGGGCGGTCTCCATCGAGTACACCGACGACCCCCACCCCTACAACGTCTACTGGAACATGTGGGGCCTGCCCATGTTTGACCTGGAGGACGCCGCCCCCGCCTTCTACGAGTTCCAGAAGTGCCGGGAGGCCTTCCCCAACCACTACATCAAGATCAACGGCTACGACCCCTCCCCCATGTGGCAGGCCCAGCGGGTGTCCTTCATCGCCCACCGGCCCAAGGTGGAGGAGCCGGGCTTCCGCCTGCACCGGCAGCTTTACTCGGACGGGAGGCGGCTTAAGTACACCCTCGAGGCCTACGCCACCATGAGGCCTGAGGGGCAGCGCTACCAGGAGGAGTAACGGTCCTCTGGGGGAGGCTTTTGGGGCCTCCCCCTACCTTTAAGGAGGCGGCATGGGAGAGGAAAAGGCCCTGGCCCTGGTGAAAAACCCCGAGGTGGAGGCGGTCCTCGAGGCCCTGGACAAGGAGCTGGTGGGCCTGGCCCCGGTGAAGCGGCGCATCCGGGAGATCGCCGCCTACCTCTCCGTGGACAAGCTCCGCCGGGAGCTTAACCTGGTGGCCGACCGCCCCACCCTGCACATGGCCTTCGTGGGGCCGCCGGGCACGGGCAAGACCACGGTGGCCATGCGCATGGCCACCATCCTCCACCGCCTGGGCTACATCCGCCGCGACCACCTGGTGGTGGCCAGCCGGGACGACCTGGTGGGCCAGTACATCGGCCACACCGCCCCCAAGACCAAGGAGGTCTTGAAGCGGGCCATGGGGGGGGTGCTCTTCATTGACGAGGCCTACAGCCTCTACCGGGCGGAGAACGAGCGGGACTACGGCCAGGAGACCATAGAGATCCTCCTCCAGGTGATGGAGAACCAGCGGGAGGACCTGGTGGTCATCCTGGCGGGGTACAAGGACCGCATGGAGGAGTTCTTCGCCCTGAACCCCGGGATGCGTTCCCGCATCGCCCACCACATTGAGTTCCCCCCCTATAACCTGGAAGAACTCTACCAGATTGGCCTGATCATGCTGGAGAAGCAGGGGTACCGCCTCACTCCCGAGGCCGAGGTGGCCTTTAAGGAGTACCTGGAGCGGCGGATGGAACGCCCCAACTTCGCCTACGCCAGGAGCGTGCGCAACGCCATAGATCGCTTCAAGCTCCGCCAGGCCTACCGCCTCTACCAGAAGGCGGGCCCCGTGACCCCCGAGGAGCTGGTGACCATCACCGCGGACGACATCTACGCCAGCTCCCTCTTTAAGGAGGAGGAGCATGCCCCATAGGCCCTTTATGCTCGGCATCGCCGGGGACTCCGGGGCGGGGAAGACCACCCTGTCCAGCGGGGTGGCCCGGCTTCTCGGCGTGGAGCGGACCACCAACATCTGCGTGGACGACTACCACAAGTACGATCGCAAGCAGCGGAAGGAACTGGGCATCACCCCCTTGAACCCGGCCTGCAACTACATGGACATCATGGAGCAGCACGTCCGGCTCCTTTCCGAGGGGGAACCCATCCTGAAGCCCGTCTACAACCACACCACCGGCACCTTTGACCCCCCGGTTTACGTGCCCGCCCCCCGGGCGGTGGAGGAGGGGGGGCGGCTCATCCCCCGGGTGGTGATCCTGGAGGGGCTCCTCACCCTCTTCTCCCCCGAGATGCGGGGCCGCTACCACCTCACGGTCTACCTGGACCCCGAGGAGGAGCTCCGCCGGGAGTGGAAGGTGAAGCGGGACGTGGCCAAGCGGGGCTACACCCCCGAGGAGGTCCTGGCGGACATAGAGCGGCGCATGCCCGACTCCCGGGCCTTCATCTGGCCCCAGAAGGCCCACGCGGACATCATCGTCCGCTTCTACCGCCCCCCGGGGTACGATCCGGAAAACCCCAGCACCCTGAACGTCCGCATCACCCTGAAGCACACCCTTCCCCGGCTGGACCTCTCCGAGGTCCTCCACTCCGCCTACGAGGACGAGGCCCTGATCCGGCTGGAGGCCCGCAAGGAAGCGGACATCCTGGACATCACCGGCAACGTCCGCCCCGAGCAGGCCCAGACCTTTGAGCGCATCATCTGGGAGCACCTAGGCCACCACGCGGAGCACTTTGACCCCAGCCTGGTGGGCACCTTCTGGGACAAAGCGGGGCAGAGCTACCCCCTGGCCCTGACCCAGCTCATCATCGCCTACTACCTGGTTAAGATGCGGGAGCTGGCCATCGAGCGGGGGCACCTGCGGGTGGCCTAGGAGGCAAGGATGCTGAAGTTCGCGCCCTCCATCCTCACGGCGGACCTTTCCCGGCTGGCCGAGGCCATCGGGGAGGCGGAGGCGGCGGGGGTGGACTGGATCCACCTGGACGTGATGGACGGGGTCTTCGTCCCCAACCTCACCTTCGGCCCCCTCCTGGTGGAGGCGGTGCGCCGGGTGACCGCCCTGCCCCTGGATGTCCACCTCATGATCGTGAGCCCGGAGCGCTACCTCGAGGACTTCGCCCGGGCGGGGGCCGACCTCATCACCGTCCACTACGAGGCCACCCCCCACGCCCACCGGGCGGTCCAGAAGATCAAGGAGCTGGGGAAGAAGGCGGGGCTGGCCATCAACCCGGCCACGCCCCTGGAGGCCTTTGAACCCCTTCTCCCCGAGCTGGACCTGGCCCTCCTCATGAGCGTGAACCCGGGGTTTGGAGGGCAGAAGTACATCCCCCGCTCCACCGAGAGGCTCCGCCGGCTCAAGGCCATGCGGGACGCCCTCAACCCCAGGTGCCTCATAGAGGTGGACGGGGGGGTGAACCTGTCCACCGTGGCCGAGGTCTACCGGGCAGGGGCCGACGTGGCGGTGGCGGGGAGCGCGCTTTTCAACGATAGGCCGGTGGCGGAAAACCTTAAGGCGCTAAAGGAGGTTCTCTATGCCCTTGGTGGTCGGTAAGGAAGTGCTGGACAAGGCTCGGCGGGAAGGCTACGCGGTCCCCAGCTTCAACACCAACAACCTGGAGATCACCCAGGCCATCCTGGAGGTGGCCGAGGAGCTTAGGGCCCCGGTCTTCATTCAGGTTTCCGACGGGGCCCGCAAGTACGCGGGCATGGACAACCTGGCCAACCTGGTGAAGGACATGGCAAGCCGCGTCCGGGTGCCCGTGGTCTTGCACCTGGACCACGGGGCGGACTTCAAAATGGTCATGCAGGCCCTGCGGGCGGGCTTCACCAGCGTGATGATCGACGCCAGCCACCACCCCTTCCACGAGAACGTGGCCGAGACCAAGAAGGTGGTGGAGGCGGCCCACGCGGTGGGGGTGAGCGTGGAGGCAGAGCTCGGCCGCCTCCAGGGTATAGAGGACAACATCCAAGTTTCCGAGGCGGAGGCCTTCCTCACCGACCCCGAGGAGGCGGAGCGCTTTGTGGCGGAAACGGGGATTGACTACCTGGCCATCGCCATCGGCACCAGCCACGGGGCCTACAAGGGGAAGGGCCGGCCCTACATTGACCACAAGCGCCTGGAGGAGATCGCCAACCGGGTCTCCATCCCCCTGGTCCTCCACGGGGCCAGCGGGGTGCCCACCTGGCTCAAGGAGAAGCTCCTGGCCACGGGGGCCGAGCTCAAGGAGGCCACGGGCATCCACGACGAGGACATCCGGAAGGCCATCCCCAACGGCATTGCCAAGATCAACATTGACACCGACCTGCGCCTGGCCATGACCCTGGGCATCCGGGAGGTGGTCACGCAGAACCCCAAGGAGTTCGACCCCCGGAAGATCATCGGCAAGGGGCGGGACTACCTCAAGATGGTCATCCGGGAGAAGTTTGAGCTCATGGGGACCGTGGGCCGGGCCTGAGGAGGAAGGCGGCCAGGCCCGCCCCGAGGAGGGGACCGAAGAGGGGCACCAGGGCGTAAGGGGAAGCGGCCCCTTCCGCCCCCAGGAGGGAGGCTAGGAGCCTGGGGCTTAGGTCCCGGGCGGGGTTGAGGGCGAAGCCCCCAGGCCCTCCCAGCCCGTACCCCACCCCGGCCACGGTGAGGCCTAGCCAAAGGGGTAGGAGGTGGGCCGGGCGGGCCTGAAGGACCACCGCCATGAGGGTGAAGGTGCCAAGGCTTCCTTCCAGGGGTAGGCCCCGCCGCCAGGGAGCAGGCTGGGGCCGGTGGAGAAGACGTTGGGCATCCCCTGGAGGAGGAGGCCCTCCCGGTAGGCCAAGTAGGCCCCTAGGGCCCCTAAAAACCCCCCCCAGGAACTGGCCCAGAAGATAGGGGAACACCTTGCCCCAAGGGAAAAGCCCCCTCAGGGCCAGGGCCAGGGTGACCGCGGGGTTAAGGTGGGCCTGGGAAAGGGGCCTCGCGCAGAGTACCCCCACCAGCACCCCCAGCCCCGAGCCCAGGGCCAGGGCGTCGTAGCCGAAGGCCTGGGGTCCGAGCCGTGGGGAAAGGGTGGCGTTGGCGGCGCTCCCCACGGTGAGGAGGACCAGGAGGAACGTGCCCAAGGCCTCCCCCAGGGCTTCCCGTTCTTTGGAACCCATGGGGTCATTTTAGGCAGGCAAGGGTCAGGGCAGGGTCATGGTGAAGCCCCCCGCCAAGAGGCGGGGGGCCTTTGGTCGGGGAGGCCGGATTTGAACCGACGACCACACGCACCCCAAGCGTGTGCGCTACCAGGCTGCGCTACTCCCCGGCGCGCAAAGCCTAGTCTAGCCTGCCCCCGGCCCTTCGTCAAGTAGACTTGGGCTATGGAGATCGCCGACCTGAAGCGCCTGGCCCGCTTTGACCCGGAGAAGCTGGCCAAGATTCCCGTTTTCCAGTCCGAGCGCATGTTCTATGACCTCTACGCCCTCCTTCCCGGGCAGGCCCAGAAGGTCCACGCCCATGAGGGCTCGGACAAGGCCTACTACGTCCTGGAGGGGGAGGTGGTGGTGCGCATTGGAGAGGAAGAGGCCCTCCTGGCCCCCGGGATGGCCGCCCTGGCCCGGGCGGGGGAGCCCCACGGGGTGCGGAACGAGTCCGCAAGCCCCGCCCTCCTCCTGGTGGTCATGGCCCCCCGGCCCTAGGGCTTTCATCCCGTTTGCACAGCCCCCGGCTAAGCTAAAGGGGAAGTGCCGCAGGCCGCGCCCCCTACCGACCTCGCTTTTCTCTCCGAGCTTCTCCGCCGCTACCCCGTGCGGGTGGCCTTCCGGGGAGAGGTCCTGCCCGAGGGGCCCTTAAGGGGGGAGAAGCTTTGGGAGGAGGGGGAGGCGGCCCTTTACTGGGAGGGCCCGCCCCCCAGGCCCGAACTGCGGGAGGCCCTGATCCTTTCCTTCAAGGCCTTCTTGGAGGTCTGGCGCTTAAGGGAGCGGGAGCTTGCCCTCCTTAAGGCCCAGGGGGAGACGGGGCGGCTTTTTCGGCTCCTCCTCCACGAGGTGAAAAACCCCCTCATGAGCGTTCTTGGGGCGCTGGAGCTGGCCCTCGAGGACCCCGCCCTTACCCCCGAGCTCAAGGAACTCCTGGAGATCGCCCGCCGTTCTGCAGAACGCATCCGCATCCTCCTGGAGAAGGCCCAGGACTACCTGCGCCTAGGGGAGGGGGTGCGCCTGAGGAGCGAGCGGGTGGACCTGAAAGAGCTCCTCCTCCAGGGGGTGGAGGAGCTCAGGCCCTTGGCCCGCAGGAAGGGGGTGCGCCTGGAGGTGCGCCTTCCCCGGGAGGAGGCCTGGGTGTATGGGGACCGGGACTGGCTCTACCAGGCCTTTTTGAACGTCCTCAACAACGCGGTGAAGTACACCCCAGAGGGGGGCCGGGTCCTGGTCCGGCTCCTCAAGGGGGTGGACCGGTACGGGGTTGCGGTTTCCGACACCGGCCCCGGCATCCCCGAAGAGGAGCAGGCCAAGGTCTTTGAGCCCTTCTACCGGGCCTCCACCCGGGGGGAGGCGGAGGGGACGGGGCTCGGGCTCGCCTTGGTGAAGCGGGTCCTGGAGGCCCATGGGGGGGAGGTGCGCCTGAAAAGCCGTTTGGGGCGGGGCTCCACCTTTCTCCTCCTCCTTCCCCGGCCCAAGCCCGGCCGCAGGGCCCCCGTGGGGCGGCTTCTCCTCCTGGCCCTGGCCCTTCTCGCCCTGGCCCGGTTTCCCATCTACCCGGCTCCCCTGGGCTCCCGGGCCTTCGGGGAGGTCCCCGCGGGGGAGGTGGTGCGCCTTGGGGGGCTGGAGCTCGCCTTCAGCCCCGAAGCCCGGGGGGAGGCCCGGCGCTGGAGGAGCCTCTGGGGCGGGGGGGAAAGGGTACGGGTGGCCCTGGAGGCCGGGGGGGTGGAGGCGGTGCGCGAGGCCCCCGTGCCCCTCACCCTCTCCACCCCCGAGGGGGAGGTCAGGCCCACGGGCACCCACCTCCGCCTTTACCGGGAAGGGGAGGGGCGGGTCTCCCTCTACCGCGGGCGGGTGGCCTTGGGGAAGGAGCCCTTGCCGCAAGGGGAGGGGGCCCTTCTGGGCCAGGGGGTGAGGCGGAAGCTCCTCCCCGCGCCCCTGGTGCGCCCTGTGCCCGGGGCGGAGGGGGAGGTGGTCTTCCGCCTCCTGGGCCCTGAAGGGGCCAAGGGCTTCCGGGTGGAGGTGGGGAGCGGGGACCGGATCCTCCTTTCCGCCAAGGTGCAGGGGGCGGCCTTCACCTACCGCCCCCAGGCGGACCGGGTGAGCCAGGTGCGGGCCTTCGCCTGGGACGAGGTGGGCCTCGAGGGCTACCCCTCGGACCCCGTTTCCTTCCGGGAGCGGTTTAGCTTTTACGAGGGGAAAAAGCGCCTACCGCAGGACCCTGGGGGGGCCGAGACCTTCTTGAGGCGGGCGGTGGCCGTCTTCCCCGACGACGCGGAGGCCCTGGGGGAGCTGGCCTTCGCCCTTTACCTCCAGGGCCGCCACGGGGAGGCCAAGCCCCTTTACGAAAGGGCCCTCGCCCTTCTGGACGCCCCCGACATCCGGGTGCGCTACGCCCGCCTCCTCTACCACATGGGGCGGTACGGGGAGGCGGAGGAGAGCTACCGCCAGGTCCTCCTCCAGGACCCCGGCAACCTGGACGCCCGCTGGGGCCTGGCGGAGGTCCTCCTGGCCCTGGGCCGGGCGGGGGAGGCGGAGCTGCTCGCCCGCCAGGTCCTGGCCCTGAAGCCCGACTACCCCCTGGCCCGCTTCACCCTGGCCAAGGCCCTTCTGGAGAGGGGAAAGGCGGAGGAGGTCCGGAGGCTTCTCTTGGAGGAGCTCCGGCTGAACCCCGACCCCGAGGTCAGGGCCTTCCTGGAGCGCCTTCCCTAGCCCAGGCCTCCCGGAAGCGGAAGTAGGCCGGCTTGAGCCTCAGGGCGAAGGAGGGGGTTTCCCACCCTTTCCAGGCGAACTGGGCCTCCCCGAGCCCCTCCACCCGTAAGCCCAGGCCGGGGATGGGGAGGGGCTCGGGGGCGTACCAGGCCCTGGGCCTCGAGGGGTCCGTGAGGAGGAGCATCCCCCAGGGCAGGCGGAGCTCCAGGAACTCCCCCAGGGCGTAGTCCGCGGTGGGGTCCCGGGCCCCTTCGGGGTCCCGTCCCCTCTTTAAGGCCCCCAGCTCGTAGACCTGCCGGGGGTAGTCCGTTCCGTCCCGCCCCGTGCGCCGCCGGTTGGGCTCCAGGAGGAAGGGCACGAAGGGGCCCCCGCCGGGCCGGGTGGGGCCGAGAAAGGTGAGGGCCTCCGTCCCCTCCCCCCCGGTGCGCACCTCCCGGAAGGGGTAGTAGCCCGCCTCCACCAGGAGCCGCCCCCCTTCCGCCCCCACCTCCAGGACGAACTCCGCTCCGAAGCCCGGCGCCACCTCCGCCCCGCCCGGGGCGGTGTCCAGGTGGAGCCGGAGGGGCAGGGGGCCCCCGTAGAGGAGCCATAGGTACTCGGGGTCGGTCCGGGCCTTGAGGAAGGCCCTTTCCCCCCTGAGGAGGAAGGGAACCTCTTCCCACTCTTCCCCCCTTCCGTCCAGCCTGGGGCCTCGAGGGGCAGTGGCCGCCAGGAGGCCGTAGTTCTCCTCGGGGTCCAGGAGGTTGTGCCAAAGAGGGTCCCGCTCCCGGTCCTCCCACTCCTGGAAAAGCCAGTTCCGTTTGAACCACTCGTCCAGGAAGCTGAAAAGGAGCCCTCCAGCGAGCCCCGCGGCCTCGATTTCTCGCCAGAGCCTGAGGTTCCGCTCCGCCTGATCCTCCTCGGAATGGCCCCCGTGGTGGAACCCCTGGGGCTGGAAGTGCGCGAGGCCCCGGCTGCTCGGCACTCCGTACTCCCCGATGAGGACAGGCTGCTCCCCGTGGTGGCGCTTGAGGTCCAGGAGGTAGCCGAAGTAGTTGGACCGCCCGAAAGGCCCCACCGCCTGGCCGTAGCCCGGGTCCAGGTTCAGGAAGTCGGGGTAGTAGGGGTAGGCGTGGTAGTTGGCGAAGACCGTGGCCGGGCTTCCCGGAAGGGGGCGGATGTTGCGGGCGTCCAGGCTCACCTCATCCTCGTTGTACGCCCGCAGGGGCACCCCCTCCACCCGTTCCCCCCGGGCCCGGCGGAGGGCCCTTTCTTCCTCTGCGGTGCTCTCCGTGGGGTGGTGGAGGGGGTCCAGGGTGGGCCAGTTGTTGAAACCCATGGGCCGCACGGTGCCGTAGGCCTCGGCCTCGTAGACGAGGAGGCGGTCCAGAACCTCGGCCATCCAGGCCTCAAAGGGGTTGGCCTCCGGCGCGGCCTCCAGAAAACGCCCCCGGTAGACCCGCCCCGGATGGGCCTGGTTGTAGCGGGCCACGGAGAAGGGTTCAAACTCCCGGCCCACGAGGAGGCCAAGCGTCCAAGGGGAGACGTCCGCCGTGTAGGCCCCTCCCGCGTGCCCTGGGCGTTTGGGGCGCAGGAGGTTGCCGTGGAGGGCATCCAACACGTCCCGCCCCTCAAGGAGGAACTCCTCCAGAAAGGCCCCCTCGTAGGAGGGGTAGCCCAGCTCCTCGGGCAGTTCCGTCCAGACCCCCTGGAAGAGGTAAAGGGGCCTTGGACGGGTGCGGTTGAGGCCGTGGAGGGCCCGGTAGAAGGCTGGGGGCAGGAGGGTGTAGACCCGCACCGCGTTGGCCCCCATGGCCCAAAGGAGCTCCAGCCAGGCCCGGTAGAGGGCTTCCTCCTCAGGAAACTCCGCGGGAAAGCGCCCGGGCAGGGCCACCCCCAGGTTGACCCCCCGCACCAGAAGGGGCCTGTCCTCCACCCAAAAGCGCCCCCTTTCCGCCCGGAAGGGGACCCCAAGGGGGTGCAGGCGCCGCTTGGGCGAGGGAGGTGGAGGTGGAGGGAGGCCCCTTAGGATCTCCTCCGCGGGGGCGTAGCCCAGCCTAAAGGCGTAGTCCAAGGCGGCCCGGGCCCCCTCCAGATCCCCCAGGGCCCTTAGGACGAGGCCCAGGCCATAGGCCGCCTCCCCCCCACCCTGGAGGGTGCCCACCAGGCGGCTGAAGGCGAAAAGGGCCTCTTCCATCTCCCCTAGGCGGTAATGGGCGAACCCCGCAAGGAGGAGGGCCTCCGCAGGGGGGTCATACCCTTGGAGCAGAGGGGCCGCCTGTGCGAGCGCCCCCTCGAGGTCGCCGGCCCGGTAGGCCGCCCACCCCCCCTCCAAGGGGCTTGGCGCCCCCCAAGCGAGAGCTCCGGCCACCCATACGAGAACGAGGCTTTTACACCGCATTCACAGCGCGATGGGATAATACCACACGTGGCGAAGGTGCTGGTGGTGGAGGACGACCCCGTGGTGGCCCGGGTGCTGGAGATCGCCCTCAAGCGGGCGGGGCATGAGGTTCATCTGGTTTCCGACTTCCCCTTGGCCAAGAAGGCCCTGGACCAGGCCTGGGACGCCATCGTCTTGGATCTGAACCTCCCCGGGGGCTTTGGCCTGGACCTCCTCCGCCACCTGCGGCAGGAGCTGGGCCGGAGGACCCCGGTTTTTGTCCTCTCCGGGCTCAAGCAGGAGAAGACCCTTCTGGAGGCCTTGCGCCTAGGGGCCCAGGACTACCTCGCCAAGCCCTTTAGCCCCAATGAGCTTCTCCTCCGTCTGGAGCGGTATGTGGCGCAAGGGTGAACGCCTCTACGCCCTTTTGGTCTTCCTGGTGGTGGCCCTGGAGGCCTACGCCCTGGCGGTCTTGGTGCTGGCCTTTTCCGCCCAGCTCTTTCGCCTAAGCGGGGCGCCTTCGGCTTGGAACGCCCTCCTTCAGGCCTTTTTCCTCACCGGGCTGGTCCTTTTGGTCCTTTCCGCTTACATCCTTGTCTACCACGTCTACACGATTCAAAAGGAGGCTCAGGACAGCGAGGCCTACCGCCGCTTTCTGGACCTCTTCACCGAGGCCCTCTTTACCGGGGGGGATCCCCCGCCCCCGCCCTGGCCCCCCGCCGCCTTGGAGGCCCTCCTTCACCTCCGGGAGACCTTGAAGGGGGAGATGGGGGAAAGGGTGGCGGACTGGCTCCGCCAAGCCCGCCCCCCTTGGGTTCCAAAGCTCAAGATGCGCTGGCCCGGCCGCTACGAGCGCCTCGAGGCCCTGGAGGCCCTGGGCCTGGCCCGCCTCCCCGAGACCCTGGAGGCCATCCTGCCCTACCTGCACCACCCCGACCCCATCCTCCGCCTGGCCGCGGCCCGGGCCGGGGCCAGGACCGCCCAGGGGGAAGGGGTCCTGCGCCTGGGGGAGGCCCTCCTTTCCGCGGGCCTCCCCCGGGGCGCGCTCTTGGAGGCCCTCCTCCTTCTGGAGGAACGGGCAGAGCCGGCGGCGGCCCTCCTCCTGGAAAGGGGGGGGAAGGAGGAGGCCTGGGCCGCCCTGGAGGCCATCGGCCGCCTCCGCCTCCACGCCCTGGGGGAGAAGGTTCTCCCTTTTCTGGAGGCGGAGGACCCCGAGCTCCAGGCCGCGGCCATGAGGGCCCTTCACCGCCTGGGCTACCCCCCGTTGGGGTATGAGGGGGCGGTGCTGGGGCTTCTTAGGTCGGGGGAGGAGTTCTTGCGCCTCCAGGCCGTCCGTCTCCTCCCCCTTCTGCCCCAAGCCCTCGCCCAAAGGGCCCTTTGGGAGGCCCTAAAGGACCCTTCCTTCTACGTGCGCCGGGCGGCGGCGGAGGCGCTTAGGGCCTTGGGCGGGGAGGCGCTGGAAGAGGCGGCCAAGACCCACCCCGACCCCTACGGGCGGGCCATGGCCGCCCAGGTCCTGCGGGAGGGGGCATGGAGGCCTTAGGGTGGTTTCTTTTCGCCTACCAGGTTTTCGTCCTCTACTACTTCGCCGTGCTCAACTTCCTCTACACCACCTTTACCTTCTTTGGCCTCAACATGGTGGCCCGCTACGCCCGGGAGCTTTCCGAGCTCTCCCTGAAAGACCTCCTGGAGCGGGAGGCCTACCTTCCCGTCTCCATCCTGGTGCCCACCTACAACGAGGAGAAGACCATCGCCGCCTCCGTGCGCTCCTTCCTGGCCCTGCGCTACCCCGAGTTTGAGGTCATCGTGGTGGCGGACGGGCCCAAGGACCGGACCCTGGAGGTCCTGAAGGAGGCCTTCGCCCTGGTGGAGGTGGACTGGGTCTACCGCCGGGCCCTCCCCACCAAGCCCATCCGCGCGGTGTACCGCTCCTTGGCCCACCCCAACCTCCTGGTGGTGGACAAGGAAAACGGAGGCAAGGCCGACGCCCTAAACGCCGGGCTCAACTTCGCCCGCTACCCCCTCTTCTGCGCCGTGGACGCGGACAGCCTCCTGGACCCCGAGGCCCTCCTCCGGGCCAGCCGCCTCTTTTTGGAGGACGAACGGGTCCTGGCGGTGGGGGGGACCATCCGCCCCCTGAACGGGGCCCGGGTGCGGGGGGGCGTGGTGGAGGAGCTCCGCCTGCCCCGGGGTTTCCTGGAGAAAATGCAGATCATTGAGTACGCCCGGGCCTTCTTCCTGGGCCGGGCGGGCTGGAGCGCCATGGACGCCCTCCTCATCATCTCCGGGGCCTTCGGCATCTTCCGGCGGGAGGAGGCCTTGAGGGTGGGGGGGTACCGCACGGACACCGTGGGGGAGGACATGGAGCTGGTGGTCCGGCTCCACCGAAAGGCGCGGGAGGCGGGCCGGGACTACCGCGTCCTCTACACCCCAGACCCCATCTGCTACACCGAGGTGCCCTCGGACTGGGCCACCTTGAGGCGGCAGCGGAACCGCTGGCACCGGGGGCTTTGGGAGGTCCTTTTGGCCCACCGGGCCATGCTCTTCAACCCCCGCTACGGCCGGCTGGGGTTCGTGGCCCTGCCTTACTTCCTCTTCTTTGAGGCCCTGGGGCCGGTGGTGGAGGTCCTGGGGTACGCCCTCCTCCCGGTGTACGCCCTCTTGGGGTTTCTCAACCCCCCCTTTGCCCTCCTCTTCCTCCTCCTGGCCCTGGCCTATGGGGTCCTCCTCTCCCAGCTTTCCGTGGGGGTGGAGGCCCTCCTCCTAAAGCGCTACCCGCGCCTTAAGGACCGGCTCGCCCTCCTCCTCCTTTCCCTCCTGGAGGGCCTGGGCTACCGCCAGCTTCTCGCCCTCGAGCGCTTCCTCGCCACCTTCCAGGTCCTAAGGAAGCGGGGGGAGTGGGGGGAGATGCGCCGCAAGGGCCTAGAGGCGCCGGAAGCCCAGGAGCATGAGAAGGCGTAGGCCCATGGAGGCCAGGATGGGGAGGTGGTAGGGGGTGGGGCCGAGGTGGAGGGCGGCGAGCTCCCCCGCGAGGAGGCTTCCCAGAAGGCCCCCAAGCCCCAGGGCCAGCCAGAACAGGGCCAGGTACCCGTTCCGGGCTTCCTTGGGGCTTTTGCCCAGGGCCAGGTTGGTGAGGGCGGGGTTGAGCCCGCTCCAGGCCAGGGCGTCCAGGAGGGCCGAGGCCCAGATGGGCCAGGGGAAGCCGGGCCGGCCCCAAAGCCAGAAAAGGGGCATGACCGCGGCCACCCCTCCCGTGAGGAGGAGGACCCGGCCGTGCCCAAGCCGGTCCGCCGCCCGCCCCCATAAGGGCCCGAAGGCCAGGCCGGAGAGGGCGGAGAGCACCGTCCAAAGCCCCACCTGGCCCAAAGAGAGCCCGCCCCACTGGAGGAAGTAGGGGATGACGTAGGGCCCCCCCACCATCACCGCGGCGAACCAGCCGAGGACCAGAACGAGGTAGCGCCGGAAGCCCGCATCCCGCACCGCCCGCAGGACCTGGGGCCAGGGGGCCTCGGGGGGCGGGGCTTTGGGCTCGTGCTGGAGGGTGAGGAGCCACACGGAAAGGAGGCCGGCCCCCACCCCCACCCCCAGGACCAGGGGGTAGCCTGGCCCCCCCAGGGCGTCCAGCAGGTACCCCCCCGCCAGGTTCCCCAGGGTGCCCACCAGGCCCATGAGGGCGTTGCGCAGGCCGAAGTACCGCCCCCGCCGTTCCTCGGGCACCAGGTCGGCCATCCAGCTGAGCCACAAGACCCCCACGGGGGCCGCCAGGAGCTGGCTGGCCCCGGCGATGGCCAGAAAGGCCGCCACCCGCCCTTCCCCCGGCCACAAGGGGAGGAAAAGGGCCAGGGCGAAAAGCCCCCGGGCCAGGAGGTTGAGGCGCACGGCCAGGGCCTTCCGGCTTCCCCGGAGGAAGAGGGCCAAGGGGGCGAGGAGCTGGGCCAGGAAGGGGAGGGCCCCCAGGGCGGCCAGGGCCCCCGGGCCCGCCCCCAGGTGCAGGGCGTAGCCCGTGGCGATGACCCCCGTGCTGAACTGGATGAAGAGGATGGCCAGGAGGCCTTCCAAAAGGGAGATCCTGAGGGACCGATGGGGCTCCACCCCCCGATTATGCTTGAACCCGGTAAAATCTTCCCCATGGAGACCGCCATCACCCGGATGCTGGGCCTGCGCTACCCCATCGTGGCCGCCCCCATGTTTCTGGTTTCCAACGCGCCCCTCCTCCAGGCGGTGGCCGAGGCCGGGGCCATCGGGGTCATCCCCAGCCTCAACTTCCGCACCCACCAGGCCTTTCGGGAGTTTCTGGAGGCCTTTCCCGAGGGGCTGAAGTTCGGCGTGAACCTGATCCTGAAGGACAACCCCCGCCTCGAGGAGGACCTACAGGCCGTGGTGGAACGGAAGGTCCCCTTGGTGGTCACCTCCCTGGGGGACCCCACCCGGGTGGTGGAGGCGGTGAAGGGCTACGGGGGCGTGGTCTGGTGCGACGTGGTGGGCCTCCGCCACGGAAAAAAGGCGGTGGAGGCCGGGGCCGACGCCCTGGTGGCCGTGGCCTGTGGGGCGGGGGGGCACGCGGGGCCGGTGAGCCCCTTCGTCCTGGGGCCCTGGCTTCGGGAGGAGCTCGGGGTGCCGGTCCTCATCGCCGGGGGGATCGCCACGGGGGCCCAGGTCCTGGCGGCCCTGGCCCTGGGGGATGGGGTCTACATCGGCACCCGCTTCATCGCCACCTTGGAGTCTGCGGCCCCCCTGGAGTACAAGGAGGCCCTCCTCCGCGCCCAGCCCGAGGACATCGTCTACACCCCCGAGGTGACCGGGGTGCCCGCCAACTTCCTCCGGGACTCCCTGGAGCGCTTCCGCCAGGGTGGGGGCAAGGCCTGGAAGGAGGTGTACTCCGCCGGGCACGGGGTGGCCTTCATCCGGGAGATCCCCTCGGCCAAGGCGGTGGTGGCCCGGCTGGTGGAGGAGTACGAAAGGGCCAAGGCCCGGCTGCCCTGAGGACGCCATGCGGCGCCTGGTTCCCCTTCTCCTGGGGCTGGGCCTGGCCTGGGCCCAGTACGACCTGGTGGTCTACGGCGGCACCCCCCAAGGGGTGACGGCGGCCGTGGCCGCGGCGGAGGAGGGCCTAAAGGTCCTCCTCCTGGAGCCCTCGGACCGGCTGGGGGGCGTCCTCACCCGGGGGTGGCTGGCCACCTGGGACCTGGCGCGGGACAAGGAGGGCCTCCTCCAGGGGGGGCTTTTCCGGAAGCTCTACCAGCGCCTTGGGGGAGAGGCCTCCTTTGACGTGGCCGACGCGGAAGGGGCCCTAAGGGCCATGGCCGAGGGGGCGGGGGTGGAGGTGCGCCTCCAAGAGCCCCTTCTGGAGGCGGAGGTGGAGGAGGGGCGCCTTCTCGCCCTCAAGACCCCTTCGGGCCGCCTCGAGGCCCCCCTCTTCCTCGACGCCAGCGACACCGCCGAGCTGGCCTACCGTGCGGGGGCGGCCTTCACCCTGGGGCGGGAGGACACGGGGCTGGACCGGAGGCAGATGGCCGCCACCCTGGTCTTCCGCCTGGAGGGCGTTCCCTGGGGGGCGGTCTTCCTGGCCCTCAACTTTGAAGGCCAGGTGCGGCGCACAGGGGCAGGGGCCTGGGGCCGGAGCGGCTGGGGCTTCGCCGAGCTGGTGCGGGGCTACGCCCCGAGCGACCCCGCCCGCTTCCACCTCCGGGGCCTGAACCTGGCCCGCCAGGAGGACGGGGGCCTTCTGGTGAACGCCCTCTTGCTCTTCGGGGTGGACGGCACCGACCCCCTTTCGGTGGAGGAGGCCCGGGCCCGGGCGGCCAAGGAGGCCGAGCGGGTGGTGGAGTACCTTAAGGCGAAAGACCCCCTGATCTTCGGCACCGCCCGCCTCTCGGGCACCGCCTTCGCCCTCTACCTGCGGGAAACCCGCCACCTCCAGGCCCTGTACCGCCTGAGGGCCGAGGAGGTCCTTTTGGGCAAGACCTTCCCCGACGCCGTGGCCTTAGGGGGCTACCCCCTGGACGGCCAGGCCTACTTCCCCGGGGAAACCCCCTACCTCTTGGGAACCCCCGCGCCCTATGGGGTCCCTTTCCGCTCTCTGGTGCCCAAAGGCCTCAAAAACCTCCTGGTGGTCTCCCAGGCCGCGGGCTTTGACAGCGTGGCCGCCTTCTCCGCCCGGGTGGTGCCCTTAGGGATGGCCCTGGGGGAGGCCGCGGGGGTGGCCGCGGCCCTCCTCCGCCGGAGCCCCTGGACCGGCCTCCAGCCCACCCCCCTGCCCGACTTCGCCGCCTTCGCCGAGAGCCCCGGGGCCATCCGCAAGCTCCAGGAGAGGCTTCTTGCCCGGGG
The DNA here is from genome assembly GCF_000373145.1 of Thermus oshimai DSM 12092. Classification (NCBI taxonomy): domain Bacteria; kingdom Thermotogati; phylum Deinococcota; class Deinococci; order Thermales; family Thermaceae; genus Thermus; species Thermus oshimai. Next base: position 121,712 of record NZ_KB890614.1, read on the forward strand.
GGCCCGGCTTTTCCCGGCGGAAAAGCCCCCGGCCTCGGAGGAGGGGAAGCGGGGGTACAAGGAGGCCATAGCCCTCCTCCGGCGGGGCCTCTTCGCCGGGCCCTACCATCTGGAGGGGCGCTTGGGGCTGGGGGCCCCCATCCTCCTGGGGGACTTCCTGGCGAACCTCGAGCACTACTACCGCGCCCGGGGGCTGGAGGACCCCCTGAGGGTGGTCCTGAAGGCCCGGGAGCTCCACGCGGGGGCCCCCCTGCATCAGCCCCTGGAGCGCGCCCTCCTCAACCACCTCCTCCGGGCCCTGGGCGAGCCCCCCCTCCCTGGCCCCGAGGGCCCCATCTCCCGCGGGGAGGCGGCGGTCCTCCTCTTCCGGCTTCTGCCATAATGGCGGCAGGGTGCTGGCCGTCTTGCTCCTCCCGGAGTTCAGCGAGCTGGAAGCCGCCCTTTTCCTCGAGGCCGCCCGCAGGCTCGGCCTTCCCGCCTACACCGTGGCCAAGGGGCGGAAGGGGACCCCGGCCCTGGCGGGCTCCGTCTGGACCCCCACCTACGCCTTCCCCGCGGCCCCCCCTCCTACGGCCCTCCTCATCCCCGCGGCCAGGCGGCCCGAGCGCATGGCCCAGGACCCCGCCTACCTGGACTTCCTCTCCGCCCTTTGGGAGGGGCTGGAGGCGGTCTTTTTGGGATCCAACGCCCACCTCTTCCTGGCGGAGGCGGGGCGGCTGCCCTCCCCCGTGGCCGCAGGGGGCGAGGTGGGGGAGGCCCTAAAGGCCCGGGGCTACGCCCTCCTGCCCGGGCCCTTCGCCCGCACGGGGAAGGTCTACGGCACCGCCGGCGGGCTTGCCCTCCTTTCCGCTTTGGCGGACTGGGTTGGGAAAGAGGTTGCCCTTTAAGTTTGAACTCAAGTACACTTTCCCCATGGGCGTACGGGAGCACCAAAAGAAGCGCCGCCGGGAGCGGATCTTCCGCGCGGCCATGGAGCTTTTCCGCACCCGGGGCTTTCACGGGACCACCGCCACGGACATCGCCAAGGCGGCCCACGTTTCCCGGGGGACCTTCTTCAACTACTTCCCCTATAAGGAGGCCGTGCTTTTGGACTACGGGAGCCTCCTCCTTGCGGGCCTTAGGGAGGAGGTGCGGAAGCGCCTGGCCGGGGGGGAGGACCCCCTCGCCCTCCTCCGCCTCATCTTCGCCCGCCTGAGCGAGGCCACCCGCCAGGAAAAAGACCTCCTCCTCCCCCTCCTCTACGAGCTCTTAAACCCCGACCCCCTAAGGGCCAAGGCCGCCTTTGAGGCCCTGCCCCTGGGGGATCTTTTGGCGGAGGTGTTAAAGCCCTTAAGGGAAAAGGGGCTGGTGCGGCAGGACATGTCCTTGGAGCGCATGGGGCGCACCCTGGCGGACCTCTACTTCCTCTCCGCCCTGCGCTGGGCCGCCTACACCCCCCACCGGGACCTGGACCAGGAGATTGAGCGCTCCCTAAGGATCGGCCTCGAGGGCATCCTGGTCCGCCCCTAGGGCCTCCAGGGCCACCTTGCGCTCGTCCCAAGGCAGGGCGAGGAGGCCCCTTTCCAGGGTGCTTTCGTGCCCCTTGCCCGCGAGGAGCACCGTGTCCCCGGGCCGGGCCTCCCGGATGGCCCGGAAGATGGCCTCCTTGCGGTCCGGCACCAGCTCAAAGACCCCCTCCTCCTCCCGGGCCGAGCGGGCCAGGGCCTCGAGGATGGCCTCCAGGGGCTCCGTGCGGTGGTCCTCCTCGGTGAAGAAGGTCTTGTCCGCAAACCTAGCGGCCACCCGCCCGATGTCCCGCCGGCGGTTCGGGTCCCTTTCCCCCGCGGCCCCCACCACCAGGAGGAGGCGGCCCTTTGTGGTCTTGCGCAAGGTTTTCAGGGCCTCCTCCAGGCTTTTCCCGGTGTGGGCGAAGTCAATGACCACCCGGAAGGGCACCCTTTGCACCACCTCCATCCGCCCCCTGACCCCCTTGAAGCTGGAAAGCCCCTCCAGCACTGCCCCAAGCCCCACCCCGAAGGCGAGGGCGGCGGCGGAGGCCGCCAGGGCGTTTTCCAGGTTGTAGGCCCCAAGGAGGGGCAAAAAGGCCTCCCCCCCGCCCCAAGGGGTTTCCAGACGGAAGCGAAGCCCCTCCGGCGTCTCCTTTAGGCCCTCCCCCCGCACCTCCCCCCCCTCGCCGAAGAGGAGGTGGGGCCGTGCTTTAAAGGCCTCCAGGTGGGGGAGCCTGGCGTTCAGCACGGCGAGCTCCGAGCGTTCCACCAGAAGGGCCTTGGCCCGGAAGTAGGCCTCCGGGGTGCCGTGGAGGTCCAGGTGGTCGTCGGGGTAGAAGCTCACGAAGACCCCCACCCGGTAGGAAAGCCCCTCCACCCGCTTCAAGGCCAGGGCGTGGCTGGAGACCTCCAGCACGGCCGCCTTCAGCCCCCGGTCCAGGGCCTCCCGCAGGAAGCCGTAGACCTCGGGGGCCTCGGGGGTGGTGAAGTGCCCGATGGGGGCTCGCTCCTCTTCCCCCAGGCGGAGGCCCACGGTGGAGAGGAGGGCGGAAGGGATGCCCCCCCGTTCCAGGAGGTGGTGGAGGAGGGCCGAGGTGGTGCTCTTCCCCTTGGACCCCGTGACCCCGAGGAGGGGAAGGGCCCGCTCCGGGTGGCCATGAAAGCGGGCGGAAAGCGCCGCCAGGGCCTTGCGGCCATCCTCCACCCGGAGGTAGGGGACGGGGAGGGCGAGGGGCCTTTCCCCCACCACGGCGATGGCCCCCCGGCGGAGGGCCTCTTCTATGAAGTCGTGCCCGTCCAGGGGCTTCCGGTGGGGCAGGGGCACCCCGGGGACGGCCACGAAGACGTAGCCTTCCTCCACCCGCCTCGAGTCCAGGGTAAGCCCCCGCACGGGGAGGGGCGGGGCCTCTAGGCCGAAGGGGGCGAAGAGCTCCTTTAGGGTCATAGCCGCCTCCGGATCTCTTCCAGAAGTGCCCTCTGGGCCGCTTCGTCCTCCACGAAGTCCACCCGGTCCCCCTCCACCACGTACACGGGCGAAAGCCGCCAGGAGGCCACGAACTCCTCGTACAGCGCGTTTAGCCCCTGGAGGTAGGCCTCGGATAGGGCCTTCTCAAAGGGGCGGCCCCGCTTGGCGATGCGGCGCTTCAGGGTGGGGAGGCCCGCCCGGATGTAGACCAGGAGGTCGGGGGGGCGGAGGGTTGGGGCCACGCTCCGGTAGAGCTCCAGGTAGGTCCGCCAGTCCCGCTCCGAGAGGTGGCCCAGGCGGTGGAGGTGCTGGGCGAAGACCAGGGCGTCCTCGTGGACGGTGCGGTCCTGCACCACCTTCCCCTCCTGCACCTCCTCTCGGTGCTGGCGCAGGCGGTGGGCCAGGAAGAAGACCTGGGAGTGGAAGGCGTACCGCCCCATGTCCCGGTAGAAGTCCTCCAGATAGGGGTTCTCGCTCACCGCCTCGTAGACCGGCCTTAGGCCGAAGGCCTCCGCCAGAAGGGCGGTGAGGGAGGTCTTGCCGCTTCCGATGTTTCCGGCCACCGCCAGGTACATAGGGCCTCCTAGAGGGCAAGCCTCTCCCGCACCAGCCCCACCACCCGCTCTAGGTCCTTCCCCCCGGGCCGGTAGTCCAGCCCCTCCGCCTCCAGGACCAGAAGGGGGTGGGGGTAGCGGGCGAAGTGGCGGTCGTAGGCCTGGAGGAGGGCCTCCAGGTAGCCGGGGTCCATGCCCCGCTCAAAGGGCCGCCCCCGGCGGGCGATGCGTTCCAGGAGGACGGGCACCGGGGCCCGCAGGTACAGGGTGAGGTCGGGCGGGGGGAGCCTTAGGGCGAGCTCCCGGTAGAGGTCCTGGTAGAGGTCCCACTCGGGGCCCTCGAGGGTGAGGCTGGCGAAGAGGGCGTCCTTGTCAAAGAGGTAGTCCGCCACCACCCCCCCGAAAAGCCGCCGCTGGGCCAGGGGCAAAAGCTGCCGGTAGCGGGAGAGGAGGAAGAAGACCTGGGTCTTGAAGGCGTAGCGGGCCCGGTCCTGGTAGAAGAGGGGCAGGAAGGGGTTTTCCTCCACCACCTCCAGAAGGGGCTCTAACCCCAGGGCCTCCGCCAGGGCCTTGGCCAGGGTGGTCTTGCCCACCCCGATGGGGCCTTCCACCGCCAGGTACACCCCTCACCTCCTGGGCCGGGCCACCATGGTGAGGGTGACCTCCAGCCTCCGGCCCTCCCGCCAAAGCTGCAGGCGCACCCGGTCCCCCGGGCGGTGGCGGGCCAGGAGGCGCACCACGTCGGCCTTGTCCTTTACCGCCTGGCCCTCCACCGCCAGGATCACGTCCCCCAGGGCCAGAAGCCGCCCCTGGGCGTCCCGCTGGGCCCCCCTAAGCCCGGCCCGGGCCGCGGGGGAGCCCGGCTCCACCTTGTCCACCATGGCCCCCTGGACGGTGGTGAGGCCCACGGCCCTGAGGAGCACCGGGGGAAGCTCGTCCAGGGAGACCAGGCTCGCCCCCAGCCACCCCCTTTGGGGGATGCCGAAGCGCTCGAGGTCCTGGATGCTCTGGGCCACCAGCTCCCCCGGCACGGCCACCCCGATCCCCCCCACCCCCGCGGGGCCCCCGATCACGTCCGCCACCACCCCGATGACCTCCCCCTGGAGGCTCAGGAGGGGGCTTCCCGAGTTCCCCACCGTGAGGGGGGCATCCGTGAAGAGGTACTCCCCCACCTCCGCCCCCACGCTGGGGTCGGGGGTGGGCACCTCCAAGGGCCCCACCCCGGAGAGGATGCCGTAGGAGGCCAAAGGCCCCTGCCCGTAGGGGAAGCCCACCAGCACCACCCCCATCCCCAGGGGCAGGCTGCGGGCGGGGGTTTTGGTGAGGGTGAGGACCCTGGGGGCCTGCACCCCCCGCACGGTGAGGAGGGCGATGTCGATCCCCGGGTCCACGGCGAAGCGCTCCGCGGGGTAGGTGCGCCCGTCGGAAAGCCGCACGGTGAGGTCGGTGAGGTCCCGGACCACGTGGTAGTTGGTCACCACCCGGATGGGGCTCACGAAGAACCCCGTCCCCACCACCCCTTCCTCCCCCGGGGCGAGGGGGGTGCCCTGGACCCGCACCACCGCGGGCAGGGCTTTCCCGATGACCCCGCTCCTCGCCACCTCCTCGGGGGCTACCAGGCGCTGGGCCAGGGCGAAGAGCAAAAGCGCGAAGGTTAGGCTTAGGAACCGCACGGCGCCTCCCCTTTCCCCAGTGTACCGGGGCACCTACATCACCTCGGGGGCGGGGATGCCGAGAAGCCCAAGCCCCGTGGACAGGGTCTTCTGCAGGCTTTCCACCAGGGCCAGGCGGAGCTCCCTCAGGCCCTCCTCCGCGGTGAGCACCGCTGTAGCGGGCCTGCCCCCCTCCTTGGCGTTGTAGTAGGCGTTCCACGCCGCGGCGAGGTCTAGGAGGTACTGGGCGAGGATGTGGGGGGTCTTCTCCTCCGCGCTCTCCAAGGCCGCCTCTTCAAAGTCCAGAAGGGCCAGGGCCAGGGCCCGCTCGTAGGGGGTGGCCTTGGCGAGGTGGGGCCGGCCCCAGCTCCCCGCTTTCCTCAGGATGGCGTGGGCCCGGGCGTGGGCGTACTGCACGTAGGGCCCGGTGTCCCCGTCAAAGGAAAGGGCCTCGTCCAGGCGGAAGTCAATCTGCTTTCTGGGCTCGGTCTTGGCCATGGCGAAGCGGATGGCCCCCAGGGCCACTTCTCCCGCCGCCTTTTCCTTTTCCGGGTGGTCCGGGTTCTTCTCCTCAATCACCTTAAGGGCCCGCCGCTTCGCCTCTTCCAAGACCTCGTCCACGCTCACCGCAAGCCCTTTCCGCCCCGACATCTGCCGCCCTTCCAGGAGCACGGTCTCGTAGGCCAGGTGGAAGGCTCCCCTGGCCAGGTCCTCCCGCCCCACCAGGGCCAGGGCCGCCCGCACCAGGGCCTGGGGGTGGCTCTGGCGCACGTCGATCACGTTGATGGTCTCCTGGGCCCTCGGGGTGTAGGGCTCGCCCTCGGGGGCGCTGGTCCTTAGGTCGGGGTAGAAGGGGTTCTCGTAGGGGCGGAAGCGGAGGCCCTCCAAAAGGCCCATCTTCCAGAACTGGAAGGCGATGTCCTTGGCGTAGTAGGTGGCGGCCCCGCCGGAGCGCACCAGGACGAAGTAGGGGTCCTCGAGGCCGGGGATGAAGGGGCTCGCGTCCATGACCAGGGCCCCCGCGTACTTCCCCTCCTCGGGCCGGAAGACGTGGGGGCTCTTTTCCAGAAGCCCCAGGGCCTTTTCCAAAAGCCCGGCGCGCACGATGTCGCTTTCCCAGACCAGAAGGTCGTAGTGGGCGTTTAGGGCCCGCATGGTGGCGAGCTGGGCCAGGAGGATGCGGTTCACCTCCCCCCGCAGCTCCCCCCGCTCCAGGGCGTGGAGGACCTCCTCTATGCCCTCCTGGAGCCTGGGGTAGTCGGGGTCCTGGTGGAGGCGCACGTAGGCCCGGCCCGCGAAGTGGTCGTACTTCTCCTTCCCGTCCCAGGTGAGGCCGTAGTGCCGGAGGGCGAAGAGGGTTTCCGCCGCCTGGCGGCCGGTGTCGTCAATGTAGTTCAGGACCAGGACCTTCCGGCCGGCAAAGCGCAGGATCCGGGCCAGGCTGTCCCCCAACACGATGTTCCTCAGGTGCCCCACGTGGAGCTCCTTGTTGGGGTTTACGGAGGTGTGCTCCAGGAGGACCAGGCCCTCCCTTTCCGGGAAGGGCGTTTTGGGCCTTAGGGCCTCCTCCAAAAGGGCCTCCGTGCGGATCCTGAAGTTCAGATACCCCCCCACGGGGATGGCCTCCTCCACGAAGGGGGGAAGCTCCATCCGGCCCTTTAGCTCCTCGGCGATGGCCTGGGGGGGTTTCTTAAGCTCCTTGGCCAGGGCGAAGAGGGGGACCCCGTAGTCCCCCGGCTTGTCCTTGGGGGCCTTGGCCACCTTGAGCCTGAGGTCCAGGCCTAGGGTCTTGAGGGCGGTCTGTACGGCGTCTTCCAGGGCGCGGCGCACCATCCCGGTCATCATACCGCGCCCTTTGCCTTCCCTAGGGGTAAGATGGAGGCCCTATGAAGCGGTGGTTTTTCCTCCTTTTTATGGGCCCTGCCCTGGCCCAGGGCCTTCTCGCGGGCGGGCAGGGCCACAGCCTAGCGGTGGTCCAGGGGGTCCTTTGGGCTTGGGGCTGGAACTACGACGGGCAGGTGGGGGACGGTTCTTTCCTCAACCGCACCCGGCCGGTGAGGGTCTTGGAAGGCGTCCTCGGGGTGGCCGCGGGCAACCTCCACAGCCTGGTCCTCCTTCCCGATGGGCGGGTGCGCGCTTTCGGGGCAGGGGAGGCCGGTCAGCTTGGGGACGGCACCTTCGCCTCCAAGGGGCGGCCGGTGGAGCTTCCCCTTAGGGCCAGGGGCCTGGCCGCAGGCTATACCCATACCCTTCTCCTAGCCCAAGACGGCCGGGTGTACGCCGCGGGGAGCAACGAGGAGGGCCAGCTTGGGGACGGCACGCGCCGCCGCCGGAACGCCCTCGCCCCCGTGGAGGGCCTGCCCCCCATCCGCCAGGTGGCCGCGGGGTACTTCCACAGCCTGGCGGTGGCGGAAAACGGGGACCTCTACGTTTGGGGTAGCAACCTCTCGGGCCAGCTGGGCACGGGTACGGTGGAGTCCCTCCTAAGGCCAGCCAAAGTCCTGGCGGGGGTGGCGGCCGCCGTGGGCGGGGGCACCTTTAGCGCGGTCCTCCTAAGGGACGGGCGGGTCCTGGTCGCGGGGCTGGACAGCGCCACCTTCCGCCCCTTGGAGGGCCTGCCCAAGGCGGTGGCCCTGGCCGCGGGCCGGGCCCACCTCCTTGTCCTTGGGGAGGACGGCCGGGTGTACGCCCTGGGGGAGAACGAGATGGGCCAGCTGGGGGACGGGACCCAGGAGGGCCGCCTCGAGCCTAGGCCCGTGGAGGGCCTGGAAGGGGTGGTGGCTGTGGGGGCGGGGGACGCCCACAGCCTGGCCCTTCTCCGGGACGGCGGCCTCTTCGCTTGGGGGGACAACCGCTTCGGCCAACTGGGGGACGGCACCCGGGAGATGCGCCTTAAGCCGGTGCGGGTCCGGCTTCCTTAAGGGCCTCCTTTAGGGCCTGGGCCACCTTGAGGTTCATCCCTGGAAGCCGGGCGAGCTCCTCCAGGGGGGCTTCCCTTAGGGCGGAAAGCCCCCCGTAGCGCTCCAGAAGGAGCTTTTTCCGCGCGGGGCCGAGGCCCGGGATCCCCTCCAGGAAGCGGAAGACCGCCTCCTCCCGCTTCTTTTGGTGGTAGCGGAGGCCGTTTTGGTGGGCCTCGTCCCGGAGGTGGATGAGAAGGGCTAAGGCGGGGTGGGTGAGGGGGAGGTGCAGGGTGCGCCCGTCCTCCAGGACCAGGGCCTCCTCCCGCTTGGCGAGGCCCACCAGGGGGAGGTTGAGCCCCGCCCGCTCCAGCCCCTTCCTTGCGGCCCGCACCTGGCCCAGGCCGCCGTCTATCAGGAGGAGGTCCGGCAGGGGCATCTCCTTGAGGCTTCCCGTAAACCGCCGGTAGACCGCCTCCTCCAGGGCCTCGTAGTCGTCGTTCCCCGCCTTAAGGCGCATCCTACGGTACTCCGCCTTCTTGGGCCTGCCCCCCTCAAAGACCGCGATGGAGGCCACCCGGGCCTGGCCCTGGAGGTGGCTGATGTCGTACCCCTCTATGCGGAAGGGCCTTCGGGCGAGGCCCAGGATCTCCTGGAGGGCCTTCAGGGCGGGGTGGTCCCCCCGCTTCTCCAGGGCCTTGAGCTCCGTTTCCAGGGCTAGGCGGGCGTTTCGCTCCGCAAGCTCTAAAAGGCGCTTCTTCTCCCCCCTTTGGGGTATGCGCACCTCCACCCTCCGCCCGGCCCGCCGCCTTAAGAGCGCTTCCAGGGCCTCTTTCTCCTCCACGGGGAAGGGGAGGAGGACCAGGGGGGGGAGGGGGGAGGCCTCGAGGTAGTGCCCCCGCAGGAAGGCCCAGAGGATCTCCTCGTCCGAGGCCTCCTCCTTCTCCACCACCCGGCTGATGCGCCCCAGGATCCGCCCCGAGCGCACCTGGTAAAGCTGCACCACCGCCAAGGCCCCCGCCCGGGCGAAGCCCAAGAAGTCCAGGTCCCCAAGCTCAGGGTCAAAGGCCTGCTGGTTCGTGGAGAAGAAGGCCTTCAGGGCCTCCATCTGGTCCCGGATCTCCGCCGCCCGCTCAAAGTGGAGGGCCCTTGCGGCCTCGCGCATCTTGGCCTCGAGCTCCGCCAGGACCCACTCCACCCGCCCCTCCAGGACCGCCTCCACCTGGCGCACCACCTCCCGGTAGGCCTCGGGGTCCGCAAGCCCGGCGCAAGGGGCCAGGCAGCGGCCCATGCTGTGGTTCAGGCAGGGGTGGCGGCGCCTTTTCATGGGGTAGCCGGAGTTCTTCCGAAGGGGGAAGAGCCGGTCTATAAGGGCCTTGATCCGCCTCAGGGCCCCGGCTTCGGGGAAGGGCCCGTAGTACTTGGCCCCGTCGGGCTCCACCCGCCGCACCACGAGAAGGGTGGGGAAGGGCTCGTTGGTGAGCTTCAGGAAGGGGTAGTGCTTGTCGTCCTTGAGGAGGACGTTGAAGGGGGGGCGGTGGGCCTTGATGAGGTTGGCCTCGAGGAGGAGCGCCTCCACCTCGTCCCGGGTGGCGATGAACTCCAGGAGGGTGGCCTCCTCGGCGATGCGCCGGGCCTTCCCTTCCGCGTGGAAGTAGCTCCGCACCCGGGCCCTGAGGTTCTTGGCCTTCCCCACATAAAGCACCTCCTCCCCCCGCTTCCAGAGGTAGACCCCGGGGGTTTCGGGGAGGGGGGGAAGGGCTTCCGGCCTCATCCTTCCCCGATTGTAGGCAAAGGAGGGCGCGGACGCTTAAGCCTGCCTTTCTAAGGGCACCACCGCCAGGGTGCACCGGCTTGCGGCCATCAGCCGGCCCTCCTCGTCGTAGACCTTCACCTCCCACACCTGGGTGGTGCGCCCCAGGTGGAGGGGGCGGCCCACGGCGCGGATGGTCCCGGCCTGCTTCTTGCGGATGTGGTTGCAGTTGATCTCCAGCCCGAAGGCCGCGTGCCCCTCGGGGGCGTTCAGAAAGCCCCCCACGCTGGCCACGCTCTCCGCCAGGGCCACCGTGGCCCCGCCGTGGAGGAAGCCGAAGGGCTGGTGGACCCTGGGGGTGACCTCCAGTTCGGCGATGACCTCCTCCTTCTCCAGCTTCAGGTAGCGCACCCCCAGGGTGCGGTCCAGGGTTTCCCGCTCCAAGAAGGCCAGGGATTCCATGCCCTGGAGTATAAAGGGGGCGTGGGCGAGCTCCGCCTTTTCCCAGGCCTCCTCTCCCCCCCTTCGGGGCTGGACCTTTTCCTGGACCTTCCCTCGGAGCCGGGCCTCCACCTCCTGGCCTTCGGGGAGGGGGCCTTAGAGGCCTTGCGGGTGGCCTTCCAGGGGGGGGTGAGAAGCCTCGTCCTCCTTTCCCCCATCCTCCGGAGGGACGCCTTCCTGGAGGCCCGGCTCCAGGCCCTCCGCTTCGGTTTGGAAAGGGGGGGCGTGGAGGGCTTCGCCACCGTGGGCCGGGCCCTCTTCTTCGGCCCCCGCACCGCAGGAAGCGAGGAGATCTTTTCCGCCTGGCGCGAAGGGCTTTCGGAGGGGAAGGTGAGGGCCTGGCTGGAGCGCCTTTCGGCCCTAGGGGACGAGCGGCGCTGGCTCCGGGGGACGGAGGCCCGGCTTCTCGTGGTCCAGGGGGCCCTGGACGCCTTCACCCCGCCCCCCTACGGCCGGGAGGCCGCGGACTGGGCCAAGGGGGAGGCCCTCTTCTTCGCGGTGGAGGGGGCGGGGCACCTGGTCCCCTGGGAGGCCCCGGAGGAGGTGGCCTCCTGGGTGGGGGACTTCCTCCTGGGGGAGGGGTTTAGGCCCCTGCCGGGGGGGCTTGCCCTATGAGGCGCACCGGCTACCTCCACCTTTACGGCCTGAACCTGGTCTTTGACCGGGTGGGGCGGGGCCGGCCGGTGGTCCTCTTGGCCGAGGAGGCGGGGCGCTGGCCGGAGCGCCTGCCGGAGGGCTTTGCCTTTTACCTTCCCGACCTGCCGGGCTATGGCCGCACCGGTGGGCCTTCCATGGCCCCGGAGGAGCTTGCGGAGTACGCCGCCGCCTTCGCGGTGATGCTGAACCTGGGGAACCCTCCTTTTCTCCTCCGGGGGGTGGGGCTTCTGGTGGGGCCTTTCCTCGAGGCCCGGGGGTTCGCCGTTTGTCCCGCGGAAGAAGACCTGATAACGGCCTTGTCAAATCTTTGCGAAGAAGGTTAGAATGCCCTAGGGAGGTGGGGTATGCGTAAGCTTCTGTTGACGCTTGGTGTGTTTTTCGGTCTGGCCTCGGCCCAGGTTTCCCTGGAAGGCCTCAAGCCCTCCGTGGCCCTCATGGGGGGGAGCCAGGGGTTCGGGGTGGAGCTCTCCTGGCACTGCCTCCTCTTCCAGCCCCCCGTGGGGGAGGTCCGCCCGGCCTTGGACCTGGGCTTCACCGCGGCGGGCGAGGCGAGCGGGGCCTTCCTCTTCCGCTACCACTACCCCTTCGCCGAAGAGTTGAGGGCGGGGGCGGGGATGGGCGTGGGCTTCCCCAAGTTTTGGGACCCCAAGCTCTACCTCCGCCTGGACGCGGAGTACCACCTGAAGGCCCTGGTGGGGGCCCCCCTCTTCCTGGGGGCGGACTTCGGCCTCCTTGGGGATAAGCCGGCGGGCCACCTGAAGCTGGGCTACCGCTTCTAAGTAGGCGGAAGCACTCCCCCCGCGGGTTCGCGCCTGCGGGGGGTGTTTTTCCTTACCCCTCCTGGCCTTCCTCCCCCCCTTCCGGGGCGTCCACCTCCACCTTCATCACCTCCCTTAGGAGGCTCGTGGCGTAGCTCCCCTTGGGGAGGGAAAAGGAGAGCCAAAGCCCCTCAGGGGCCTCCTCCACCCGCCAGTCCTGAAGGGGCACCCTTATGGGCCTCCTAGCCCCCCGGCGGGCGCTGAACTCCTCCCGGCGGAGGTCGTAGCGGGCTAGAACCTCGTCCTCCAGGGCCCGGGCCTCCCCTTGGGCCTCGGGGTACTTCTTGCCGAAAAGGGGCCCGGTGGCGCTGATCTCCAGCCTTAAGGCCCGCTCCGCCTCCTTGGGGTCCTCCACCAGGAACTCCCCCCCGGTGGCGTGCTTCTTGGCCCAGTCCCCGGGGATCACCGCGGCGTAAAGCCCCCGTTCCATCCTCAAGGCCACCCAGTCGTTGAAGAGGAGGCTTTGGAGGCTTCCCACCAGGAAGCGCTTGAGCCAGGGGCTTCCCCGCCCCTTGCCCTTCTTCACCAGCTCGTACCCCTTTAGGGGGTTCAGCCCCCCAAGGCCGAAGCGCTGGGGGCCATAGTAGTTGGGAAGGCCCTGGGCCTCTAGGACCCTCAGGATGGCCTCGGCCCTCTCCTTTCCCCCTTCCGCGTTTCGGATGAGGATCCGGAAGCGGTTCCCCTTGAGGTGGCCCGTCCGGAGCTTGTTGGTGTGGAGGCCGGCCTCCAAAAGGCGCACCCCCTTTAGGTTCTCCAGGAGGCAGAGGGCGTCCTCGTACTTCCTTGGGATGGAGAACCACTGCCGGGTGCGGGCGCGCTTGTCCTTAAGCCCCGCCACCCCGATCTCCTTTTCCGGCACCCCTAGCTCGTCCCGGAGGAACTCAAAGACCTCCCGGGTGGTGCGCCCTTCCTTCTCCAGGAAGAGGTAGAGGTGCTCCCCCTTCCCGCTGGGGCGGTAGGCGGGGATCTCCTCCACCTGGAAGTCCTCCGGGATAGCCCGGATGGCCCCTCCCACCCCCGGGAGGCCCGCGGTGAGGAAGGGGTAGCGCCCTGGCCGGTAGACGAGGTCCATCCTCTTATTCTCGCCTAGGGCAAGGCCTTAAGCCAAGCCTCCAGGACCCCAAAGCCGTAGCGGAAGAAGGCCTCCGAGCCGAGCTCCACCCCCGCCTGGGCCAGGATCTCCTTGGGCCCCAGGCTTTCCCCCGCCTCCAGGACCTTTAGGTACTTGGGCACGAAGGCCGCCCCCTCCTCCCGGTAGCGCCCGTAGAGGGCCAGGACCACCAGGTAGCCCAGGGCGTAGCTGTAGGTGTAGAAGCGGTAGTGGACGAAGTGGGGGATGCCCGCCCAGGCCGAGCGATCCAGCTCCGTCCAGGCCACGCCCGCCCCGTAGAGCCTGGCCTGCTCCTCCTGCCAGAGGCGGTGGAACTCCTCGGGGGCCAGGGCGGCCTCTTTCCGGGCCTCGAGGCTCCTCCTTTCAAAGAAGGTGTACATCACCTGGCGGAAGAGGGTGCCGATGGCGTCCTCCACCCGCTCGGCGAGGAGGAGGGTCCGTTCCTCCTCAGGAAGCCTTTCCAGAAGGAGGTCGTCCAGGAGGATCTCCGCGAAGACGCTGGCCGTCTCCGCGAGGGGGGTGGAGGCCCCGAAGTTCAGGAGGCGCTGCTTCCTCGCCAGGTAGAAGTGCACCCCGTGCCCGAGCTCGTGGGCCAGGGTGTGGGCGCTGTCCAGATCGTCCGTGTGGTTCAGCAGGACGTAGGGGTGGGTGGAGGGGAGCCCCCCGCTGCAGAAGGCCCCGCCCCGCTTGCCCGGCCGGGGGTAGACGTCAATCCAGCGCCCCTCAAAGAAGCGCTCCGCGATGGCCGCCATCTCGGGGCTGAAGCGGCGGAAGGCCTCGAGGACCAGCGCCCTCGCCTCCTCAAAGGGCACCTTGGGCTTCTCCCCAAGGGGGGCGAGGAGGTCCTCGCTCGGGGTCTTCGCCTGCCCTAGGCGCTTCGCCTTCCAGAGGTAGTAGCGCTCCACCAGGGGATAGTGGGCCTCCGTGGCCTCCAGGAGAGCCTCGATGTCCTTCACCTCCACCTCGTCCCTGAGGGCCACGGGCTCCAGAGGGTGGCGGTAGCCCCTAAGGCGCAGGTCCTGGAGGTAGTCCAGGTAGACCGCGTTGAACACGGAGGCCAGGGTGGGGGCCTCCTCCAGGAGCTTCCCATAAAGGGCCCGGTGGGCCTCCCGCCGGAGGGCGGGGTCGGGGTCCCGCCTCAGGGCCCGCACCTCCATCTCCGTGCGCTCCTTCCCCCCCACCAGGAAGCGGAAGCGGCCCGTGTACTCCGTGTAGAACTGGCTCCAGGCGGAGCGCCCCACGAGGCCTTTCAGGTTCAAAAGCTCCTCCTCCCGCTCCGAAAGGGTGTGGGGGGCGTAGGCCCGCTGCCTTTCCAGGAAGTGGCGGAGGTCGGAAAGGCCCTCGTATTCCACAAGGCGCCGGAAGGCCTCCTCGGGAAGCTTCCTTAAGGCCACCTCCAGGGGGACGAGGCGGTTACGCACCTCGGTGTAGCGGCTCCGCACCCGGTCCAAAAGGGCCTTGGCCGTGGGGTCCTGGGTGCGGGTGGCGAAGTAGAGGCTTGCGTAGTTCAGGGGCTTGTAGGCCTTCTCCAGGGCCTCCTCGTAGCGGCGGAAGAGGGCTTCCGCCCGAAGAGGGTCTTCCAGGTCCTTGGGGTCAAGCTCCCCGGCGAGGGCCAAGGCGGCCTCGAGGTCCTCCCATAGCCTGGGGTCCTCGGGGCCTCCGTAGAGGTCGGAAAGGTCCCATTCCACGGCGCCCAGTATACTGGGGGGTGGCGCCTTTTTCCGGGAAGGTCCCGGCCCAACAAGGGAAGCGACCATGAACGCCGCGCTGGTCATCTACCGCCAAAAACCCGCCCTGGCCTGGGAGAAGGAGGGGCGGCTGGAGCTCCTCCTCCCCACGGGGGAGCGGGTGAAGGTGCGCCCCAAGGACGTCCTCCTCCTCCACCCGGGGCCCGCGAGCCTGGACCTAAGGGTCCCGGAAGGGGAGGAGGAGGCGGCCTGGGAGCTCCTAAAGGGGGAGCGGGTTTCCCTAAGGGAACTCGCCGAGCTCGTCTACGGGGCCTACACCCCCGAGGCGGCCTACGGGGCCTACCTCCTGGCCCAAAGGGGGGAGCGCTTCGTCCTGGAAGGGGAGGGGGTGAGGGCCCGCACGGAGGAGGAGGTTGCCGCCCTCCTCCGGGCGCGGGAGGAAAAGGAGGCCCGGGAGCGGGCCTTCCGGGAAGGGGTGGAGCGGCTTAGAAAGGGCACCCCTTTGCCGGAGGACCGCCCCCTCCTCCAGGAGGTGGAGGCTTTCGCTTTAGGGGAGAGGAAGGAAAGCCCCGTCCTCCGCGCCCTGGGCCTTGCCGAGGCCCCCGAGGCCGCCCACGGCCTCCTCCTCCGCCTGGGGGTCTGGCGGCGGGAAAACCCCCACCCGAGGCGGCTCGGCCTTCCCCTAAGCCCCCCAGGCCTCCCCGTCCCCCCCTTGCCCGAGGAGGAGCGGGCCGACCTCACCCACCTCCCCGCCTTCGCCATCGACGACGAGGGGAGCCAGGACCCGGACGACGCGGTTTGGGCGGAAAGGGTGGGGGAGGGGTTCCGGCTTTATGTGCACGTGGCGGACGTGGCCGCCCTGGTGGCCCCGGGTAGCCCCCTGGACGAGGAGGCCCGCCGCCGGGGGGCCAACCTCTACCTCCCGGAGGGGACGGTGCCCATGCTCCCCGAGGGGGTGACCCAGGCCCTCGGCTTAGGTCTGCAGGAGACCTCTCCCGCCCTCACCTTTGAGCTTCTCGTTTCCGAGGAGGGGGAGCTTCTGGAGGAAAGGGTCTACCCGAGCTGGGTGCGGGTCCAGCGCCTCACCTACCGGGAGGCCCTGGAGGCGGAGGGCTTGGAGGCCCTGAAGGCCCTTTCGGAGGCCTTCCGGCGGCGGCGCCTGGCCCAGGGGGCGGTGGAGCTTGCCCTGCCCGAGGTGAAGGTGCGGGTGGAGGGGGAGGCCATCCAGGTTCTCCCCCTGCCCCCCTACGAGAGCCGGGTCTGGGTGCGGGAGGCCATGCTCCTTGCGGGCTACGCCGCGGCCCATTTGGCCCTAAGGGAGGGGCTTCCCTTCCCCTTCGCCACCCAGGAGGCCCCCACCAGGCGGGTGGAGGGGGAGGGCCTAAGCGCCCTTTGGGAGCAGCGGAAGGCCCTGAAACGGGCCCAGCTCAAGGCGGTGCCCGCCCCCCACAAGGGCCTTGGCCTTCCCCTCTACGCCCAGGTGACGAGCCCCTTAAGGCGTTACCTGGACCTGGTGGCCCACCAGCAGCTTCGGGCCTGGCTCAAGGGGGAAAGGCCCCTCGCCCAGGGGGAGATCCTGGAGCGGGTGGGGGCGGCGGAGGCGGTGGCCGACCTGGTGCGGGAGGCCGAACGGAAGAGCAAACTCCACTGGACCCTTCTCTACCTCCAGGAAAAGGGCTACGAAGGCCCAGGGGTCTTGGTGGAGCGAAGGGGCGGGCAGGGGGTCTTCCTCCTCCCTGAGCTCGGCCTCACCGCCCAGGTGGCCCTGCCTTCCCCCCTTCCCCTAGACGCGGAGGTCCGCCTCCGCTTCCTGGAGGCGGACCTTCCCGCCCTCGAGGCCCGCTTCGCCCTCGTTTAGTCCATGTGCTCAATCAGCGCCCGGCCGAACTCGCTTGTGCGGAGCAGGGTGGCCGGCTTCCCTTCCGCCTGCAGGAGGCGGTGGAAATCGTAGGTCACCAGGCCCTTGGCGATGGTGCGCTCCATGGCCTGGATGATGAGGTCCGCGGCCTCGTTCCAACCCAGGTAGCGGAGCATCATCTCCCCCGAGAGGATCACGCTGGAGGGGTTTACCTTGTCCTGGCCCGCGTACTTGGGGGCGGTCCCGTGGGTGGCCTCAAAGACCGCGTGCCCCGTGAGGTAGTTGATGTTGGCCCCGGGGGCGATGCCGATCCCCCCCACCTGGGCGGCCAGGGCGTCGGAGATGTAGTCCCCGTTGAGGTTCAGGGTGGCGATGACCGAGTACTCGTCGGGGCGGAGGAGGATCTGCTGCAGGAAGTTGTCGGCGATCATGTCCTTGATGACGATCTCCCGGCCGGTGCGGGGGTTTTTCAGCACGTGCCAGGGCCCGCCGTCTAAGGGCACCGCCCCGTAGCGCTCCCGGGCTAGGGCGTAGCCCCACTCCCGGAAGGCCCCTTCCGTGAACTTCATGATGTTGCCCTTGTGCACCAGGGTGACGCTGGGCAGGTCCTCCTTGATGGCGTAGTCTATGGCCGCGGCCACCAGCCGTTCCGTCCCCTCCCGGGAGACGGGCTTTAGGCCGAGCCCCGAGGTCTCGGGGAAGCGGATCTTGGCGTAGGCCTTGGGGAACTCCCGCTTGAGGAAGTCCAGGACCTTTTTCACCTCCTCGCTCCCCGCGGGCCACTCAATCCCCGCGTAGATGTCCTCGGTGTTTTCCCGGAAGATGACCATGTTCACCAGCTCCGGGTGCTTCACTGGGCTCGGCACCCCCTTGAACCAGCGCACGGGGCGCACGCAGGCGTAGAGGTCCAGCTCCTGCCTCAGGGCCACGTTGATGCTGCGGATGCCCCCACCCACCGGGGTGGTCAGGGGGCCCTTGATGGCCACCAGGTACTCCCGGATGAACTCCAGGGTTTCCTCGGGGAGCCAGATGGGCTCCCCGTAGACCTGGTTGGCCTTTTCCCCCGCGTAAAGCTCCACCCAGACGATGCGGCGCCTACTTCCGTAGGCCTTCTCTACCGCCGCGTCTAGGACGGGCTTGGCCGCTCTCCAGATGTCGGGCCCGGTGCCGTCCCCCTCGATGAAGCCGATGATGGGCTGGTCGGGCACCACAAGCTTCCCGTCCTGGATCCGGATCCGTTCGCCCTCCGCCGGGATCTGGATACGCGTGTAGGCCATAGCCTTACCTCCGGCCCTAGCATACCCCTCCTGGGGGGGCCGTGTGTCCCTTTGGCATTGACTTCGGGGAGGGTTGGGGCTAGGGTGAGGGGGAAAGGAGCACCGTGAGGATTCTTCTTATCCTATTGGCCCTCGCCCCCCTGGCCTTAGCCCAGGGTGTGGTGAAGGGGGTAACCGAGGCGGAGGTGGCCGCTCTCTTGAAAGAGGCGGGGATCCCCTATGAACGTACGGAGCCCGGCCGCTTCCGTCTGGAGATGGCGGGGCTGGACAAGGTCTGGCTGAGCCTGGAGTACTGCCAAGGGAGCTCCTGCGGGGTGCTCCTTCTGGCCGCGGGGTTTACCCTGGAGGAACCCCCGGCCTTGGAGGACCTCAACCTCTGGAACGGGGAGGCCCTCCTAAGCCGGGCCTATCTGGACGAGGAGGGCGCGGCCTGGGTGGAGTCCGACCTGGACCTCACCGGCGGGGTGAGCCGGGAAGCGGTGAAGGTCTTCTTGCAGACCTTTGCCCAGGAAACCCTGCCGGACTTCATGGAGTTCATCGGCTTTAAGCCTTGACGGGGCGAAGGGCCTTCCCTAAGATGGGGAGTGCCCGGTAGGGGCGGGCGTCTTTGGGTTCCAAGCCCGGCGGTGTAGCTCAGGTGGTCAGAGCACACGACTCATAATCGTGGTGTCGTGGGTTCGAGTCCCACCACCGCCACCAGTCAGGGACGCGAAAACCCCGGGGTCAGGTTCCCCGGGGTTTTCGTTTGACCCTAACGTAGGGCTTGGCAAGTGCCGGTAGGTCCCCAGGGGGACTCAGGACACCCCTTGCCTCCAAAAGACCATCCCCCTTATCCTAGGGGCATGCCGGTTAAACGAATACCCCTTCTTTCGGCCTAGGGTATGCCCCTGGCCGGAGGGAGGGGTTTGCGGGGGGGCGTAGCTCAGCCCGGTGAGAGCGGCGGCCTTATAAGCCGCAGGTCGTGGGTTCAAGTCCCACCGCCCCTACCAGGGCAACCCCCCGTAAAGTGAGGGCATGGAAGGGGGAAGCCTCCCCGAGCGCTTTGCGGCCCACCTCCAGCGGCTTGCCCCAACGGACCCCCTGGTCCTGGCGGTCTCGGGGGGTGGGGACTCCGTGGCCCTGGCCCACCTGGTGAAGGCCGCGGGGCGAAAGGGGGTGGTGGCCCACCTGGACCATGCCTTGAGGCCCGATTCCGAGGAGGACCGCCGCTTTGTGGAGGCCCTGGCGGGGAGGCTCGGCTTTCCCTTCCTTTGGGAGCGGGTGGAGGTGGGGCGGCTCGCCGAGGCCCGGGGGGAGAACCTCGAGGCCCTGGCCCGTAAGGTCCGCTACGCTTTCCTCCACCGCGTGGCCAAGGAGGTGGGGGCGGGGGCCATCCTCACCGCCCACACCCTGGACGACCAGGCGGAAACCCTTCTCCTTAAGCTCCTCCAGGGCACGGCCCGGGGGCTTGGCATCCGGGAGAAGGAGGGGCTTGTGGTAAGGCCCCTCCTCCCCTTTAGCCGTCTGGAGCTCAGGGCCTACCTGGAGGCCCTCGGGGAGGCCTGGCGGGAGGACCCCACCAACCGGGACCTGGCCCTGGACCGGAACTACCTCCGCCACCGGGTCTTTCCCCTCCTGGAGGCCCGCTTCCCCGGGGCCAAGGCCGCCTTGGCCCGCTTCGTGGCGGTGCGGGAGGAGGAGGACGCCCTTTTAGAGGAGGAGGCCAAAAGGCGCCTCGTCCCCGACGCCCGCTTCCACGGCCTCTTCAAGGGCCTCCTCGCCTACCGCATCCCGCCCCTCCGCCTGGCCCCCCCTGCCCTTCGCCGCCGGGCCTTGAGGCAGATCCTGGAGGCTTTGGACCTTCGCCCCGAGGCCCGGCTCATCGCCGACCTGGAGGGGGCTTTGGGGGGGAAGGCCGCCACCTTGCCCGGGGGCTTCCGGGCCCGGGCCAAGGGGGGTACCCTTTTCCTCTTCCCGGAGGGCTTCCTTCCGCCCCTTCCCCCGGGCTTCCGCCGCCCAAGGCCCGGGGACTATCTGGAGAGGCCCTACGGGAGGAAGCGCCTTCTGGACTATTTGGCGGAAGAGGGCGTGCCCAAGGAACTTAAATCCCTTTGGCCCGTGCGGGGGGAGGGGCGGGTGGAGGCGGTGTACGGCCTTTATCCCCGGGAAGAGGTGCGCCTCATGGACCTGGCCCTGGAGGAGGCGGAAAAGGCCAGGGCGGAAGGGGAGGTGCCCGTGGGGGCGGTGCTCCTCTTAGGGGGGGAGGTCCACCGGGCCCACAACCGGGTGGAGGCCCTAAAGGACCCCACGGCCCACGCGGAGATGCTCCTCCTCCGCACCCTGGGGAAGGAGGCCCGGGGTGGGCGGCTCTATGTGACCCTCGAGCCCTGCCTCATGTGCGCCCACGCCCTGAAGGAGGCCGGGGTGGAGGTGGTCTACGGGGCGGAGAACCTGAAGGAGGGGGCCCTCACCCGCTTCGGGGTGGGGGAGGGGTTTAGGGGGGGGGTGAGGGCCCGGGCCTGTGCTAAACTCTTAGAGGACTTCTTCCGCGCCCGGAGGGGTGCCGGAGCGGTTGAACGGGCCGGTCTCGAAAACCGGTAGGCCCCGCAAGGGGCCTCGCGGGTTCGAATCCCGCCCCCTCCGCCAAAAGGGGCCCTTTGGGGGCCTTTTTCCTTTGGGGGCCTACCGCGGGCTGGGCCGAGGGGCGACGAGCCCCTTTCCCGGGGTATTTCAGAGGTTTTCCCGCCACCAGTCCAGATAGGCCCTGAGCCGGGCCACCCGCCGGTCGGGCCGGCCGGAGCGGGAAAGCTCGTGCCCCTCCTCCGGCACCCTAAAGAAGCGGGTCTTCACCCCCAGGTGGAAGAGGGCGGTGTACCAGGTCTCCCCCTGGTCTATGGGGCAGCGGTGGTCCCCCTCCGAGTGGACCACCAGGGTGGGGGTCTTCACCCCCTGGACGTACTTCAGGGGGCTCTTTTCCCAGAGCACCTCCGGCCGTTCCCAGGGCTTGGCGAAGAGCTCCCACCAGCTGAAGCGCGGGCCGATGTCGCTGGCCCCGAAAAAGCTGAGCCAGTTGCAGATGCTCCGGTCGGTGACCGCCGCCCGGAAGCGCTCCGGGTGGCGCGCGGTGAGCCAGTTGGTCATGTACCCCCCGTAGCTCCCCCCGGCCACCCCCACCCGGCTGGGGTCCACGGGGAAGTGGGCCAGGACGTGGTCCAGAAAGCCCAGGAGGTCCCGCTCGTCCCGCTCCCCCCACTCCCCCTCCAGGAGGGCGAAGGCCTGGCCGTAGCCCGTGGAGCCCCGGGGGTTGGAGAAGGCCACGGCGTAGCCTAGGGCCCTAAAGAGCTGGAGCTCCAGCATGGGGGCGGCCCCAAAGGCGGTGTGGGGCCCCCCGTGGATGTAGAGGATGAGGGGGTGGGGGCCCTCCCCCTCGGGGAGGAGGACCCAGCCCTCCACCTCGTGGCCTTCGGGGCTCCGCCAGACGGTGCGGATGGGCTCCTTAAGGGAAAGAAGCCCGGCGTTCGGGTCAAAGACCCCCAGGGGGCCCTCGAGGCGGGCGGGCTGGGCGAAGTCCTCCTTGAGGAGGAAAAGCCCCTTTTCCGTTTTGGCGAAGGCGAGAACGCTCCCCCCTTCCGTGAGGGCCTCCGCCCTCCCCTCCAGGTCCACCCGGTAAAGCCGGGCCTCCCCCCTCTCCGTGCGCACCAAATAGACCCCGTCCTCCCCCCAGAAGGGCCCCTGGAAGGCGTTGCCGTAGCGGAGGTCGGAGTTCAGGGAGTTGAGGAGGCTTCCCTCAAAGAGGACCCGGGCCTCGGCCCCCTTCAGGTGGTAGAGCCGGGCCTCCGTCCCGCCCCCCCGTTCAAAGGCGTGGCCCAGGAAGAAGAGGCCCTCGGGGCTCCAGGTGAGGCCTTGGATGGGCCCAAAGCCCCCGTAGACCTTTTCCAGCCTCCCTTCCCGGAGGAGAAAGAGGCTATCCCGCCACTCCGCCTGGGCCACCTTGTCCTCGGGCATGACCAGGTAAAGCCCTTCGGGAGCGAAGACGGCTTCCTTGGGGTAGGGGTGGCGCTCCAGGAGGGGTTCCTCCTGCCCCAGGAGGTAAAGCCCCACCCCGCCCTCGGGCAGGAGGCCCCGCCCGTCAAACTTGAAGGGCCAGGTCTCGTAGACCCGGGGGAGGTCCTTTCCCTTGGCCTCCTTCAGGGCCAGGTAGGCCACCTCCCCCTTGGGCCCCAGAAAGTAG
Source organism: Thermus oshimai DSM 12092 (assembly GCF_000373145.1). Classification (NCBI taxonomy): domain Bacteria; kingdom Thermotogati; phylum Deinococcota; class Deinococci; order Thermales; family Thermaceae; genus Thermus; species Thermus oshimai. The sequence continues at coordinate 143,640 of NZ_KB890614.1, forward strand.
TCCAGCACCCCGCCCGTGCGGGTGAGCCGCTCCGCCTCCCCGCCCCTTAAGTCCAGGCGGAAGAGCTCGGGGCGCTCCTCCACCTTTCGCAGGAAGTAGACGTAGGGGTGGGCGTAGCGGGGCTTTCTGGCCTCCTCCTGGGTGAGGAGGCGAAGGCTTCCGTCCCACAGGGCCAGGCGGGGGAGGTAGCGGGGTGGGGTCCCTTCCTGGATCTCCGTGAGGACGAAAAGGGGCAGGCCCTCGGGGCCGGGGGTGAGGTCGGAAAGGAAGCGGAGGCGAAAGAGGAGTTCGGGTTCCATGCCCCCATGATACTGACCGTCCGGTCAACCGCAAAGCTTGACACCGGCGATTTTCTGGTCCTAGAATTACCTTGGGCTCCGCTCCTAAAACCAACCTTTTCCTAGGAGCCGAAAGGAGAGTGGGGTTATGAAAAAACACCTTCTGGCCTTAGGCGCTTTGTTTTTGGCTTTATTGATGGGAGGATGCAACACCTCCTCCCAAGCTCCCTCGTCAGAGAAGTACCAGGTGAGGGTTTCTGTAGCCTTCCCCCAGAGGAACCCTTCTCCTACTTCCATATCCCCTCAGGGGGTTCCCGTTAGTGCTCAGTCGGCAGAGATAACGGCGATCAGGCAAGATACAGGACATGTGGCGGACACCTGTTCGCTTTCATCGAATAACCCCACTTGTTCCCTTGGTCTTCAGCCCGGGAACTACTCTATAGAAGCCTCTGTTAAAAATTTCTCGGGAACAGAGGTTGCTTGGGTGAGCCAGTCCCTTTCCGTTACCGGCGACACGTCTATTTCCCTTGTACCCAAGACCATTTTGGCCAATGCCTTCCTGAGTGCCGATGGCAATACAGCTAGCGCAGGAGCGCAGGTGGCTGTTCGCCTTTGGGTTACCTACCCAGATGGCCCTCAACCCCCCTATGCTCCTGACGACTTTCCCTTAGATGATTTTGACGTTGTGTACACTGTGGGAACCTGTTCGGATGGCTCCTGTACATCTTTTACTGAGAACACCGGCGTAGCTACCATTGCTGCTTCCAATAAACTTGGCGCCATGGTGCAAATTGGTCCTGGTGTCCCGATTAACACTTGGATTGGGCTCAAGGCGGAGATCACCGGTTTGGGCGAGGATCATCAACCCAAGACGTTGACCAAGTACTTTGCCATACGGGTTGCGGATGTAAGTGTGGGTGTTTCCATCGACCTTTCGCCTCCCTTCTTGGGCCAGATAAACATCGATGGCCAACAGGCCAGCTATCCAGCCCAGGTGACAATGGGAACTCACACGTTGAGCGGTTGGGCGTTTGACAACGACAAGGTTGCCGCCATCAAGGTCTACATCAACTTCTCTGAGGTGCAAGCCACGGTGACCGGGCTCAATACGCCCAACCCCACGTGGTCTTACAACTGGACACCGTCTGCTCCTGGCCGCTACTACCTCCATGTGGTGGCCTACGATGCGGCGGGCAATAGCCACTTCCGCTACCTGCCCATAGACGTTCACTAAGGGCCTCGAGGCTGGGTCCTAGGGCAAACCCCTAGGACCCCAGTCTTTTGCCGTAAGCTAGGGCCCATGGACCGGGACGAGCTGGTGGCCTATTTGGACGAGTACCTGAGGATCCGCGAGTTCCAGGACCTCTCCCTAAACGGCCTGCAGGTGGAGGGGAAGCGGGAGGTGCAAAAAGTAGGGGCGGCGGTGGACGCGGGGCTGGCCCTTTTTGAGAAGGCCCTCGAGGCCGGGGTGGACTTCCTCATCGTCCACCACGGGCTCTTTTGGGGCAAGCCCTTCCCCATCACCGGCCACCACAAGCGCCGCCTGGAGGTTCTCTTCCAGGGAGGGATCAGCCTTTACGCCGCCCACCTCCCCCTGGACGCCCACCCCGAGGTGGGGAACAACTGGGAGATCGCCCGCGCCCTGGGCCTCTTGGACCTCACCCCCTTTGATGTGGGGGTGAAGGGGCGCTTTCCCGTGCCCACCCCCTTGGTGCAGGTGGCAGACATGCTGGGCCAGCTTACGGGGATGCAGCCTCTGGTGCACCAGGGGGGAGGGGAGTGGGTGGAGACGGTGACCATCGTCTCCGGGGGGGCGGCCGGGCTTTTAGAAAAGGTGGACACCGACCTTTTCGTCACGGGCGAGCCCAAGCACAGCCTCTTCCACGAGACCTTTGAGCGGGGGAGGAACGTGATCTACGCCGGCCACTACGATACGGAGACCTTCGGGGTGAAGGCCTTGGCCCGCCACCTCGAGGCCCGCTTCGGCCTCCCCTGGGTCTTCCTGGACCACCCCACGGGGCTATGAGGGGCCGCTTCCTCACCTTTGAGGGCCTGGACGGCTCCGGCAAGACCACCCAGGCGGAGCTCCTCGCCCGTTGGCTTAGGGAGAGGGGCCTTAGGGTCCTCCTCACCCGGGAGCCCGGCGGGGGGATTCCCGAGGTGCGGGGCCTTCTCCTAAAAGGGGCGCTTTCCCCCGAGGCCGAGTACCTCCTCTTCTCCGCGGACCGGGCGGAGCACGTGAGGAGGGTCATCCGCCCGGCCCTTGAGGAGGGGGCCTTTGTGCTCTCCGACCGCTATTTGGACTCCAGCCTGGCCTACCAGGGCTTTGGCCTGGGGCTTCCCCTCCCCTGGCTCCTCCAGGTGGCGGAAGGGGCCACAGGGGGGCTTAGACCCCACCTCACCGTCCTCCTGGACCTCCCCCCGGAGGAGGCCCTACGGCGCAAAGGGGTGCGGGACGGGATTGAGGGCCGGGACCTTTCCTTCTTCGCCCGGGTGCGGGAAGGGTACCTGGAGCTTGCGAGGAGGGAGCCCGAACGCTTTTTGGTCCTGGATGCCAGGAAGGATAAGGAGGAAGTCCAGGCGGCCATCCGCAGTGCCATAATGGCCCTATGGCCCGAGGTTTCGCCCTAGCCTGGCTTCTCCTCCTGGCCCTGGCCCAGGGCCTCACCTTCCCCAAGAGCACCCTCTACGTGGAAAGCGGGGGGAAGCGCCACCTCCTGAAGGTGGAGGTGGCGGACACCCCCGAGCGCCAGGCCCAGGGGCTCATGTTCCGCAAGGCCCTGGGGGAGGACGAGGGCATGGTCTTCCTCTTCTCCGCCCCCAGCGCGGGGGGCTTCTGGATGAAGAACACCCTCATCCCCCTTTCCATCGCCTTCTTTGACCGCCAGGGGGTGATCCTCCGCATCCTGGACATGGAGCCCTGCCGGGCCGACCCCTGCCCCGTCTACTACCCCGGCGTGGTCTACCAGGGGGCCTTGGAGGTGAACCGGGGCTGGTTCGCCCGCCGGGGGGTGCGGCCCGGGGACCGGGTGGGGGGGGAGGCCCTCCGGTTCTGGCCCAGGCCGTGAGGGCCCTCATGCTCCGGCTCATCGGGTTTGCCTTTCTCCTCTTCCTCTTCGTGCTCTCCTTCCTGGGGTACTTCCTGGCGGCGGGCCGCCTGCGCACCCCCCCGCCCCCCCAGGGGGTGGTGGTGGAGCGGGAGGGGAAGACCTTCACCCTCAAAGCCCGGCTGGCCCGCACCCCCGAGGCCTGGCGGCTTGGCCTGGGCCTCAGGCGGGAGGACCTCGAGGCCCTCCTCTACCTCTTCCCCGAGGCCACGGACGCCCCCTTCAGCACGGAGGGGTACCGGTTTCCCGTGGTGGTGGCCTTTCTGGACGGGGAAGGGCGGGTGCTCCGGGTGGCCCGCCTGGCCCCGGGGGAAAGCGTGGCGCCCGACACCGCCTACCGGGGGATCTTGGAGGTGCGCGCCGGGGTCTTTGAGCCCCGCCCTGGGGACCGGGTTCTGCCCTAACGCCCCTGGGCGCCGAGCCCCCTCAGGTCCAGGAGGAAGTTCCCCGTGCTGGGGACGAAGACCGTCTGCACCCCGGGGGCCAGCTTCTCGGCGAAGGTGAGCTGGACCACCTCCGGGGCGGCCTTCAGGGCCCGGCCCCGGAGCTCAATGGCCCGGGCCTCCCCCTCCGCCCGGAGCACCGCGGCGTCCCGCTCGGCCCGGGCCTCTATGATGCGCCGTTCGGCGGCGATCTCCGCCTGCTTGCGGCGGTTGATCTCGATCTGGACCTGCTGCTCGGCGGTCTGCTTCTCCTCTATGACCTTGGCCACCGCCTCGGGGATGCGGATCTCCCGCAGGAGGACCGAGACCAGCTCGATGTGGTAGGCCTGCAGGGTGGCCTCGAGGCCCGCGATGACCGCGGTTTCCAAAGCGGTGCGCTGGGTGCTGATGAGCTCCGCGGCCCCGAACTGCCCCACCGCATCGCGCACCTTGGAGCGGATCTGGGGGATCAGGAGGGTTTCCAGGTACCCCGGCCCCACCTCCTGGTGGAGGCGGGCCGCCTCCGCGGCCAAGACGCGGTACTGGACGGTAACGTCCACCCCGATCTCCAGCCCCTCTTTGGAACGGGCCCGGATGGAGGTGTCCACCCGACGCTCCCCCTCGTGGGGGGCGGAGAGGGTCACCTCCTTCACCCGGGCATCGTAGAGGATGACCTGCTGCACCAGGGGCAGGACCAGGTGGACCCCCTCCCCCAGGGGCCGGGGCTGCACCCCCCGGAAGACGTTGAAGACCACCCCCACGTGCCCCGCGGGCACCAGGACCAGGCTGTTGGCGAGCAGGAGGGCCACCCCCCCCAGGACCACAAGGGGAAGGGCCAGGGTCCGCCTTTCCGGGCGGAGGGCCAGGGCCACCCCTAAACCCAGGAGCACCAGGGCTAAAAGATTGACCATGGCCCCATCATAGGGCCATGGTCGGGGCGGGGCCGGTTACTCCTTCTTCTCCCCGCTCTCCCCGCTTTCGGACTTGCCCTCGCTCTTCTTGGCGTAGTCCTTGATGTGCCAGCCCGACCCCTTGAAGATGATGGCGGGGGCGGTGATGACCCGCTTCAAGGGCTCCCCGGTCTCGGGGTGGGCCTTCAGGGGTTCGTCGTGGAAGCCCTGCTCAAACTCGTAGTAGTTGCCCGTTTCCAAGCCCTTGTACACGTAGACCGGCATACCCTTCCCTCCTATGGGGCATTTTGACACTCAAGCTCTTTGAGTGTCAAGCCCCGGCGAGGAGCTCCGCCGCGCCCGCCACCAGGGCCTTGTCCAGGTCCCGGTGGCCCAGGCTTAGGCCGGTGGAGAGGGCCTCGAGGTAGCTCTCCTCGATGAGGGCCACCTCTATGGCGATGATCTTCTCAAAGGCCTCCACCGCGGGGAAGACCTCGGGGCCCCTTAGGGCGGAACGCAGGTGCTCCAAGGAGAGCTCCTGCACCAGGCCCATGGCGGGGATCATGGCCCGGGGGCCGATGCCGAGCCTGGCGTGCACCAGCCCGATGCGGCGGCGGCCTTCCGCGTAGGCCCGGTCGTAGACCCCGCTGAAAAGCCCCCCGTACCAGCGGGCGAAGGTCCCATAGAGCCGCTCCACCCGCCCCGGCACCGCGTGGAGGATGGCGGCGAGCTCCCCGTCCCGGCCCAGGTAGTCGTAGAAGGCCAGGGCCACCTCCGGGGCCAGGGGGGTCATGAGGCCGCCAAGCTCCCTAAGAAGCTCCGCATGGGCCGGGAGAAACCCGGTGCGGCGCTTGAGGAGGTCCAGGAGGGCCCCGGGGTCCATGGGACAAATGTACCAGGTAAAGGGTAAAGAAGGGGAGCCCCCGGGGAGGGGGAGGTTACTCCGTGCTCACCCCCTGCTCCACCTGCTGGTTCACAGGCTCCACCATGCGGAAGTGCTGGGCGGGGTCCTGGAGGAGGGCCTCCAGGCGCCTCGCCTTCTCCTCCCGCTTGGCCTCGAGGAGGACCCGGATGTAGGCGGAAAGGAGCTCCTTCACGTCCTCCACCCCCCGGGCGTCCAGGGGCTTCACCGCCACCTTGGCCCCCTTGGCCAGCCGCCTGCGCATGGCCTCCTCCGTGAGGCCCATCTCCGGCCAGTGGCGCAGGTAGACCCGGCCCCCCGTCATCCCCGAGCAGATCCAGGGCCCGGGGTCCCCCAGGACCAGGGCCCGCCCCCGGGTCATGTACTCAAAGGCGAAGCCCTTGGCCTGGGCCCGGGCGGCCAGGTTGCCCAGGTCGTCCCTGAGGGGCCGCTCGGGCTCCCCGCCCAGGATCACGTCGGCCCCCGAAAGGCGGATGCAGAAGCGGCTATCCGCCATCCCCTCCACGATGAGCAGGCCCCCGATGGCCCCGTAGGCGAAGCTCTTGCCCACCGACCCGTCCACGTAGGCCCCGTAGGGGTTCCGGCCCTTGAGCACGGCCACCACCCCCCCGAAGGCGCTCTTGGCCACCCCGTCCTGGGCCCCGCCCTCCACCACCACCTTCATCCCCTCCACGTTGAAGGCGGCGAGGCCGTTGCCCGCGATGCTTCCCGCGTCAAAGCGGAGCTCCACCTCCGCGTCAAAGCCCTTACCGTAGAGCCGCCTCCGGGCGATCTCCCCCGCCAGGTGGGCCCCCAGGGCCCGGTCGGTGGAGTTCACGGGGCCTTCCTGGAAGACCAGGCGCCGCCCGCCCTCGCCGTAGGCCCCCATGACCACCTCGGTGATCGTGCGGGTGAGCTGGTTCAGGGGCTTCCGCAGGAGGTGGGCGGAGGTGTCCTTGAGCCAGTCCGGCTCCTCCACGGGGAGGAGGAGGTAGGAGAGGTCCATCTCCTCCAGGTGGTCCCGCTGGTAGAGGAGGTCGGAGCGGCCCCGGATCTCCCTTAAGGAACGGGCCCCCAAGGCGGCCACCAGCTCCCTTAGGGCCTCCCCCTTGGCCTGGAAGAAGCGGGTGAGGGCTTCCACCGCCCGGTCCAGGTCCTGGGGGACGAAGCGCTTGAGGCCGTGGGCTAAGGCCTCCTCCACGCTCTCAATCTGGGTGGTGATGCCCACGTGGCAGGTGTCCAGCTGGCACCCCCGGCAGATGGTGCACCCGATGGCCACCATGGCCATGGTGGCCATGCCCACCCGGTCCGCCCCCAGGAGGACCATGCGTAGGACATCGTAGGCCGTCTTCAGGCCCCCGTCGGCCCAGATCTCCACCTTATCCCGCAGCCCGGCCCGCACCAGGGCCCGGTGGGCCCGGCGCACCCCGAGCTCCACGGGGAGGCCGGCGTACTTCAGGGCGTGGAGGCGGGCCGCCCCCGTGCCCCCCTCAAACCCCGAGAGGGTGATGACGTCCGCCCCCGCCTTGGCGATCCCCACGGCGATGGTCCCGATGCCGGGGATCACCGGCACCTTCACCGAGACCAGGGCCTTGGGGTTCACGGTCTTGAGCTCCTCAATGAGCTGGGCCAGGTCCTCGATGGAGTAGAGGTCGTGGTTGTTGGAGGGGCTGATGAGGTCCACCCCGGGCACCGCGTTCCGGGCCGCGGCCACCTTGGCCGAGACCTTCTTGCCCGGGAGGTGCCCCCCTTCTCCCGGCTTCGCCCCCTGGCCGATCTTGATCTCGATGACGCTGGCGGAGTTCAGCATGTAGGCGTGGACCCCGAAGCGGCCCGAGGCCACCTGCTGGCCCCGCCAGTGGGTGTAGCGGCCGAGCATGTCGGGGATCTCCCCGCCCTCCCCGTTGATGCAGAGCATGTTGAGGCGTTTGGCCGCCTCCACGTAGGCCCGGAAGGAGGCCTCCCCTTGGGAGCCGAAGCTCATGGCGCTGATGAGGAAGGGGAGGGAGTGGCCCCCCACGGAGAGGTCCACCTCCTCCGGCGAAACCTCGCTCCGCTCGGGGAAGCGCACCTCCAGGAGTTGCCTTGCGGCCACGGGGCTTTCCCGCTCTAAGGAGCGCACCTTCTCCTGGAAGTGGGCGTAGGGGGCCTGGCCCGAGGCCACCTCCTGGGCGGCCTTGTAGATCCTGGGGTTGAAGCGGAAGTCCTTGGCGGGGAGGACCTTTTCCGCCCGGAAGAACCCCTCCCGCTCCAACAGGGTCCGTTCCAGCTCCAGGAAGCCGTACCCCCCCTCCTCGGAGCCGAAGAAGTTCCGGGTGCCGAAGTACTCCGCAAGCTCCGGCTTCAGGCCCAGGCTGCTGAAGATCCGCCCGTAGCCCCGGAGCTCGTGGATGCCCATGGTGGAGATGACCTTCTCCAGGCCCTTCTTGAGGGCCTCGAGGGTGTTCGCCACCCCTTTCCGCCCCTCCAGGGCCCGGGCCTTCTCCTCCATGAGCCAGGGGGCCACGGCCTCCGCCCCAAGGCCCAGGAGGAAGGCCACGTCGTGGAGGTTCCTGACCCCCCCGGAGTGGACCAGGAGGGAGGTCTTGCGCCTCAGGGCCACCCCGTCCCGGTCCTTCTTGGAAAGGGCCCGGTTCACTGCGGCCACCGCCAGGCCGATGTCGATCCAGATGCCCCCCTGGAAGGCCTCCCGGTCGGAGAGGATGAGGACTTCCGCGCCCCCTTCCACCGCCCTTACGGCCTCCTCCTCCAGGCGCTTAAGGCCCAAAAGAAGCCCCTCCTCCACGGTGAACTGGGGGACGAGGGTGGCGGTCTGGAAGCGGGCCTTGACCTCCTCCAGGGTGAGGGTGCCGAAGGCCTCCGCGAGGCCCTGATCGCTCTCCAGGACGATGGGGAGGAGGAGCTCTTCCACCCGGCCCCCACCCCGGCCGTCCGGCAAGGGGCGCCGCCCTAAGAGGGTGCGGGTGGAGAAGTGCTCGATCTCCCGCTCCCGGTCAATGGCCGGGTTGGTCACCACGGCCACGGTCTCCTTGAAGAACTCGGAGAGGTTGGGCTTTTCCGGGTTGAGGGCGGCCAGGGGCCCGTCGTAGCCCAGGGAGCCGATGGGCTCGTTCCCGGTCTTGGCCAGGGCCTCGAGGTAGGCCCCGTCCCACCGGTCCCAGCCGAAGGCCCGTTCCAGGCCCAGGGGGGGCGGGGCGGGCTTCTCCTCCACCTGGGCCTCGCTCCCGCCCGAGAGGGGGGGCGGGGCCTGGCGCAGGGGGCCCTGGAGGTGGACCCGGTACCCCGAGAGGGGGGTGCGGGCGGCCAGGCGCTCCAGGACCAGGCGCTGGTGGCGGTCAAAGGGCAGGACCCTGGGGCCTTCGGGGGTGAGGCGCAGGTAGACCTTCTCCCCGGGGGCCAGGGGCTTGGGCTCGCTCACGAACTCCTCCGCGCTGAAGACCCCCCGTTCCGAGGAGAAGACGATCTCGTAAGGGGTTTCAAACTGCCACAGGGGCCTAAGGCCCATGGCGTCCGTGGCGAAGACCGCCTCGTCCCGGTGGCGGCTCACGATGGCCGCGGGGCCCTGGGCCAGGGGGCCGAAGCGCTGGCGGAGGGCCATGTAGAGGTCCTGAAGCTCCTCGGGCAGGCCCTTGATCTCCCCCAGGATGGGGGGGAAGACCAGGTCCATGGCCTCGGGGAGGGTGAGGCCAAAGCGGTAGATGAGCCCCTCCAGCATGCGGTTCAGGTCCTGGGAGTCCGAGCCCCCCGTGCGGGGGATGCCCAGGAAGTCCAGCTCCCGCCTTAGGCGCTCAATGGTGTTGATTTCCCCGTTGTGGCCGAGGAGGCCGAAGGGCTGGACCTGCTCAAAGGTGGAGAGGGTGTTGGTGGAGTAGCGGTTGTGGCCCAGGGCGATGGTGCTCTTGAACTCGGGGCGGGAAAGCTCGGGGTAGTAGCGCTTGAGGAGCTCCGCCGCGCCCCGCACCTTGTAGACCACGCTGTGGGTGGAAAGGGAGACCACGTGCACGGGGAACTGGGCCTCGAGCTTTAGCCCCAGCTCCCAAAGGGGGGCATCCCCATCGGGGCTGATGCCCGCCACCTGGAGAAAGATGGGCTCGGTGCGCCGCCCCACGGGGCCCAGGACCTCGCTCACCACCTCCCCCCGCTTCCAGTAGACGGGGCGGACCCCAAGCCGGGCCCCTTCCGCCCTGAGGAGGTCCAGGAAGGCTTCTATGCGCCCCTCCTCCCCCTTGGGCAGGAAGAAGTGGCCCACGAAGAAGCGGGGGTTGTAGGCCAGTTCCGGCTCCAGCCCCGCCTTTTCCAAGAAGTGGGCCCATAGCTCCCGGGGGATGTCGGTCTGGATGCCCGTTCCGTCCCCCTCCCCCCGGATGGCCCCGGCCCGGTGGGCCATGCGGTATAGGCTTTCCAGGGTCCTCCGCACGATGCGGTGGGAGGGTTTGCCGCTCTTCTCCGCCATGGCGATGATGCCGCAGGCGTCCTGGCCTATGGGGATATCCGGGTAGGCTTCCTTCCAGGTCATCTTCGGGCTCCTTTGGTGCGGGGGAGTTTGGGGTAGGCAAAGATATGCGCGTCGTTCCCCGGATTATACACACCCCGGGTGGGAGGGTCAAGGCGCTTGGGAACTCCTTCCCGAGCCACCTTGACAATCCCTCTTTCCCCCGGTACACTACGTTTTGGCGTTTGGGCCGCTAGCTCAACCGGTAGAGCAACCGACTCTTAATCGGTGGGTTACAGGTTCGAGTCCTGTGCGGCCCACCAAAGGCCCCGGGGGAAACCCCGGGGCTTCGCTATGATGGGCGGCATGAGGCCGGAGCGCCCCTTAGATCTTCTGGCCCTGGACCTGCCCGCGGGGGAGCCCTGGGGCTACGCCTACGCCCAGGCCCTCCTCAAGGCCCCCTGGGCCTGGCGGGCCCTGAGGCCCACCCCGGGGGTCTTGGACCTCATTGGGCGGAGCCTCGAGGAACTCTACCTGGACCTCCTCCGCCGCCGGGAGGAGGAGCCTTTGGGCCCCTTGGGGGAAAGGCCCCCCCACCCCGCGGAGGAGGGGGCCCTAGAGGCCCTTCTCGCCCGGGACCCCAGGGCCCTGGTGGGGGTGCTCCAGGCCCACGGCCCCTGGCCCTACGCCCTCTACCGGGCCTTCCGCTTTGACGGAGAGGTGAGGCCCGTCTTGCGCCCCAAGCTTCCTCCGGAGAACGCCCTGGTGGGCTACGAGGCCCAGCGGAAGGCCCTGGAGGAGAACGTGCGGCGCTTCCTGGAGGGCCGCCCCGCCCTGCACACCCTCCTCTACGGGGCCCGGGGCACGGGGAAGAGCACCCTGGCCAAGGGCCTCCTCCGCCTGCCGGAGGCCCACATGGTGGAGGTGGAGCCTTCCGCCCTGCCGGCGTTGGACCGCCTTTTGGAGGAGTTGGGCCGTCTCCCTAAGCGCTTTATCCTCTTCCTGGACGACCTCTCCCTGGACCCCGAAAGCGAGGCCTTCCACCACCTGAAGGCCCTCCTGGAGGGAAGCCTCCAGGGGACGCCGGAGAACGTCCTCCTCCTCGCCACCACCAACCGCCGCCACCTGGTGCGCGCCCTGGGGAAGAACCCCCTACCCGGGGAGGACCCCCAGGCCTGGGACGCCCTGCAGGACACCCTGGCCCTGGCGGAGCGGTTCGGCCTGGTCCTCACCTTCCCGCCCTTTGACCGGGCCCTGTACCTCGAGGCGGTGGCCCACCACCTGGGCCGCCCCTTGAGCCGGGAGGAGGAGGAAGGAGCCCTCCGCTTCGCCCTGGCCCGGGGGTTTTCCGGGCGGGCGGCGGAGCAGTTCGCCAGGACCCTGCGCTAAGTGCGGGGGCCCCAAGGGTTCAGCGCAGCGACGCTTCGTGGGCTAAAGCGGCCTCCACGAAGCCCACGAAGGGGGGGGAGGGGCGCATGGGGCGGCTTTTGAACTCGGGGTGGCTCTGGAGGCCCAGGAAGAAGGGGTGGTCCCTTAGCTCGATGGCCTCCACCAGCCCCGCCCCCCGGCCGGCCATCCCCGGGGTCACCCCGGAGACGGTAAGCCCCGCCCGCTCCAGGGCCTCCACGTAGGCCGGGTTCACCTCGTAGCGGTGGCGGTGGCGCTCCTTCACCTCCCCCTTCCCGTAGAGGCGGTGGAGGAGGGTGCCCTCCTGGATGCGCATGGGCCAGTCCCCCAGGCGCATGGTCCCCCCGAGGCCCTCCACCTCCAGCTGCTCGGGCATGAGGTCGATGACCGGGTGGGGGGTGTAGGGGTCAAACTCGGTGGAGTTGGCCCCCTTGAGCCCGGCCACGTTCCGGGCGAACTCTATGACCGCCACCTGGAGCCCCAGGCAGATGCCGAGGAAGGGGATTTTCCGCTCCCGGGCGAACTGGACCGCCCGGATCTTCCCCTCAATCCCCCGCACCCCGAACCCCCCGGGCACCAGGATGCCGGAGACATCCCGGAAGGCCTCCTCCAGGTCCCCGTTTTCCAGCCCTTCCGCGTCCACCCACTTCACCTCCACCCGGGCCCGGTTCTTGATCCCCGCGTGCTTTAAGGCCTCCAGGAGGGAGAGGTAGGCGTCGGGCATCTTCACGTACTTCCCGGCGATGGCGATGCGCACCGTGCGCTCGGGGTGCTTCAGGACCCGCACCGCCTCCTGCCAGAAGGTGAGGTTGGGGAAGACGGCCTCGAGGCCCAAGGCCCTTTCCACCGCCCGGCCCAGGCCCTGCTCCTCCAGGAGGAGGGGGACCTCGTAGAGGTGCTCCACGTTGGGGCTGGAGAAGACGTGCCCCGGGCGGACGTTGGTGAAGAGGGCCACCTTCTTGCGCACCTCCTCGGGCACGGGCTTCACCGAGCGCAGGACCACCATGTCCGGCTGGATGCCCACGCCCCTCAAGGTGGCCACGGAGTGCTGGGTGGGCTTGGTCTTGAACTCCTCGCTGGTCTCCAGGTAGGGGACCAGGGTCAGGTGGAGGTAGAGGGTGTTTTCCTCCCCCTCGTCAAAGCGGAACTGGCGGATGGCCTCGAGGAAGGGCAGGCTCTCGATGTCCCCCACCGTGCCCCCCACCTCCACCACGGCGATCTCCGCCTCCTGCTCCCTCGCCACCTTGCGGATCCGTTCCTTGATCTCGTCCGTGATGTGGGGGATCACCTGGACGGTCTGGGAGAGGTACTCCCCCCGGCGCTCCTTCTGGATCACGGAGAGGTAGACCTGGCCGGTGGTGAGGTTGTTGCCCCGGGAGAGGTCCACGTCCAGGAAGCGCTCGTAGTGGCCGATGTCCAGGTCCGTTTCCGCCCCGTCCCCCGTGACGAAGACCTCCCCGTGCTCGTAGGGGCGCATGGTCCCCGCGTCCACGTTCACGTAGGGGTCAATCTTGATGGCCGTGACCCGGTAGCCCCGGGCCCGGAGGAGGGCCCCCAGGGAGGAGGTGAGGATGCCTTTGCCCAGGCTGGAAACCACGCCGCCGGTGACGAATACGTATTTCATGGGCCTTGAGCCCTTATCCGAAGCTCCCACGGGTCTTCAGCCTACCACATCTGGCAAGGGGGTGGGGGTTTGTGGTAGAGTCTTCTTTGGCGTTCTTGCGGGGTCCCCCGATCCCCCGGCAAGAACAAAGGAGGGCCCTGGTGAAGACCTACGTACCGAAAGATGTGGAGCCCCGCTGGGTGCTCATAGACGCGGAGGGGAAGACGCTGGGGCGGCTCGCCACCCAGATCGCCACCCTCCTTAGGGGCAAGCACCGCCCCGACTGGATGCCCAACCTGGCCATGGGGGATTTCGTGGTGGTGGTGAACGCGGACAAGATCCGCCTCACCGGCAAGAAGCTGAAGGACAAGATCTACACCCGCTACAGCGGCTACCAGGGCGGGCTTAAGGAGATCCCTGCGGAAAAGCTCCTGGCCACCCACCCCGAGCGGGTTCTGGAGCACGCGGTGAAGGGCATGCTCCCCAAGGGCCCCTTGGGCCGTCGGCTCTTTAAGCGCCTTAAGGTGTACGCGGGGCCCAACCACCCCCACCAGGCGCAGAAGCCCGTGAAGCTGGAGGTCCAGTGATGGAGCAGTACTACGGCACCGGCAGGCGTAAAGAGGCGGTGGCCCGGGTTTTCCTGCGCCCCGGGAGCGGCAAGGTCACCGTGAACGGTCAGGACTTCGCGGAGTACTTCCGGGGGCTGGTGCGGGCGGTGGCCGCCCTCGAGCCCCTTAGGGTGGTGGACGCCCAGAACCGCTTTGACGCCTACATCACCGTGCAGGGGGGCGGCAAGAGCGGCCAGGTGGACGCCATCCGCCTGGGCGTGGCCCGCGCCCTCCTGCAGTACAACCCCGACTACCGCGCCCGGCTTAAGCCCTTGGGCTTCCTCACCCGGGATGCCCGCGTGGTGGAGCGGAAGAAGTACGGCAAGCACAAGGCCCGCCGGGCGCCCCAGTACTCCAAGCGCTAGCCCGAGGGGAATGGGAAAACCCCCCAGGCCCTCCTGGGGGGTTTCCCTATGGGGCACCTCTAGCCCTTTTGGCGGGCGAACTCGTCCCTGAGCTCCCGGCGCAGGATCTTGCCCACGCTGGACTTGGGGAGGCTTTCCCGGAAGCGGATGATGCGGGGGACCTTGTAGGCGGCAAGGTTTTCCCGGCAGAAGGCCTCGAGGTCCTTTTCCGTGACCTTGCCCTGGTACTCGGGTTTCAGGACGATGAAGGCGGCCACGGTCTCCCCCCGGTAGGGGTCGGGGACGCCCACCACGGCGGCTTCCTGGACGGCGGGGTGCTGGTAGAGGACCTCTTCCACCTCCCTGGGGTAGATGTTGTAGCCGCCGGCGATGATCATGTCCTTTTTGCGNTCCACGATGTAGAAGTAGCCTTCCTCGTCCATGCGGGCCAGGTCGCCGGTGAAGAGCCAGCCGTCTTTGAGGGCGCGGCTGGTTTCGTCGGGGCGGTTCCAGTAGCCTTTCATGACGTTGGGGCCTTTGACGATGAGCTCGCCCACCTCGCCCAGGGGGACCTCCTTCCCCTCCTCGTCCACCACCTTAGCCTCCACGCTGGGGAGGGGCATCCCGATGGAGCCCTTCTTGATCTCCCCCAGCACGGGGTTGGAGTGGGTCACGGGGCTGGCCTCGGAAAGGCCGTAGCCCTCTATGAGCCGGGCCCCGGTGATCTCCTCAAAGCGCTTGGCCACCTCCACGGGCAGGGGCGCGGCCCCGGAGAGGCAGATGCGGATGCTCTTCACGTTGCGCCCTTCAATCCCCGGGAAGTTGTTGAAGGCCACGTAGAGGGTGGGCACGCCGGGGAAGTGGGTGACCTTGTGCTTCTCAATGGCCTCCACGATGGGGCCGATCTCAGGACGGGGGAGGAGGACGATCTTGAAGCCCGCGTAGAGGCCGTAGTTCATGGCCACGGTCATGCCGTAGACGTGGAAGAAGGGCAGGGCCCCCAGCATCACCCCCTGGCCGTGCAGGTCCTTGGAGGTGGGGTCCCAGGCGTCGATTTGCAGGACGTTGGCCACCAGGTTCTTGTGGGTGAGCATGGCCCCTTTGGAAACCCCGGTGGTCCCCCCGGTGTACTGGAGGAGGGCCAGGTCCTCGGGGTCCGCGGGGTGGGGGGTGGCGGGGCTGGCCTTGAGGAGCTCGGTGAAGGCGTGGAACCCCTGGCGTCTGGGGAAGCCCAGGGGGAGCCCATCCCGCTTGGCCTTCAGGGGGTAGAGGAGGTTTTTGGGGAAGGGCAGGTAGTCGCGGATGCCGGTGACCACCGTGTGCCGGACGGGGGTTTCCCCCTCCACCTCCAGGAAGCGGGGCAGGAGGTGGTCCAGGATGACCAGGTACTCCGCCCCCGCGTCCTTGAGCTGGTGCCTAAGCTCCCGGGGGGTGTAGAGGGGGTTCACGTTCACCCCCACCGCCCCCGCCATCAGGGCCCCGTAGAAGGCGATGACGAACTGGGGGGAGTTGGGGAGCATGATGGCCACCCGGTCCCCCGGCTTGACCCCCAGGGCCTTAAGCCCGCCGGCGAAGCGCCGGGCCTCCTCCCACAGGGCGCGGTAGGTGAGGGTTTTGCCCAGGAAGTCCAGGGCGACCCCATGGGGGTAGCGCCCCGCGCTTTCCTCCAGGATCTTCCACAAGGGGATGGGGGGCACCTGGATCTCCGGGGGCACGCCGGGGTCGTAGTGCTTTACCCAAGGTTTGGCGCTGGCCGTCTCCATCTTGGGACCTCCGCCTCGAGGGTACCAAAAACTTTATACCGCGTTCAAGGCTGGGGGTGTAGCATGGGGGAGGAGGGCTTATGCGTTTTCGCGACCGAAGGCACGCCGGGGCCCTTCTGGCCGAGGCCCTTAAACCCTTGGGTTTGGAGAACCCCGTGGTGTTGGGGGTGCCTCGAGGCGGCGTGGTGGTGGCGGACGAGGTGGCCCGGGCCCTGGGGGGGGAGCTGGACGTGGTCCTGGCCCGCAAGGTGGGGGCCCCAGGCAACCCCGAGTTCGCCCTGGGGGCCGTGGGGGAGAAGGGGGACCTCATCCTCATGCCCTACGCCCGGAACTACGCCGACGAGAGCTACCTCCTGCGGGAGGCGGCCAGGCAGCGGGAAACGGTGCGCAAGCGGGCGGAGCGCTACCGCAAGGCCCGCCCCAAGGTGCCCCTGAAGGGGCGGGACGTGGTCCTGGTGGACGACGGGGTGGCCACGGGGTCCACCCTCGAGGCCGCCTTGGCCACGGTCCTGGCGGAGGCCCCCCGGCGGGTGGTGGTGGCCGTGCCCGTGGGGAGCCCCGAGGCCCTAAAGCGCCTAAAGGAGAAGGCCGAGGTGGTGGCCCTCTCCGCCCCGGAGGACTTCGCCGCGGTGGGGGCCTACTACCTGGACTTCGGGGAGGTCACGGACGAGGACGTGGAGGCCCTCCTCGCCGCCCGGGTATAATGGGGGGCATGAAGCCCGTGGTCAAGCAGGCGGCCAGCGTGGAGGCCCGCCCCGTGGAGCGGGGGGAGAAGGCCTTCATCCAGGTCCTCATCGGGCCTGAGGACGGGGCCCCCCACTTCATCACCCGCAAGTTCACCCTCCTCCCGGGGGGGCGCATCCCCAAGCACAAGCACCCCACCATTGAGCACGAGCAGTACGTCCTCTCCGGGCGCATGAAGGTCTTCTTGGGGGACGAGGTGAAGGAGGTGGCCGCGGGCCAGGCGGTGTACATCCCCCCGGACACCCCCCACGCCTACGTGAACGAGGGGGACGAGCCCGTGGAGTTCCTCTGCGTGATCCCCAAGACCTCGGCCTACGCCACGGAGTGGCTGGAGGAATAGAAGCTTAAAAGCCCCGCCGCAGCGTGCGCTGCGGCGGGGTGTTTAGGCCCGCACCTCCTGCCTTTGGAAGGCCACGTAGGCCAGGGTGAAGAGGAGGAGGGTGAGGGCCATGAGCCCCGTGAGCTGGGGCCAGACCAGAAGGAGGCTCTGGGAAAGGGGAAGGGGCGTGCCCAAAACGGCCCCCTCCAGCTGGGTGATGAGCACGGGGCCTAGGGAGCGCACCGCGGGGTTGAGGAGGCCGGTGAGGGCCTCCGCGTAGAGGGTGTTGGGGGAGAGGCGGGAGATCCAGAGGGCCAGGTTGGCCTGCCGGAGCTGGGACTCGGGGTCAAAGGGGTCCGCCTGGAGGAGGAGGGCGCTGGCGGCCAGGTCCGTGAGGATGGGGAAGAAGACCGCGAAGAAGAGCCAGACCCCAAGGGCGGCCAAGGCGGCGGTGGCGGGCTGGCGGAAGAGCACGGAGAAGAGGAGGCCCAAGGCCAGCCACACCCCGGCGTAGGCCAGGGTGGCCAGGAGGAAGAGGAGGGCCCGCACCACCTCCTCCCCCCCGGGGGGCACCCCCAGGCTGAAGAGGCCCAGGCCAACCACCAGGAGGAAGAGGGCGAAGAGGAGGACGGCGAGGGTCCCCAGGCCCGCCAGGAACTTGCCGAAGAGGAGGGCATCCCGGTAGATGGGCTGGGCCAGAATCCGGGAAAGGGTGCCCCGGGCGTACTCCCCGTTCACCGCGTCAAAGGCCAGGGCGATGGCCGCCAGGGGGACGAAGAAGGAGAGGAAGCCCACGAAGGAGGGCAGGGGGTCTTGGGCGGTGGTGAGGAGCTTCAGGTAGAGGAAGGGGTCCTCCCCCACGGTCTGGCGCAGGGCCTGGCTCCCGGTGTAGACCGCCCCCAGGGCGGAAAGGAGGATGAGGGCCTCGAGGATCCGCATCCTAAGCCCTGAGAGGTGGTCGGCCATCTCCTTGAAGAAGACCGCCCAAAGCCCGGTCCAAGGAGACCCCTCACGCCGCATGGGCCACCTCCTTGAAGTAGTGGGCGTAGACCTCGTCCAGGCTGGGGCGGCGAAGGGTGAGGCCCCAAAGCCCCCCGCCCTCCACCGCCACCTGGGCCAAATGGGCCCGCACGTCCTGGGTGGCCAGGATGCGGTAAACCCCCCCCTGGGCCTCCACCCGGCTCACCCCCTCCACCGCCAGGAACCGGGCCTCGAGGCCCGGCGCCCCTTCCAGGAGGATCTCGTACCCCCCTCCGAGCACCTTCTGGGCCAGCTCCTCCACCCTGCCCACCAGGGCGAGCCGGCCTTTGTGGAAAAGCCCCACCCGGTCGCAGATCTCCTGCACCTGGTGGAGGAGGTGGCTGGAGAGCAAGACGGTGATCCCCTCCCCCTTCAGGCCCTTGATGAGCTCCAAAAACTCCCGGGCGGCCTCGGGGTCCAGGCCCAGGGTGGGCTCGTCCAGGATGGCCACCTTGGGCCGTTTGAGGAGGACCTCCGCCAGGCCCAGCCTCTGGCGCATCCCCCGGCTGAAGGCGGAGACCCGCCGGTCCCTTACCTCCCAAAGCCCCATGCGCTTTAGGACCTCCTCAATCCGGGCCCGGGCCTCCCCGTCGGAAAGCCCCAGGAGGCGGGTGGTGTAGCGCAGGTTCTCCCAGGCGGTGAGCTCCCCGTAAAACCCCACCTGGTCGGGGAGGTAGCCCACCTTGGCCTTCACCTTGAGGGGCTCCCGCACGGGGTCGTGCCCCAGGACCCGGGCCTCCCCGGAGGTGGGCTCGGTGAGGCCCAGGAGCATAAGGATGGTGGTGGTCTTGCCCGAGCCGTTGGGGCCTAGGAGGCCGAAGACCTCCCCTTCGGCCACCTCCAGGTTCAGGTCCTCCACGGCCACCACCCGGCCGTAGCGCTTGCTGAGGCCCCGGGTTTGGACCACCATGGGGCTACCTCCGGCCGAAGCGGCTCACCGCGAAGCCCAGGACCAGGAGGGCCACGGCCACCAGGGCCACGCCCACCAGGCCCCAGAGGGTGGAGGTGACCACCGTGGCCCGGTAGTCCAGGCTCTCGCTCACCCCCTCGCTCCCCGAGAGGGAGAGGGTGACCATGTAGTCCCCGGCCACGGCCTTGGGGGAGGGCTTGATGCGGGCGGTGACCTCCTGCTCCTGGCCGGGGTCTAGGGTGTCGATCTTTTCGGGCTCAAACTTCACCTCCCAGCCCGAGGGCTCCATGGCGCTGAAGGAGAGGTTCTTGGCGGGGGCGCTCCCCTCGTTCTTCACCAGGAGCTTCACCGGGTTCTCCCGGCCCGCGGTGACCCGGCCGGAAAGCCGCCCCTCCTTGGTGCTGAAGCGCACCTCGGGGCGGCCCGTGACCTCCAGGGTGAGGGCGAGCTCCGCCTTGGCGTCCCCCGCCTGGGCCCTCAGGGTGAGGCCGTAGGTGTCCGCCTTGGTGTCCTTGGGCAGGGAGACCTCCACGTCCAGGTCCTTGCTCTCCCCAGCCTTGATGGGGAGGCTCGTCACCTGCTGGCCGCTGAAGGCGGGGGTGAAGGTCACCTGGAAGCCCTGGGGGGCCTCGTACTCCAGGGAGACCAGGAGGTCCTGGTCGGACTCGTTTTTGAGGGTCACCCGGTAGCGGAAGGAGCTCGTGGGGGGGCCTTTCAGGATGGGGAGCTCGGCCTCGAGGCTAAGCCGCTTGGGCAGGCCCTGCCCCACGATGAGGGTGAGGGGGAGTTGGGCCCGCTGGCCCAGGCCCTCCGCGGTGACGAGGAAGCGGTAGGTGCCGGGGCGCACCTCCCTGGGGGGCTGGAGCTTGAGGGTGAGGGTGGCCTCCCCGTCGGGGGCCAGGTAGACCGCCCGCACCAGCCGCCCCCCGCCCATGAGCACCGCCTGCCAGCCCTGGGGGACCTCCGCCAGGCCCACCCGCACCGGCCCCGGCGGCAGGCCGTAGTTTTTAAGGGTTAGGGTCAGGGTTACGCTCTCCCCGGGCTGGACCCCGATCTCCGGGTAAAGGGTGCCCAGGGAAAGCCCCCGGAAGCCTTGGGCCGAAGCCACGCCCAGCGCCAAGACGAAGAGCGCAAGGAGCTTTCGCACCATACCTGCCTCCTTAAACGAGGCTAGGGGGAAAGGATGAGCCCAAAATGAAAAAGGGCCCAGGGGGCCTAGCCCACCCGGGCCTCGAGGTACTCCCGCTCGCCCAAAACGATCTGCCGGGCCAGCTCCGGGTCCTTGGGGAACTCCTTGCCCCGCTGGATCATGTAGGTCTCGTAGCGGCCGATCTCAAACACCTCGGCCAGCTTCTTCAGGGCCTTGCTCATGTCAAAGGCCTTACAGGAGAAAATGTCAATGGAGAGGAAGCGCTTCTTGGGGAAGGTGTGGATGGCGATGTGGCTCTCGGCGATGATCACCACGCCCGTCACCCCGTCCTCCCCCCCGGGCCCGTAGCTGTAGACGAAGGGGGGCAGGACCTTGGTCATCTCCATTTCCTCGGGGAGCTCGTCCAGGACGCGCCGGACCAGCTCAGCGTCCCGGAGCTTTTCCGGGTTGGCGTCGTAGCCGTCCAGCATCAGGTGTGGACCAAAACCGAAGAGTTCCACCCGTACCACCTCCTTCCCGTGCCCCCCGGGGTATCCCCCCGCGGCACGCCCCCCATTATGGCCCCCCCTCCCCCCCCTGTCAATACCTTGTGCTGGTGCGGAAAACCCCCAGGCCCCCTCCCGGGGGGTTACCCCTTTCTCCTTTCCCCAGGCCACCGGGGGGTTTGCCTTTCTGGGAGAAGCCTTTATACCTATATGGGGTATAGGGGGCGGTTTGTGGCCTCCAGCAAAGCCCGGCCCCAGGGCCAGGGTGGTATGATGGCCCCTGGCAAGGAGGTGCCATGTACAGGGGCAGAGAAGGGCAGTGGGCGTTTTACCTGCACCGCATCTCGGGGCTCGGCATCCTGGTCTTCCTCATCCTTCACATCCTGAACATCGGGAGCGCCATGTGGGGGCCGGAGGTGTCCAACGCGCTCATGAAGTTCTACCACCAGCCCGTGTTCCAGCTGGGGCTTCTCCTCCTCATCGCCGGGGTGCTCTACCACGGCTTCAACGGCCTCCGGATCATCCTCATGGACTTCACCGCCTGGGGGGTGCGCTACCAGCGGGCCCTCTGGTACGGGGTCTGGGTGCTCTTCGTGGTCTTCTACCTGCCCTTCCTCATCAAGATCGGGGGCGGGATCTTAGGGGGTAGCCATGGCGATTAAGTCCAAGCGGTACCCGGAGGCCCGGCTCGAGGCCAACACCAACCTCGAGCTCTACTGGTGGGTCTTCATGCGGATCAGCGGGGTGGTCCTGGTCTTCCTCCTCATCGGCCACATGTGGATGAACGCCATCCTGGCCGATTTGAACACCATCGACTACGAGTACGTGGCCAAGAGACTCTCCCAGACCACCTGGAAGGTCTACGACTGGCTCATCCTGGCCCTGGGCCTCCTGCACGGGGCCAACGGGCTCCGCTACGTCCTGGACGACTGGATCCGGGACCCGGCGAAGCGCTTCTGGACCAAGGTGGTGGCCTACAGCCTCATCGCGTTCCTCTTCTTCTACGGGAGCCTTTCCCTTTTCAACCATGATTTCGGGGTGAACTAGTATGGCGCACAGGCACGAGGTCATCGTGGTGGGCGCGGGGGGGGCGGGCCTGGCCACCGCCCTCTACGCCGCCCGGGAAGGCGCGGACGTGGCCGTGGTTTCCAAGCTCTACCCCACCCGGAGCCACACCGGGGCGGCCCAGGGGGGGATAGGGGCCGCCCTCGGCAACGTGGAGGAGGACCACTGGGAATGGCACATGTTTGACACGGTCAAGGGGGGGGACTACCTCACGGACCAGGACGCCGCCGAGGTCTTCGCCAAGGAAGTGATCGAGGCGGTGATTGAGCTGGAGCACATGGGCCTCCCCTTTGACCGGCTCCCCAACGGCAAGATCGCCCAGCGCCGCTTCGGGGGCCACACCAAGGACTGGGGGAAGGCCCCCGTGCACCGGGCGGCCCACGCCGCGGACCGCACCGGGCACATGATCCTCCAGACCCTCTACCAGCAGTGCGTGAAGCTGGGCATCACCTTCTACAACGAGTTCCACGTCACGGACATCATCCTGGAGGACGGGGTGGCCAAGGGGCTGGTGGCCTTGGAGCTTGCCACCGGGGAGCTCCACCTCTTCCAGGCCAAGGCCATCGTCATCGCCTCCGGGGGCTTCGGGCGCATCTACAAGGTCACCTCCAACGCCTACACCCTCACCGGGGACCTCCAGGCCATCCTCTACCGCAAGGGCCTGCCCCTGGAGGACATGGAGTTCTACCAGTTCCACCCCACGGGGCTTTACCCCTTGGGCATCCTCCTCACGGAAGGGGCCCGGGGCGAGGGGGGGATCCTCCGGAACGCCCTGGGGGAGCGCTTCATGGAGCGCTACGCCCCCACCATCAAGGACCTGGCCCCCCGGGATATGGTTTCCCGGGCCATGTACCTGGAGGTGCGGGAAGGGCGGGGGGTGGGCCCCAAGAAGGACCACGTCCTCTTAGACCTCACCCACCTGCCTCCAGAGGTCATTGAGAAGAAGCTCCCCGACATCACCGAGTTCAGCCGCATCTACCTGGGGGTGGACCCCTTGAAGGAGCCCGTGCCCGTGATGCCCACCGCCCACTACGCCATGGGGGGGATCCCCACCACCTTGTGGGGCCAGGTGATCCGGGACGAGAAGAACACCGTGGTCCCGGGGCTCTACGCCGCGGGGGAGGCGGCCTGCGTGAGCCTCCACGGGGCGAACCGCCTGGGGACCAACTCCCTGGGCGACCTGGTGGTCTTCGGCCGCCGGGCGGGGATCCACGCGGCCCGCTTCGCCAAGGACGCCGACTACCACGAGCTCACCGAGGAGCACCTGGGCCCAAGCCGGGAGCGCATTGAGCGCATCAAGAACTCCACCGGCAAGGAGAGGGTGGCGGTGCTGAGGGCCGAGCTCCAGCAGTCCATGATGGACCACGCCTCCGTCTTCCGCACCGGGGAGCTTCTCCAAAAACAGGTGGAGATCCTGAAGGAGCTCATGGACCGCTACCAGCGGATCTCCATAGAGGACAAGGGCGAGGCCTACAACACCGAGCTCGTGGAGGCCCTGGAGCTGGGGTACCTCCTCGAGGTCTCCGAGGCCCTGGTGCACTCCGCCCTGAACCGCACGGAGTCCCGGGGGGCCCACGCCCGGGAGGACTACCCCGAGCGGGACGATGCGAACTGGCTTAAGCACACCCTGGCCTACAAGGTGGAGGACGGCAAGGTGGCCTTCCGCTACAAGCCCGTGGTCCTGGGCCGGTTTGAGCCCAAGGCCCGCACCTACTAGGAGGCGGCATGCAGGTCACGCTCAAGGTGCTCCGGTTTGACCCCGCCAAGGACCAAAAGCCCCGCTGGGAGACCTACCAGGTGGAGGCCGAGCCCTGGGATCGGGTCCTGGACCTCCTGCACAAGGTCAAGGCCGACCAAGACGGAACCCTTTCCTTTAGGAGAAGCTGCGGCCACGGCATCTGCGGCTCCGACGCCATGCTCATCAACGGTAAGAACCGCCTGGCCTGCAAGACCCTGGTCAAGGACCTGGGGCACACCATCACCGTGGAGCCCATCCGGGGCCTGCCGGTGGAGAAGGACCTCATCGTGGACATGGAGCCCTTCTTCGCCGCCTACCGGGCGGTGAAGCCCTACCTCATCAACGACGAGCCTCCGCCCCAGCGGGAAAGGCTCCAGTCCCCGGAGGAACGGGAGCGGTTTGACCACGGGACCAAGTGCATCCTCTGCGCCAGCTGCACCACCAGCTGCCCCGTCTTCTGGGTGAACGGGGCCTACCTGGGCCCCGCGGCCATCGTCCAGGCTCACCGCTTCATCTTCGACTCCCGGGACCGGGGGAAGAGGGAGCGCTTCAAGGCCTTGGGCTCGGGAAGCGGGGTGTGGCGGTGCCGCACCGCCTACAACTGCACCGAGGCCTGCCCCCGGGAGATCCCCGTGACCCAGCTCATTGAGGAGGTCAAGCGGGCCATCCTCTTTGACCGGTTCTAGGCGCCCCGCCGAAGCGAAAGCTTCGGCGGGGACCCCAGAAAGGGGTTTGGGCGCGCCTTTCCTCCAAGCCCCCTGGGGTGTAGCTGTGGGGCCCTAGGGGGTAAGCCGGTGCCGGTCCCGGGGGAAGGCCCGGGCGTAGCGCACGTTGGGGAGGCCGAGGAGCTTTTGCGTGAGCCGCTCGGCCCCGATGGCGAAGCCCCCGTGGGGGGGCATGCCGTACTTGAAGACCTCCAGGTACCCCTGGAAGCCCTCGGGGTCCATGCCCTTGGCCTTTAGGCTCTCCAAAAGCTCCTCGTAGCGGTGGATCCGTTGGCCGCCGGAGGTGATCTCCAGGCCCCGGAAGAGGAGGTCAAAGCCCCGGGTGGTGCCGTCGGGCTCGGGGTGGGTGTAGAAGGGCCTAAGGGCCCGGGGGTACTTGGTGATGAAGAGCCAGTCCGTGCCCCAGCGGGCCTTGGCGTACTCCCCGAGGAGCCGCTCGGCCTCCTCGGAGAGGTCCTGGCCCACGGGGTAGCCGAGCTCCTCCTTCAGGATCCTCCGGGCTTCCTTATGGGTGAGGCGGGGGATGTCTTTGGGGAAGGAGGGCCACTCCGCCCCCAGGAGGCGGATCTCGTCCCCGGCGCCCGTAAGGGCCTCTTCCAGCATCTCCTGGAGGAGGGCTTCCTCCAGGTCCATGATCTCCTCCTCGCTCCCGATAAAGCCCATCTCCACGTCCAGGGAGAGGTACTCGTTCAGGTGGCGGCTGGTGTGGTGCTCCTCCATGCGCCACACGGGGGCCACCTCGTAGACCCGCTCAAACACCCCCACCATGATCTGCTTGTAGAGCTGGGGGGACTGGGCCAGGTAGGCCCTTTTCTCAAAGTAGTCCACCCCGAAAAGCCCCGACCCCCCTTCCGCCCCGGCGCGCACCACCTTGGGGGTGAAGATCTCCGTGAAGCCCTGCCGGTCCAAATACCGCCGGAAGCCCCGCACCAGGGCGGCCTGCACCCTGAGGGGGGCGCGGGCCTTCTCCCCCCGTAGGGTCACGTAGCGGTACTCCAGGAGGGTGTCGGGGTGGGCCCGCCACTCCTCCTTGGGGATCTCCACCGGGGTGGGCTCCAGGGCGGGGGAGAGGACCTCCAGGGCCTCCGCCTGGACCTCGAGGCCCCCCGGGGCCTTGGGGCTTTCCACCACCACCCCCCGCACCCTTAGGCTGGACTCGGGTAAGGGGAGCCTCTGCCCCCCGGTCACCACCTGGACGATGCCCGTCCGGTCCCGGAGGAGGAGGAACTGGATCTTCCCCAAATCCCGCCGCCAGTGCAGGAAGCCCCAAAGCTCCACCTGCTTCCCGATGTGCTCCTTCAGGTCCTTTACCAGAACGCGCATCTTCCCTCCCTATAGCCAAACCCCCCCGGCAAGCGGTGGCCGGGGGGGTCCTCCAGGCCCCCCTGTTAGGCGTTATTCAGGACGGCAGGGCGCATGTTGCCCTCCAGTTTAGGGGGCGGCCTCCCCCGCGTCAAGCGCCTCCCAGGCCAGGAGGAGCCCGGGGAGGGCCTCGAGGGGGGCCACGGTGAAGAAGTCCGCCTCCTCCCAGCGCCGCCTGGCCCAGGTGCCGGAAAAGCCCCCAAGGGAGCGCTCCTCCGCCTCCTCCAGGAGAAGCCGCCGTTTAAGGAGGCGCACGTCCCCCTGGGGGGAGAGGTAGACCCGGAGGAGGAGGCCCCCCCGCCGCTTCTCCCCCACCCAGTAGCCCTCCTCCTGGAAGACCTCGTAGCCCAGAGCCTCAAGGGCTTCCATCCACCACCTCCAGCTGGTTGGGGTCGTCCAGGACGATCTCGTAATACCCGGCGTAGATCACGATCCGCCCCCGGGCCCGCACGGTCTTACCCAGGTAGCTTTGGGGGAAGGGCTGGGCGAAGAGGCCGTAGCTCCGGGGGAAGACCACGAGCCTTAGGTCGCTTTCCCCCTCCCCGAAGTGGAGGAAGGCCACCGTGCCCCGGTCCTCCACCCGCCGGATGACCCCTTCCACCGTGGCGATGCGGCCGTAGTGCCTGGGGGCCTCCGTCCAGGGGATGACCCCTTCCAGAGGGGGCAGGGCGAAGGGGTTTTGGGGGAGGGCCTTGGCCCAGTCCCCCTCCATGACCTTGAGGAGCCTCTCCAGGGCCTCCCCCCGCCCAAGCCGCACGGCAAGCTCCCGGTTGGCGTTCAGGCTGTTGGCGCTCAGGTTGAGGCTCCCCACTAGGGCCTCCTCCCGGTCCCGCACCAGGACCTTGGCGTGCACGTAGGGGGAGGGGAGGAAGCGTACCTCGGCCCCTGCCGCCTGGAGCTCCAGGGCCCCCGCCAGGAAGTAGGTGTCCCCCTCCTCCTGGGGGCTACCCAGGAGGCGCACCCTCACCCCCCGCTTCAGGGCGGCCTTCAGGGCCTCGATCACCTCCCGGTCGGCCATGGCCTGGTGCTCCAGGAACAGTTCCCGCTTGGCCCCCCCGATCATCCCCAGGAGGACCTCCCGGGCGTTTCCCTCCCGCACGCCCCCCAGGGTGCGGCTTGGGGCCCAGACCAGGCGGGCGCGGCTCAGGTCCAGCCGTTCCCCATTCCAGTCCGCCTGGAAGACCCGGCGGATCTCCCGCACGCTTTCCGGATCGTCCAGGATGAGGGCGTACTCCCGGTTGGCGCTGAAGGAACTGCCGGTGAAGTTCATGGTGCCCACCCAGGCCTTCTTCCCGTCCACCACCAGGCTTTTTTCGTGGACGAAGACGAAGCGGAAGGGTTGGGTGAGCCTCACCTCCACCCCCCGGTCCTTTAGGGCCTGGTAGACGGAGAGGTCCACCCGGCCCCCGGAGGGCTCCCGCTCCAGGAGGACCCGCACCTTGACCCCCCGGGCCGCCGCCTGGCCTAAGGCTTCCACCAGGTCCATGCGGCTTGGGGTCCAGAGGTACATCTTCACCAGGATCTCCTCCCGGGCCTCCCCGATGAGCCCAAGGAGGGGGGCAAGCCCGTCCTCGGGCTCCACCACCAGCCGGGGTGCGGCCAGGGCCAGGCCCAAAAGGGCGAGAAGAAGGGCAAGGGCGCGCTTCATAGGGACCACCGGAAAAGCCCCTCGGCGTTCCTGTCCGTGAGGGCCTCCGCCTCCTCAAAGCTTACCCCAAGGCTTTCCGCCAGGCGAAAGAGGGTGTGGCGCACGTAGTGGGGGCGGTTCCTTTGGCCCCGAAAAGGCTCCGGGGGGAGGAAGGGGGTGTCCGTTTCCACCAGGAGCTTTTCCCGGGGGAGCCTCCTCGCCGCCTCCCGGAGGGCCCCGTTCTTCTTGTAGGTGAGGGGGCCGGCGAAGCTGAAGTAAGCCCCCGTCTCGAGGCCGGCCCTCTCCAAGGCGGGGTGCCCGGAGAAGGCGTGGAGCACCGCCTTCTTGGGCCGGTTTTGGAGGAGCCACTCCGAGAGGTCTTCCTCCGCCTTTCCGTCCCTGCTCCGCACGTGGAGGACCAGGGGAAGGCCGAGCGCTTCCGCCAGGGCCGCCTGGAAGTCCAGGGCCCGGTACTGGGCGGGCCCGGTCTCGGGGGTCCAGTAGTAGTCCAGGCCCGTTTCCCCGATGGCCCGCACCCGCGGGTGGCGGGCGTAGTGCCTCAGGGCCTCCTCCACCTCCGGGGAGAGGAGGTGGGCGGAGGTGGGGTGGAGGCCCACCGCGGCGTAGACGTTGCCCTGGGCCAGGGCTAAGGTCCGTTCCCAGCGGGCGGGGTCCACCCCCAGGGTGAGGACGGCCCTGAGCTCCGGGAGATGGGCCTGGGCCTCCTTAAGCTCCTCGGGTTCCAGGAAGTCCAGGTGGGCGTGGGTGTCGGTCACGATCCCTACTGTAGCCCAAGCCAAGGGGGGAAGGGGGCCTTTGGTATCCTTGGAAAAATGCGGCGCGTTCTTTGGGCCCTCCTTCTCCTTTCGGCCTGCGCGCCCACCCTCCTCCGGGTGGACCCCCTCCGCCTCCCCGACCCCGCGGACTGGGACCCCAAGCCCGCCCCCCTGGAGTGGTGGTACGCCTCGGGGTGGGTGGGGCCCTACGCCTTCCACTTCGCCTTCTTCAAGGCTTTCCCCCCGCCCGGCTACCGGATCTTCGGCCTGCCGGGGGAGCTTTTCGGCCCCTTCCACGCCGTCCACCTGGCCCTCACGGACCTGAGGACGGGAAAGAGGGGGTTCCTCGAGGCCTCCGACTTCCTGGGCCCTAAGGGCGAGGCCCGTCCGGGGCCCAGCCTGGAGCTCGAGGGGTACCGCTTCTTTCGGGAAGGGGAGGGGTTCCGCCTCCAGGCCCCCCTTCTGGACCTTCGCTTTCTCCCCGGCAAACCCCCGGTGGTCCACCCCCCCGGTTACTCCGGTACGGAGGCCACGGGGCGGATGTACTACCAGTCCTACACCCGCGTCCCCGCCTTGGGGCGGGTGGGGGAGGAGGCCGTGGCGGGGGAGGCCTGGCTGGACCACCAGTGGGGGGAACAGCTTTCCGGGGTCTCCGCCACCTGGGACTGGTTCGGCCTGCACCTTTCCGACGGTTCCGAGCTCATGGCCTACCGGGTGAAGGACCGGGAGGGGCGGGTGGTGCAGGTGTTGGGGAGCCGGATAGACCCCCTGGGCCGGGCGGAGGCCCTGGAGCTCACCCTGGAGCCCCTTTCCCTCTGGACCTCACCCTCCGGCCGGAGCTACCCCTTGGAGTGGCGGCTTCGGGGGCCGGGGCTGGACCTCCAGTTGAAGGCCCTTTTCCCCGAGGGGGAGATCCTCTCCCGCACCACCCGGGTGGCCTACTGGGAGGGGCCGGTGGCCGGGGAGGGCACCCTCCTCGGCTACCGGGTCCGGGCCCAGGGGATGGGGGAGTTCGTGGCCGGGGCTTGGCAGCCCTAGCTGAGCCCGTTATACTAAAGGAGGTTTAGTCGTCGGGTGATGAGTATGGGCTTACGCGTCCTAGGCGTCAACGCCTCGGCCAGAACGGACGGGTTTACCGCGGAGCTTTTGGAAAAGGTTTTGGAAGCCGCCCGGAACCTGGGGGCGCACACGGAGCGGTTGGATCTGGTGAAGCACCCTTTTCCCTTTTGCGTGGGGAACTATTCCCTGGATCCCGCGGCCTGCGGCCCCGAAACCTGCGTCCAGGGGCCCTGGGACGGGTTTGGCCGCATCGCGGAGCGCATTCTGAACGCGGACGCGGTGGTCTTCGCCACCCCCGTCTACTGGTTCAGCGTCTCCGCCCAGATGAAGGCCCTGCTGGAGCGGATGACCTCCATGGAGAACCAGGGCCTCCTCAACCTGGGCAAGCCCATGGCCCTCCTGGCCGTGGCCGAGGAGGAGGGGGCGGCCCAGGCCCTTTCCCAGATGCTCCTGCCCTTGGCCTACATGGGCTTTGTCCTGGCCCCCTTGGGCCTGGTCTACGCCCACCGGCGGGGGCTTAGGCGGCTGGAGGACAACCCCGAGCTCCTGGAGGACGCCCGCATCGCCGGGGAAAACCTGGTGCGCCTGGCGGAGGGGCTTAAAGGGGTTCCCTTCCGCGAGCCTTTGCCCAGCCACCTCTACCGCACGCCCCCCAAGGTGGCCGCGGATTAGAGGTACAGGGGGTTGAGCCCCGGGTGGGCGAAGGGGAGGAGCTCGTAGAGGGCCCGGGGGTCAGGGGGGGCGTCCAGGAGGAGGCCTTCTTGGGGGAGTTCTTCCGCCTTCCAGCGGGCAGGGGGGTGGAGCTCCACCGGCTTTCCCTCCCGCTTGGCGTAGGTGGCCCCGTAGTAGAGCCGGTTCCGGGCGGTGAAGAGGGGGGTAAGGGGGGGGCCTCCCTCCTCCAGAAAGGGCCAGCAGGCGGCGAGGAGGCTGGACACCCCATAGACCCGGGCGGAGAGGCCCAGGGCCACCCCTTCCCCTGCGGCTAGGGCGATGCGGAGCCCGGTGTAGGAGCCGGGACCTTCCCCCAGGACCAGGGTGCCGATCTCCTCCTTCCGCGCCCCCACCTCCTTTAGGAGCTCATCCAGGAGGGAGAAGAGGTGCTCCTCGTGGCGCCGTTCCACCCGCACCACCCGGCCCAGGCCCTCCCCGTCCCGGAAGAGGCCCAGGGCCAGGTAGGGGGTGGCGGTGTCCAGGGCCAGGGTCCACACGCCCCCCATCTTACGCCCTTGGGTATACTTTCCCGGGATGCGGCCCTACCCCTTTCCCCTAGCCTTAGGGCTTGGCGTGCTCCTGGCCCTGGCGGCCTACGCCAGGGCCCTTGGCTTCTTCCCTCCCGGGGGGGTTTACCTGGCCCTCCTCCTCTACGGGCTTCTCGCCCTTTGGGGGCTCCGGTA
This sequence comes from Thermus oshimai DSM 12092, assembly GCF_000373145.1. NCBI lineage: Bacteria > Thermotogati > Deinococcota > Deinococci > Thermales > Thermaceae > Thermus > Thermus oshimai. Next base: position 173,769 of record NZ_KB890614.1, read on the forward strand.
TGGGGCGGTGTACGGCCTTCTCCTCCTGGGGCTTTTAGCCTGGGTCTGGCCCTGGGCGCCGGTGCTGGCGGTCCTTCTCCTTTTCCTCCTCGAGGCCCGCCGCCTTCCCGAGAAGGCCCAGGGGGCCTTTTACGGCTGGCTTTTCGTCTGGCCCTTTCTCGCCCTCCTCCTCATCTGGCAGGTCTTTCCTACCCTGTACGCCTTCTACCTAAGCCTCTTCGAGAAGGTGAACTTCCTGCGCCGGGCAGAGTTTGCGGGCTTGGAGAACTACGCCATCCTCCTCCGGGACCCCCTCTTTTGGCGGGCGTTGGGCAACACCTTCTGGTACGTGCTCTTTACCGTGCCCACGGGGCTTCTCCTGGCCACGGGGGTGGCCATCCTCCTGAACCTGCGCCTGGCCTTCCAGGGCCTTTACCGGACGCTTTTCTTCCTGCCCTACATCACCGCCCTCACCGCGGCGGCCGCGGTGTGGCGGTGGATCTACCACCCGGAGTTCGGCTTTCTGAACTGGCTCCTGGGCACCCCGGGGCTGGACTGGCTCAACACCCCCAAGGGGGTCTTTGCCCTCCTCCTGGAGCCTTTGGGCCTCAAGGTCCAGGGGTTTCTGGCCGGGCCCAGCCTGGCCTTTTTGGCGGTGATGGTCATGAGCGTGTGGCATTTCCTGGGCTACCAGGTAGTCATCCTCCTGGCGGGGCTCCAGAGCATCCCCAAGGAGTACTACGAGGCCGCGGAGCTGGACGGGGCGAGTTTTTGGCAGAAGCAGCGCTACATCACCTGGCCCCTCCTTTCCCCCACCCTGTTCTTCCTCTTCACCCTGGGGCTCATCGGGGCCTTCCAGGTCTTCACCCAGGTCTACGTCCTCACCCCCACGGGGGGGGTCTTGCAGGACACCCTCACCGTGGCCTTCTACCTCTACAACAAGGGCTTCAGGGACGCGGACTTCTCCTACGCCAGCGCCATCGCCACCCTCACCTTCCTGATCATCCTGGCCCTCACCCTCCTCCAGCGGCGGGTCCTGGAAAGGCGGGTGCACTATGAGGCGTAGCCTGGGGGTGCTCCTCGTCCACGCTTTCCTCCTTTTTGGGGGGGTCCTCATGGCCTTCCCCTTCTACTGGATGCTGGCCACCAGCTTCAAAAGCCCACAGGAGGCCCTCCAGGCCGAGCCCATCTGGTGGCCCGAGCGGATGAAGCCGCAAAACTGGTTCCAGGCCGCCCGCCTGGGGGATAGCCCCCTTTGGGGGGGCCTGGGCCCCGGGCGGAGCCTCGAGCTCCGCTTCCCGGCCCCGGAAGGGGGGGAGCCCCCCCGGGCCTTGGTGCCCAGGACCCCGGGGGCCTTCGTGGACCCCCGGGCGGAAGGGACCAAGGTGGAGGTGGTCTACGGGGAAGGGGCCTGGCGCATCCGGCTTCTCAACACCACGGGGGAGGCCTTTAGGGTGCTGCCCCTGGTGGTCCTCTGGCCCAAGGACCTGCCCCTAAGCCCCCCCTTGCCCCCGGATGCCCTCCGCTCCCAGGGGGCGTTTTGGCGGCTGGAGTGGGTGAACATCGCCCCGGGGGCCTTGGGGTACGTCTTCCACAACTACCTCGAGGCCTGGCGGGCCGCCCCTTGGGGCCGCTACTTCTTCAACAGCTTCTTCACCGCCCTCACCCAGGTGGCGGTGGGCCTCTTCCTGGCGGCCTTGGCGGCCTTCGCCCTGGCCCGCCTGCCCTTCCCGGGCAAGGAGGGGGTCTTCGTCCTCATCCTGGCCACCATGATGGTGCCGGGGGAGGTCCTCCTCATCCCTAACTACGTCCTCCTGGCCCGGCTGGGCTGGCTGGACACCTACTACGCCCTCATCGTCCCCTGGCTGGCCTCGGTCTTCGGGGTCTTCCTCCTGCGGCAGTTTTTCCTCTCCCTCCCCCAGGATCTCTTTGACGCGGCCCGCATTGACGGGGCGGGCCCCCTCACCCAGCTTTTCCGCATCGCCCTGCCCCTGGCCGTGCCGGGCATGATCTCCTACGGCATCTTCACCTTCCTGGGGGCCTACAACGCCCTCCTCTGGCCCCTCATCGTCACCCAGAGCCCGGAGATGCGCACCGTGCAGCTTGGGCTTCAGGCCTTCGTCCAGGAGGCGGGCTCGGACTACGGGGCCCTGATGGCCGCCAGCACCTTCGTCATCCTGCCGGTCATCCTGGGCTACTTCCTGGCCCAGCGCCAGTTCACCGAGGGCATCGCCCGCTCGGGGCTCAAGTGAGGCCTTGACCGAGGGATGACCAACCCTGTGGTAGGCTAAGCCCGGTGGTGCGTATGAAAGGTTGGCTTCTCCTACCGGCGGTGCTCAGCCTGGCCCTGGCCCAAGGGGCCAAGCCCGAGGACGTGATCAAGGAACAGTGCGCCAAGGCCAAGGTGGTGGCCGAGCTCTGGCACGGCTTCACCGGCGGGGCCCCCAAGGCGGCCTTGGAGAACCTGGTGGTGGAGTTCAACAAGGCCCAGCAGGGCCGGTGCGTCCGCCCCGTGCCCCAGGGGGGGTACCGGGACCTCTCCACCAAGATCAAGGCCGCCTTCGCCGCGGGGAACGTGCCCGCCATGGCCCAGGCCTACGAGAACAACATCGCCCTGTACCTCGAGGCCAAAGCCCTTCTGCCCATTGAAACCCTGGGCGTGCGCCTCCAGGGGGTGAACCTCACCTTCCTGAACGGGGTGCGCTTCGGCGGCCTGGTCTACGGGGTGCCCTTCAACAAGAGCATCCAGGTCCTCTACTACAACGCCGACCTCCTCCGCAAGCACAAGGCCAAGCCCCCGGCCACCCTGGAGGAGTTCGTGGCCCTAAGCCGCCGCCTGGCCCAGGCGGAGGGGGGCCCCGTTTACTGGTTCCAGCCCGACGCCTCCACCTTCGCCTACTTCTTCTTCAACCTGGGCGGGGAGTACCTGAAGGGGGGCCGTCTGGTCCTGAACTCCAAGGAGGCGGTGGAGGCCCTAAGCCTCCTCCAGCGGGGGGTGAAGGAGGGCTGGGCCAAGGCCATCACCTCCGGCTACATCAACCAGAACCTGGGTTCCGGGCCCTACGCCTTCAGCGTGGACACCTCCGCGGGCTACACCTTCTACCGTCAGGGGGCTAAGTTTGACCTGGGCGTGGCCACCCTGCCCGGAAGGAAGGCGGGCCAGCCCGGCTTCGGCCTGGTGCAGGGGACCAACCTGGTGGTCTTCCGGAATAGCCCCAAGGAGGCCCAGGCGGTGGCCAAGGACTTCCTCCAGTTCGTCATCAGCCCCCGGGCCCAGGCGGTGTTCTCCACGGCCACGGGGTACGTGCCCGTCACCGAGGCCGCCCTTAAGGACCCGGTGTACCAGAGCTACGTGGCGGAGAACCCCGATTTCGCCACCATCGTGCGCCAGTCCCGCTACGCCAAGCTGGAGCCCGCTTTGGCGGAGTGGGAGCAGATCCGCTTTGACATCCTGGGCCAGGCCATCAAGGAGGCCATCTTGAACGGGGTGGACCCCAAGGCCGCCCTGGACAAGGCCCAGAAGCAGGCGGAAGACCTCCTCGCCGGCAAGACCCGCTAAGGGCAAGGCCCCGTCCCCGCCGCAAGACCCCTTGCGGCGGGGCGTATACTTAGGCCATGCCCAAGGGCTACCACGACCGCGTGGCCTTCGCGGACCTCTCCACGGGCCGCATCTGGTACGAGAGCTACGGCGAGGCCTTCTGGCGCCGGTACCTGGGGGGGCGGGCCCTAGCCGCCTACCTCCTCCTCAAGCACGTGCCCCCGGGGGCGGACCCCCTGGGCCCGGAAAACGCCCTGGTCTTCGCCCCCGGGGTCCTCACCGGCGCCCCCATCTCCGGCTCCGGCCGGAACACCGTGGCCGCCAAGAGCCCCCTCACCGGAGGGTACGGGGACGCGGAGGGGGGCGGCTTCTTCGGGGCGGAGCTGAAAAACGCCGGCCTGGACGCCCTGGTGGTCCTGGGGCGGGCGGAAGGCCCCGTCTACCTGCACGTGGAGGACGGGGAGGTGCGCCTCCACCCCGCCCCCCACCTCTGGGGCAAGGACCCCTTGGAGGTGGAGGCCCTCATCAAGGAGGTCCACGGGCCCACCACCCGGGTGGCCCAGATCGGCCTTGGGGGGGAGAACCGGGTCCTCACCGCCAACGTCATCCACGACCTGGCCCACTTCGCCGGCCGGGGGGGCTTGGGGGCGGTCATGGGGGCCAAGGGGCTGAAGGCGGTCTCCGCCCGGGCCAAGCCCGCCACCCGGCCCGCCTACCACGACCCCGCCCTCCTCAAAACCTTGGCCCGGCGCATGGTAGAGGAGCGCATGGAGCGGGCCGCGGGCCTGGTCACCATGGGCACCGTGGGCACGGTGAAGCCCTTTAACCTCCGGGGGGTCCTTCCCAGCCACAACTTCCTGGACGGCCACCTCGAGGGAGCCGAGGCCCTGGACGGCACCAGCCTGGACGCCCTGGGCATCCGCATCGGCCGGGACACCTGCTACGCCTGCGCCATCCGCTGCAAGCAGGTGGTGCGCATCGAGGGCACGGGCCGCTACGACGTGCGCCCCGAGTACGGGGGGCCGGAGTACGAGGGCCTGGGGGCCTTGGGCTCCACCTGCGGGGTCACCGACCCCTACGCGGTGACCAAGGCCAACACCCTCTGCAACCAGTACGGCCTGGACGTGATCGGGGTGGGGGTGGCCATCGCCTCGGCCATGGAGGCGGTGGAGAAGGGCTATCTGGACGACGAGGGCCTGGGCCTCCGCTTCGGGAACGGGGAGGCCCTCATCGCGGCCATAGAGAAGCTCGCCCGGCGGGAAGGGCGCTTGGGGGAGCTCCTCGCCCAGGGGGCCAAGCGGCTCGCGGAGGCCATAGGCCACCCGGAGCTCGCCATGCACGTGAAGGGCCAGGAGGTGCCCATGCACGACCCCCGGTACAAGCGGGCCCTGGGGGTGGGGTACGCGGTGAGCCCCACGGGGGCCGACCACAACCACAACCTCCACGACACCGCCTACGCCAAGGAGGGCCGGGCCCTGAAGGAGCTCCGCTTCTACGGGGAAGACTTCGCCCCCCTCCCCGTGGAGGACCTTTCCGAGGCCAAGGTGCGCATGCTCTGGACCAAGACCCGGGAGCGGGGGTTCGTGAACAGCCTGGTCCTCTGCGACTTCGTCCCCTGGACCCCGGAGGAGTGGCAGGAGGCGGTCTACGCCGCCACGGGCTGGCGCCTTTCCCCGGAGGAGATGCTCCAGGTAGGGGAGAGGACCCTCCAGCTCACCCGGCTCTTCAACCTGCGCGAAGGCTTGGGTCCGGAGGAGGACCGCCTGCCGGAGCGCTTCTTCCAGCCCTTCCGGAAAGGAAACCCCGAGGCCCGGCTGGAGCGGGAGGCCTTCCAGGAGGCCCTTAAGGCCTACCGGCGCCTGGCGGGCTGGGAGGAGGGGGTGGATAGGGGAAGGCTTTCTGCCCTCGGCCTAGAGGAGTTCCAGGACGCCCTGGCGCACTAGGGCAGGGAGGGGGGCTTCCCCCACCCTTAGGAGGGCGTACCGCCCCCGCCTTAGGGCGAGGAGCCGCAGGGCCTTGAGGTGCGCGGCTAGGGCTTCCTTGTAGGCCTCCACCTCCCCTAGCCCCACGCTTAGGGCCTCCCCCGTCTCCACGTCCTGGAGAAGGGCTTCCCGGAAGGGGGGGTTAAGCTCCAGGGGGGAGAGCACCTGCACCAGGACCACCCGCCGGGGGAGGAAGCGGGCCCAGGGCAGGGGGTCCAGGCCGTCCGTGAGGAGGACCAAGACGCCCCGGCCGGGCCTTAGGGCGGTGAGGGGGCCCCGTTCCAGGCGGGCCCTCGCGTCCTCCTGGCGGGCGATCTTCAGGAGGAGCTGGGCCACCTTTTGCGCGTAGGGGAGTTTCCCGTGGAGGCGCATGCTCTCGCTTTCGTCCAGAAAAAAGCGGAAGCGGGCCCGCTCGGGGGCGGTTTCCACCCGGGTGTAGAGCCGGCCGGTCTTGGCGTAGGCCCGCCAGTGGACCCGGCGCACCTCGTCCCCTTCCGCGTAGGGGCGGAGCTCGTAGAACTCTCCCCCTGTGCCCTTCTTCCGGGCCAGGCGCTCCCCGGGGTAGGGGAGGTGGGGGCGGGTGGCGATGCGGTAGCGGGTCATGGGGTCTGGCAGAAGGTGCACACGCCCAAGGGGGGTAGGGGCTCGATGACCTCTTCCCGGCTCCCCTCCCGGAAGACGGTGATCCCCTTGCACCCCTCCTTCCAGGCGGCCAGGAAGAGCTTTTCCACGGTTTCCTTGGGGGTTTCCCGGGGCAGGTTCACCGTGGAGGAGATGCTCTGGTCCACGTGCCGCTGGAGCACCGCCTGGAGGCGCACCCGCCGGAAGGGGTCCACCTGGTGGGCCGTGGGCCAGTCCGGGAGGTCCTTGCCCCCCGCTTGCCGGTAGCGCTTCAAGAGGGGGTGCTCCGCCAGGTAGACCTGCCCCCCCGCGTGCCGCAGGTAGGTGAGGGCGAAGATGGGCTCGATCCCGCTCGTCACCCCCGCCAGGAGGGAGATGGAGCCCGTGGGGGCGATGGAGAGGAGGGCGGCGTTGCGCAGGCCCTTTTCCACCTGGAGAAAGAGGGGTTCGGGCAGGGCCTGGATGAAGGGGCTTTGGAGGTGCGCCCGGGGGTCAAAGGCGGGGAAGGGCCCTTTACCCTTCGCCAGGCGGGCGCTTTCCCAGTAGGCCGCCTCCTTAATGCGGCGCAGGGCCTCCTCCGCCAGGGCCAGGGCCTCGTCTGAGCCGTAGGGGAGGCCCAGCATGGCGAGGGCGTCCGCCAGGCCCATGACCCCAAGCCCGATGCGGCGGCTTCGGAGGGAGGCCACCCGCTGGGCCCTTAGGGGGTGGCGGGTTTTCCCCAGGTCCACGATGGCGTCCAGGAAGCGCACCGCCCCCATGGCCGCCTCCTCCAGGGCGGCGAAGTCCAGCCGGGCCTTGGGGGTGAAGGGGGCCTGGACGAAGGCCGCCAGGTTCAGGCTTCCCAGGTTGCAGGCCCCGTAGGGCTCCATGGGCACCTCCCCGCAGACGTTCACCCCCTGGACCTCCAGGCCCCCGTACTGGGCCGTGGCCCAGGTGCGGATCCGGTCCCAGAAGAGCAGGCCGGGCTCGGCGCTTTTCCAGGCGGCCTCCACCAGGGCCTGCCACACCTCCCTGGCCCGCACCGTCTTTTGGATCTCCTCCCGGGGCGTGGTGAAGCTTAGGGTCCAGGGGGCGTCTTCCAGGGCGGCCTCGAGGAAGGCGTCCGTAACCCGCACGGAGAGGTTGGCGTGGCGGATGCGCCGCCGCTCGGGGTCGGTCTTGGCCTCTATGAAGGCGGGGAGGTCGGGGTGGGTGTCGGAGAAGGTGAGCATGAGGGCCCCCCGCCGGCCGCCGCTCGCCCCCATCACCCCCGCCAGGGTGGAGAAGAGCTCCAAAAAGCTCACCGCCCCCGAGCTTTCCACGCCGGCGTTGCCCACCTTGGCCCCTTGGGGGCGGAGGACGTCCGCGTTGGTGCCCACCCCGCCCCCGTAGGCGAAGGTGCGCATGGCCTCCTCCAGAAAGCGGGCGATGCCCCGCACGGAGTCTTCTCGGATGGGGATGAAGTAGCAGTTGAAAAGGGTGCTTTTGCGCCAGTTCCCGAGGCCAAAGAGGATCCGCCCCCCGGGGACGAAGCGGAAGTCCCCGAGAAGCCTCAGCACCTCCCCTTCCGCCCCCCGCTCCACCCGGGCCACCCCCCGGGCGAGCCTCTGCCAAAGCTCCTCGGGGGTGGCCTCCAGAAGGCGGCCCTCCTCGTCCCTAAGGGCGTAGCGGTTCAGGAAGACCCCAGCCCTGAGCTCGTCCCCACCGAAGAAGTCCAGGGCCAGCCGCCAGGCTTCCTCTTCCCGATAGGCCTTGGGCACCCTTCCAGTTTACGCCCTAGACCCGGATGGTCACCCGGGCCCCCGTTTCAAAAAGGTGAATGGAATCTATAAAGCGCACCACCCGGGTGGCGTGGCCCATGACGATGGAGTGGGTCCGGGCGCCGCCGCCGAAGAAGCGCACCCCCTGGAGGATGTCCCCGTCGGTGATGCCGGTGGCGGCGAAGACGATCTCCCGGCCTGGGGCCAGGTCCTCCGTGCGGTAGACCCGCCTTTCATCCCCCCCCATGGCCCTGAGGCGGGCCCGCTCCTCCTCGTTTTGGGGGGTGAAGCGGGCCTGGATCTCCCCCCCGAGGCACTTGAGCGCCGCCGCCGCCAAGACCCCTTCCGGGGCCCCGCCGATGCCCATGACCGCGTGCACCCCCGTGCCCCTTATGGCCGCGGCCAGGGCGGCGATGACGTCCCCGTCGGAGATGAGCTTGACCCGGGCCCCGGCCTCGCGGATCTCCCGGATGAGCCGTTCGTGCCGGGGCCGGTCCAGGACCACGATGACCAGGTCCTCCACCGCCCGCTGCAGGGCCAAGGCCAGGGCCTTGAGGTTGGCGGAGACGGGCCAGGTGAGGTCCACGAGCCCGGCCGCAGGGGGAGGGACGATGAGCTTTTCCATGTACATGTCGGGGGCGTGGAAGAGCCCCCCTTTCTCGCTTAGGGCGATGACGGTGACCGCGTTGGGGAGGCCCTTGGCCGCGGTGGTGGTGCCCTCCACGGGGTCCACGGCGATGTCCACCTCCACCCCTCCCTGGCCCAGGACCTCGCCGATGTAGAGCATGGGGGCCTCGTCCATCTCCCCCTCCCCGATGACCACCGTGCCCCGGATGGGGAGTTCGTTCAGGACGCGGCGCATGGCCTCGGTGCCCGCCTCGTCCACCGCCTCCTTGTCCCCCTTGCCCGCGAAGCGGCTGGCGGCCAGGGCCGCCTGCTCCGTGACCCGCACCACCTCCAGGACCAGTCGGCGCTCAATTTCCATGGTTCCATCATACCGGCCGGGGCCGGTGCCGCGCCCAGAGGGTCTCCGCCAGGGCCTCGAGGCCCACCCCCTCCTCCGCCAGGACCAAAAGAAGGTGGAAGAGGAGGTCCGCGGCCTCGTGGCGGAGCTCCTCTGGGTTGTGGTTTTTGGCGGCGATCATGACTTCCCCCGCCTCCTCCCCGATCTTCTTCAGGATGCGGTCCAGCCCCTCCCGGTGTAGCCGGGCCACGTAGCTCCCCTCGGGGAGGGTCTTCAGGCGCTCCTCTATGGTGGCGTAGACCTGGGCCAGGACGAAGCCGAGAGGGGGGTTCCCGGGCAGGAGGGCCCGGTGGAAGCAGCTCCTCTCCCCGGTGTGGCAGGCGGGGCCCTGGGGCAGGACCCGGTAGACCACCGCGTCCCCGTCGCAGTCCAGGAGGACCTCCACCACCTCCTGCACGTGCCCGGAGGTCTCCCCCTTGCGCCAGAGGGCCTTCCGGCTTCGGCTGTAGAAGGTGCTCCGCCTCGTCCTTAGGGTTTCCTCCAGGGCCTCCCGGTTGGCGTAGGCCAGGGTGAGGACCTCCCCCGTGCGGGCGTCCTGCACCACCACCGGCACCAAGCCCCCTTCGTCAAAGCGCACCTGGGAAAGGTCAATCAAGGCGCACCTCCACGCCCCTTTGGGCCAGGAAGCCCTTGAGCTTTGGGATGGAGATCTCCCCGAAGTGGAAGACGCTGGCGGCCAAGGCGGCCTCCGCCCCCGCGGCGAAGGCCTCCAGGAAGTGCTCCATCCGGCCGGCGCCCCCGCTGGCGATCACCGGCACGTTCACCGCCTGGGCCACCATCTCCGTGAGCTTCAGGTCGTACCCCTCCTTGGTCCCGTCCCGGTCCATGCTGGTGAGGAGGATCTCCCCCGCGCCCAGCTCCGCCCCCCGCACCGCCCACTCCACCGCGTGGAGGCCCGTGGGGATGCGCCCCCCCGCCACGTGGACCTCGGGGAAATCCCCCTTCCAGCGGGCGTCAATGGCCAGGACCACCGCCTGGGCGCCGAAGTGGTCGGCGAGCTCGGCGATGAGCTCGGGGCGCCGGACGGCCGCGGAGTTCACGCTCACCTTGTCCGCCCCGGCCTTGAGGAGCCGCCTGGCGTCCTCCACGCTCCGCACCCCGCCCCCCACGGTGAGGGGGATGAAGACGGACTCCGCCACCCTCGCCACCACGTCCAGAAGGATGGCCCGCTCCTCGTGGGTGGCGGAGATGTCCAGGAAGACCAGCTCGTCCGCCCCGCTCCCGTCGTAGGCCCGGGCGGCCTCCACCGGGTCCCCCGCGTCCTTTAGGTTCACGAAGTTCACCCCCTTCACCACGCGGCCCGCGTGGACGTCCAGGCAGGGGATGATGCGCTTGGCCAGGCCCACGGGGCCATTATAGGCCACTTTCCCCAAGGCCTTTCCCCTGCTAGAGTGGGAGGGATGGAACGGGTGAACGTGGTGGGCGCTGGGCTTGCGGGGAGCGAGGCCGCCTGGACCCTCCTCCGCCTGGGGGTGCCCGTGCGCCTTTTTGAGATGCGACCCAAGCGCATGACCCCCGCCCACGCCACCGACCGCTTCGCGGAGATCGTCTGCTCCAACTCCTTAGGGGGGGAAGGGGAGACCCAGGCCAAGGGCCTTCTCCAGGCGGAGATGCGCCTTGCGGGAAGCCTGGTCATGGAGGCCGCCCATAGGGCCCGGGTCCCCGCCGGGGGGGCCCTCGCCGTGGACCGGGAGGAGTTTTCCGCCTACATCACGGAGAGGCTTTCCGCCCACCCCCTTTTGGAGGTGGTGCGGGAGGAGGTGCGGGAGATCCCGGAGGGCATCACCGTCCTCGCCACCGGCCCCCTTACGGGCGAGGCCCTAGCGGAGGCCCTGAAGCGGCGCTTCGGGGACCACTTCCTGGCCTACTACGACGCGGCAAGCCCCATCGTCCTCTACGAGAGCATTGACCTCACAAAGTGCTTCCGTGCGGGCCGCTACGGCCAGAGCGCGGACTACCTGAACTGCCCCATGACGGAGGAGGAGTACCGCCGCTTCCACGAGGCCCTCCTCGAGGCCCAGCGCCACACCCCCCACGAGTGGGAGAGGCTAGAGTTCTTCGAGGCCTGCGTGCCGGTGGAGGAGCTCGCCCGCCGGGGCTACCAGACCCTCCTCTTCGGCCCCATGAAGCCCGTGGGGCTCAAGGACCCCCGCACGGGGCGGGAGCCCTTCGCCGTGGTCCAGCTCCGCCAGGAGGACAAGGCGGGGCGGATGTGGAGCCTGGTGGGCTTCCAGACCGGGCTCAAGTGGCCCGAGCAGAAGCGCCTCATCCAGATGATCCCCGGGCTGGAGAACGCGGAGATCGTGCGCTACGGGGTCATGCACCGGAACACCTACCTGAACGCCCCCCGGCTCCTCCAGGAGACCCTGGAGTTTAAGGGGGAGGAGGGCCTCTTCGCCGCGGGGGTCCTGGCGGGGGTGGAGGGCTACCTAGAAAGCGCGGCCACGGGCTTCCTCGCCGGGCTCAACGCCGCCCGCAAGGTCCTTGGCCTTCCCCCCACCGCCCCCCCGGAGGAGAGCATGCTGGGGGCCTTGGTGCGTTTCCTGGCCACGGCCAACCCCGAGGGCTTCCAGCCCATGAACGCCAACTGGGGCCTGGTGCCCCCGGTGGAGGTCAAGGACAAGAAGGCCAAGCGCCAGGCCATGTACCAAAGGGGCCTACAGGCCTTCGCCCGCTGGCTGGAGGAGCTCCTCCCCGTGCCCAACCCTTAGTCCGCCGCCACCCCGATCCTCTCCGCGATCTCCGGGATCCTGGCCAGGAAGACCCCGGTGGGGCTTCCCGAGCGGGCCACCTCCTCCGGGGTGCCCTCGGCCACGATCTCCCCGCCCCGGTCCCCCCCTTCGGGGCCCAGGTCTATGACCCAGTCCGCGGTCTTCACCACGTCCAGGTTGTGCTCGATGACCACCACGGTGTTCCCCGCGTCCACCAGGCGGTGGAGGACGTCTAGGAGCTTGGCCACGTCGTCAAAGTGGAGGCCGGTGGTGGGTTCGTCCAGGATGTAGAGGGTGCGGCCCGTGGCCTTGCGCCCCAGCTCCGTGGCCAGCTTGATCCGTTGGGCCTCGCCCCCGGAGAGGGTGGGGGAGGGCTGGCCCAGCTTCATGTAGCCCAGGCCCACGTCCACCATGAGCTGGAGCTTGCGGGCGATGGTGGGGATGTTCTGGAAGAAGTCCAGGGCCTCCTCCACGGTCATGTCCAGCACGTCGGCGATGTTCTTGCCCCGAAGCTTCACCTCCAGGGTCTCCTTGTTGTAGCGCTTGCCCTTGCACACCTCGCAGGGCACGTAGAGGTCGGGGAGGAAGAGCATCTCAATCTTTACCGTGCCGTCCCCCCCGCAGGCCTCGCACCGGCCCCCCTTCACGTTGAAGGAGAAGCGGCCGGGGCCGTACCCCCGTTTCCTGGCCTCCGGGGTCTTGGCGAAGAGGTCGCGGATCTCGTCAAAGATGCCGGTGTAGGTGGCGGGGTTGGAGCGGGGGGTGCGGCCGATGGGGGACTGGTCTATCTCGATGACCTTGTCCAGGTGCTCGAGGCCCTCCAGGGCCTCGTAGGGCCCGGGGACGGCCTTGGCCCGCATGAGCTTCTGGGCCAAAGCGGCGTAGAGCACGTCGTGGATGAGGGTGCTCTTGCCGCTGCCCGAAGGCCCGGTCACGGCCACGAAGCGGCCTAGGGGGATCCTCAGGGTGACCCCTTTCAGGTTGTTGGCCCTAGCCCCCTTGAGGACCAGCCACTTCCCGTTCCCCTTCCGCCTTTCCCGGGGCACGGCGATCTTCTTCTCCCCCCGGAGGTAGGCCCCGGTGAGGCTTCTTGGGCTATTCAGGATGGCCTCCAGGGGGCCTTCCGCCACCACCTCCCCCCCGTGGATCCCCGCCCCCGGGCCCATGTCCACGATCCAGTCCGCGGCCCGCATGGTCTCCTCGTCGTGCTCCACCACGATGAGGGTGTTCCCCAGGGCCTGGAGGCGCTTCAGGGTCCGGATGAGGCGCTGGTTGTCCCGGGGGTGGAGGCCGATACTGGGCTCGTCCAGCACGTAGAGCACCCCGGTGAGCCCCGAGCCCACCTGGGTGGCCAGGCGGATCCTTTGGGCCTCCCCGCCGGAGAGGGTGTTGGCCGCCCGGTCCAGGGTGAGGTAGTCCAGGCCCACGTCCACCAAAAAGCCCAGCCGCTCCACGATCTCCCGCAGGATGGGGTGGGCGATCTTGGCCTGGAAGGGGGGGAGCTTTTCCTCGAGGCCCCGGAAGAACTCCAGGGCCTCCCGCACCGGGAGGGCCGAGACCTCGGCGATGTTCTTCCCCGCCACCCGCACGGAGAGGACCTCCTTCTTGTACCGCGTCCCCCCGCAGACCGGGCAGGGCCTTAGGCTCATGAACCCCTCCAGGACCTCCCGCACCCCTTCGGACTCCGCCTCCTGGTAGCGCTTTTCCAGCCAGGGGATGACCCCCTCGTAGTGCACCTCCACCCGGAAGGTCTCCTTCCCCCCCCGGCGGAAGACCACCTGGAAGGGCTCGGGGAGGCCGTAGAGCACCGCCTTCTGGGCCTCCTCGGGCAGGTCCTTGAAGGGGGTCTTGAGGTCAAAGCCCAGGTGCTCCGCCAAGGCCCTAAGCCGCTCCCAGAGGTAGCTCCGGCCCGTGTCCCGCCCCCGGGCCCAGGGGAGGATGGCCCCTTCCGCCAAGGAGGCCTCGGGGTTCACCACCAGGGCGGGGTCAAACTCCTGCTTGTACCCAAGCCCCGAGCAGGCGGGGCAGGCCCCGTAGGGGGCGTTGAAGGAGAAGATGCGGGGTTCCAGCTCCTCCAGCACGCTCCCGTGCTCCGGGCAGGCGAACTTCTCCGAGAAGAGCTCCTCCTCGCCCAGGTCGGGGTAGAGGACCCTTAAGAGGCCTTCCCCCCGGAGGAGGGCGAGCTCCACCGCCTCCGCGATCCGGGGCCGCTCCTCTTCGCGGAGGGCCACCCGGTCAATGACCAGGTCAATGTCGTGCTTTTCGTACTTTTCCAGATTCAGCCCCTGGGCCTCCTCCAGGGGGTAGATGACCCCGTCCACCCGCACCCGGGCGTACCCCTCCTTGAGGAGCTGGGCGAAGAGCTTGCGGTACTCCCCCTTCCTTCCCCGCACCAGGGGGGCCATGAGGATGGCCCGGGTCCCCGGGGGGCGGGCGAGGAGGCGGTCGGTGATCTCCGTGGCGGACTGCTTCTCTATGGGGCGGCCGCACTCGGGGCAGTGGGCGGTGCCCACCCGGGCGAAGAGGAGGCGGAGGTAGTCGTGGATCTCCGTCACCGTGCCCACGGTGGAGCGGGGGTTGTGGCTGGTGGTCTTCTGGTCAATGGAGATGGCAGGGGAGAGGCCCTCGATGCTCTCCACCTCGGGCTTGTCCATGACCCCCAGGAACTGGCGGGCGTAGCTGGAGAGGCTTTCCACGTAGCGCCGCTGCCCCTCCGCGTACAGGGTGTCAAAGGCCAGGGTGCTCTTCCCCGAGCCCGAAACCCCGGTGATGACGATGAACTTGCCCCGCGGAAGCTCCAGGCTGATGTTCTTGAGGTTGTGCTCCCGCGCGCCCCGGATGACGATGCGGTCCATCCGTGGAAGTATACCACCCCTTCCCAGGAGGGGCTAGGGTCTAGAGGCGGAGGTGGAGGAGGGGCACCCCAAGCCCGGGGGTTCGGGCCAGAGGGCCATCCGCCGTGAGGAGAGGGGCGGAAAGCCTCCGGGCCAGGGCCACGTAGAGGGCGTCGTAGGCCGAAACCCGTTCCCTAAGGCCCCAGGCCTCTTCCAAAAGCGCGCGGTGGTCCACCCGCCTTAGGGGCCAGCTCCTGAGGTCTTCCACCGCCTCTTGGGCCCGTTTTTCCGAAAGCCTTCCCGATAGGACGGCTTTTCTCAGGACGGCCAGAACCTCCGCGTCCAAAAGGGCAGGGGCGTAAAGGAGGTGTTCCCCGACCAGGGCCTCCACCTGGAGCCCGAGGGGGGTGCGGAGGAGGTATTCCGCCGCGGCAGAGGCGTCTAGGACGAGCCGCCCCACCGTTCCTCCCGCGCTTCTTCCAGGAGGGCGCCGGCCGGTACCCCGAGGTGGACCGCTTCCCGGCCCCTTAGCCGTTCCTCCCACTCGGCCCGCTCCACCTCCCGCTCCAGGGCCCTTAGGACCCATTCGCTGAGGGAGACCCCCTGGGCTTTGGCCTGGCGGAGGAGGCGGGCCTTGAGCTCCGGGGGGACCCTCTTGACCTGAAGGGTGCTCACGGCATGATTTTAGCATGCTAAAGTGGGGCTATGGCATCCCACTTCCGCCGGGAGTCCGAGGAAGCCCCCCTGGTGGTGGAGCGCCTTCTCCGGGAGAACCGGGGTGAGGTGGAGGGCCTGGCCGCCTTCCTCCGGCGGCGCCCCCCGGCCCTGGTCCTCACCGTGGCCCGGGGGAGTTCGGACCACGCGGCCCTCTTCGCCAAGTACCTCCTCGAGGCCCGCCTTCTCTGGCCCACCCTCTCCTTCGCCCCTTCCGTCCTCACCCTCTACCGGGCCAGGCCCCGCCTGCCCCACCCCGCCCTCCTCCTGGCCTTTAGCCAAAGCGGGGAAAGCCCGGACGTGGTGGAGGCGGTGCGGGCCTTCCGGGAGGCGGGGGTCCTCACCGTGGCCTTGGTGAACCGGGAGGATAGCCCCCTGGCCCAGGCGGCGGAGGTCCTCCTCCCCCTCCACGCGGGGGAGGAAAAGGCGGTGGCCGCCAGCAAGAGCTTTCTCGCCATGCTGGCCGCTTTCCTCCAGCTTTTCGCCCACCTCCTGGAGGAGGGGCGCCTAAGGGAGGCCCTCCCCCTCCTCCCCGAGGCCCTCTTCCGGGCCCTGGGGGTGGAGGGGAGCCTGGAGTACCTGGAGGAGGCGGAGGGGCTTTTCGCCCTGGGCCGGGGGTTTGCCTACCCCCTGGCCCTCGAGGCCGCCCTCAAGCTCAAGGAGGTGGCCGCCCTCCACGCGGAAGGCCTTTCCCTGGCGGAGTTCCTCCACGGGCCCCAGGCCCTATTGGAAGAGGGCTTTCCCGTTCTCGCCCTGGTGCAGAAGGACGAGGCCTTTGAGGGTGCCCTTTCCGCTCTGGAGGGTCTTAAGGCCAAGGGGGCCCACCTCCTGGTCCTCTCCGCCGAGCCCGACGCCCTGGCCCTGGCCCATAGCCCCCTCAAGGTCCCCCTGGCCCTCCCCCCGGAGCTCAACCCCCTCCTCCTGGCCCAGGCCTTCTACCCCTTGGCCGAGGCCCTGGCCCGGGCACGGGGCCAGGACCCCGACCGGCCCCGGCACCTTTCCAAGGTCACCCGGACCCGGTAGGGAAAGGCAGCGTTAGAACACCCTCCCCCCTAGGGGCACGGGCCTCTCCGGGGTGAGGAGGACCACCCGCCCCTCCTCGTCCGGTACCCCCAGCACCAGCACCTCCGAGGGGAAGCCGGCCACAGAGCGGGTGCCCAGGTTCACCGCGCAGACCACAAGCCGCCCCACGAGCTCCTCCGGGCGGTAGAGCTCGGTGATCTGGGCCGAGCTCGTCTTTACCCCTAGGGGCCCGAGGTCAATCCAGAGCTTGTAGCTGGGTTTTCTGGCCTTCTCGTGGGGCTCGGCCTTTAGGACGCGCCCCACCCTTAGGTCCAGGAGCTGGAAGGCTTCCAAGGGGTTCATGGAAGGTATTCTTCCAGCTTGGCTTTCCCTTAGCAAGCCCCCATAATGGCCTTCGTGAAGGGAGGGGAACGCACCTTCTACCTCGGGGCCCTCATGGGCCTGGTGGCCTTCAGCATAGACGTGATCCTGCCGGCCCTTAAGGCCGCCATGGCCCACTACGGGGTCCCTGAGGCCCAGGGGGGGCTGCTCGTGAGCCTCTACTTCCTGGGCTTCGCCTTAGGCCAGTTCCTCTTTGGTCCCCTGGCGGATGCCTTTGGAAGGCGGCCGGTGCTCATGGGGGCCCTTTTGGGCTTTCTCCTTGCGGGAAGCCTTACCCTGTTCGCCCCCACCTTTTCCCTCCTCCTTTGGGCCCGGGTCTTCCAGGGGTTCTTCGGGGCGGCCTTCCGGGTGGTGGCCACCGCGGCCATCCGCGACCTCTACCGGGGGGAGGCCATGGCGAGACGGCTTTCCCAGGCCCTCTTCGTCCTCCTCCTGGCCCCCGTCCTGGCCCCGAGCCTAGGGGTGGCCCTCCTCCCCTTGGGCTTCCGCGCGCCCTTTGCCTTTCCTGTGCTCCTCGCCCTCCTCGTCCTCCTTTGGGGGGCTTTGCGCTTTGGAGAGACCCTCCCCGAGGAAAGGCGGAGGCCCCTGGCCCTGGGGACCCTTTGGGAAGGGCTTCTTCTTGTGCTAGGGGACCGGCGGGCCCTCCTCTACACCCTGGCCCTGGGGGCCCTTTTTGGGGTGCTCTACGCCTACCTGAGCGCCGCGCCCCTCCTTTACGGGCGGCTTGGGCTTTCGGGGCTTGGTTTCGCCCTGGCCTTTGGGGGCACGGGCCTCCTCCAGGCCCTGGCCAACCTCCTAAACGGGCGCACGGTGGAGGGGCTAGGCCTTGCCCGAAGCCTCCGCTTAAGCCTCCTCGCCCTCCTCCTGGCCTTGGCCTTTCTTCCCCTCACCGCCCTTTTCCCCAGCGCCCTGGGGCTTTGGCTCCACCTCTCCCTGGTCCTCTTCCTGGTGACCCTGGCCTTCCCCAACGCCCAGGCCCGGGCCCTCGAGGGCCTTGGGCGGGTGGCGGGCCTGGCGGCGAGCTTCACGGGGTTTTTCTCCACCCTTCTCGCGAGCCTTCTAGCCACGGGGGTGGGGCAGGCCTCGAGGGGGGAGCCCGTGCCCTTCGCCTTGGGCCTTCTCCTTTTGGGCCTCCTCGCCTTCCTGGCCCAACGGGGGGCGGAGGCCTAGACCAAAGCCCCCCTTCCCCCTTAGCCTGGTGGGTATGTACGAGGGGAAGATCCTTTACGAGGGCCTCACCTTTGACGACGTGCTCCTCCTTCCCGACTACTCCGAGGTCCTCCCCCGGGAGGTTTCCGTCAGGACCCGGCTCACCAAACGGCTTTGGCTCAACATCCCCATCCTCTCGGCGGCCATGGACACGGTGACGGAGGCGGAGATGGCCATCGCCATGGCCCGGGAGGGGGGGCTTGGGGTCATCCACAAGAACCTCCCCATCGAGGCCCAGGCGGCCATGGTGCGCAAGGTGAAGCGCTCGGAGGCGGGGATGGTCCAGGACCCGGTGACCCTCCCCCCCACGGCTACCCTGGAGGACGCGGAGAGGCTCATGCGGGAGTACCGCATCGGGGGTCTGCCCGTGGTGGACCTTTACGGGAAGCTTCTGGGCCTGGTCACCAACCGCGACCTGCGCTTTGAGCGGGACCTGAAGCGCCCCGTGACCGAGGTCATGACCCCCTTTGAGCGCCTCGTCACCGCGCCCCCCGGCACCACCCTGGAGGAGGCGGAGGAGCTCCTAAGGCGGCACAAGGTGGAGAAGCTTCCCCTGGTGGACGAGGCGGGGCGGCTGAAGGGCCTCCTCACCCTGAAGGACATCGTGAAGCGCAAGCAGTACCCCAACGCCGCCAAGGACGAGAAGGGCCGCCTCCTGGTGGGGGCCGCGGTGGGGGCGGGCCGGGACTTGCCCGAGCGGGCCGCCGCCTTGGTGGAGGCGGGGGTGGACGTCCTGGTGCTGGACTCCGCCCACGGCCACTCTAAGGGCATCCTGGAGGCCCTCCTCTACCTCAAGGAGACCTTCGGGGACAAGGTGGAGGTCATCGCGGGGAACGTGGCCACCCGGGAGGGGGCGAGGGCCTTGGCGGAAAGGGGGGCGGACGCGGTGAAGGTGGGCATCGGCCCGGGGTCCATCTGCACCACCCGGGTGGTCACCGGGGTGGGGGTGCCCCAGATCTCGGCCATCCTCGAGGCCGTGGCCGGGGTGGCGGGCCTGGACGTGCCCATCGTCGCCGACGGCGGGATCAAGTACACCGGGGATGTGGCCAAGGCCCTGGCCGCGGGGGCCCACACGGTGATGCTGGGGAGCATGCTGGCGGGCACGGACGAGGCCCCCGGGGAGGAGGTCTTGAAGGACGGGCGCCGCTACAAGCTCTACCGGGGCATGGGCTCCTTGGGGGCCATGAAGCAGGGCTCCGCGGACCGCTACTTCCAGGAGGCGGGGAAAGGCGGGGAGACCGAGGCCAAAAAGCTCGTCCCCGAGGGGATTGAGGGCATGGTGCCCTACAAGGGCCCGGTGGCGGATGTCCTCTACCAGATCGTGGGGGGCCTGAGGAGCGCCATGGGCTACGTGGGGGCGCCGGACATAGAGACCTTCCGCCAGAAGGCCCGCTTCGTGCGCATGACCATGGCCGGGCTCATCGAGAGCCACCCCCACGACGTGGTGGTGATCAAGGAAGCCCCCAACTACTCCCGCTAGGCCTTTACTCCTCACCAAAAAGCCGCTTCAGGGCCTCCCCGCCTCCCCTTTTCCGGGCGGGGCGGAAGAGGCCCTCCTTTTCCTCCAGCTTCCCCTCTTGCACCAGGGCCTTCAGGGTGTCCTCCAGCTCCTTTTTGGAAAAGGGCTCCCCTTCCTCGTCCAGATAGCGCTGGATGTCCTTGAAGGTGGCGTAGCGAAGGGCCTCCACCGCCCGCATGACCCAGGCCTTGCGGTCCATGGCACCATCCTACCCCGCGCCCCTGGGGCAAGCTGAAGGGGTGGACCCCTACCGGGAGTACCAGGACTACGTGGTGGCCTCGAGGCTCCTCCTGGCCCGGGGCTTGGGCCGGGAGGTGCTTTCCCTAGCCCAGTACGCCAGGCTCCGCCTGAGGCGGCTGGAGCTTGCCCGATCCGGGCGGTTTGCCGAGCTGGAGGCCCTGGACGAGCGCCTCCGCTACGGGTACTGGACGAACCCCTTGCGCCTTAAAGCCTTTGTGGAGAGGACCAAGGACGCTCCCTACTGGGCCTCCCCCGAGGCCTTTGAGGCTCTCCTTTTCCCCGAGGAGCGCGCCCGCCTCCGCCACCCCGGCCAGGCCGGGGCCTACTACCTGGGCTTCCTGCGCCTGCCCCACCTCCTCATGGCCCCCCTGGCCTTTGAGGAGGCCCTAAGGGAACAGGAGGAAAGGGCCCGGGACCTCCCCCTCTTCCTCAACGCCTTCCACCGGGTGGCGGGGGGGTGAGGGGGGCTTGGGCTGCATACCCCTTTACAACTCCGCAAACCGGTGTATAATAAGGATGTACCCCAAAGGAAAGCCTTAGAAGAGGTAAAGGACCGCCCGCCCCTCCACCACCTCCACCCGGATGGGGCCCAGGGCCTCGTTCTCCAGGGTGAGGGTGGTGGCCTTGAGCGGCGTGGGAGGGAGGTTCCACCTCGCCCCCTCCACCCCCAAGGTGGCCTCGGGGTAGGGGAGGAGGCTGAAGGGGGTGCCGGGGGGGAGGGGGAAGGCGTGCACTCCGGGAAGGAGGGGGAAGGCCCGCGTAAGCCCGTCCGTGAGCTCCACCTTTAAACCCTTTTGGGCCAGGGCGAAGGCCAGGTTCAGGTGGGCCAGGGTGTGGTCCAGCCGACCCCCAATCCCCCCGAGGAGGAGGACCTCCTCCGCCCCCAGGGCCAGGGCCCGCTCCAGGAGGGCCTCCCCGTCCGTCTTGTCCTTGGCCCGGGGGAGGATCTCCTTGGGGGCTTTCAGGGCCCGTTGGAGCCAGGGGGGGCTGGAGTCCATGTCCCCAAGCCAAAGCTCCGGCACCGCCCCCAGGGCCAGGGCGTGCCGGGCCCCGGAGTCCGCGGCCAGAAGGCGGAAGCCCTCAAGCCTCTCCTTCAGGGCCTCCGTCACCAGGAGGGGCCCGCCTAGGAGGAGGGCGAAGTGGCTCATCCTTCCTCCAGGGGCAGGGCCAGCCCAAGGTCCAGCGCCAGGGGAATGGGGGCCCCCTCCGCCGGGCCCTCGGGGGCCTCGAGGTAGAGCCTAACCCCCCTCACCCGCACCCAAAGCCCCACCCGCCCTCCGAAGAAAAGCCGCTCCTCCACCACGCCAGTAAGCTCCCCTCCTGGTCTCAGCGCCCTCGGAGGGAGGAGGTGGGGCCTTGGGGGAAGGCCTAAGGCCTCGCTTTCCTCGGGGGAGAGGAGGTTTTTGTGGCCCAGGAAGCGGGCGGTCCAGGCATCCTTTGGCCTTCCGTAGACCTCCTCGGGCCGCCCCACCTGCACCACCCGCCCGGCCTTTAGGATGGCCAGGCGGTGGGCCAGGAGGAAGGCCTCCTCCTGGTCGTGGGTCACCAGCAAGGCGGTGACCCCTTCCTCCCGGAGGGTCCTCCGGAGGAAGAGGAGGAGCTCCTCCCTGAGCCTCCGGTCCAGGGCCCCCAGGGGCTCGTCCAGGAGGAGGAGCCTGGGGCGGGGGGCCAGGGCCCGGGCCAGGGCCACCCGCTGCTGCTCCCCCCCGGAAAGGGCCCCGGGCTTCTTTTGGGCGTGGGGGGTGAGCTCCATCCTCTCCAAAAGCTCCGCCACCCGCCTCTCCCGCTCCCCCTTGGGCCAGCGGGCCTCCACCAGGCCGAAAGCAATGTTCTCCGCCACGCTGAGGTGGGGGAAGAGGGCGTAGTCCTGGAAGAGGAAGCCCACCTTGCGCCGCTCGGGGGGGAGGGGGGTGAGGTCCTCCCCCCTAAAGCGCACGAAGCCCTCGTCCGGGGGGAGGAGCCCGGCGATGAGCTTTAGGAGGGTGCTCTTCCCGCTTCCCGATGGGCCCAAAAGGGCCAGGACCTCCCCTTCCGCCGCCTCCAGGTGGGCCTCGAGGCGGAAGCCGGGAAAGGCCTTCTTAAGGCTAAGCGCCAGCACCCCCCCATTAAAGCAAAGGCCCCGGGGACCTCCCGGGGCTTCCTTCAACGCACCCTTTACTTCAGGCCGATCTTCTTGCGCTCCTCCAGCACCTGCTGGGGGGTAAGCTTCTTGCTCCTCAGGGCCTTCACCTCATCGGCGGTGAAGGGCTTGAAGCCCTTGACCTTCTTGTCGTCCCCCCAGGCGGTGGAGATGTGGTTGAGCAGGGCGGCGATCTCCTCGTCCTTGAGCTGGCCGTAGGCGGGCATGGCCCCGTTGTACTTCATGCCCTTCACCTCAATCGGGCCCTGGAGGCCGTTGAGGAGGACCAGGATCAGGTACTCCCGCCCGCCCTTCAGGTTCAGGACCTCGCTCACGTGGCCCGCCAGGGGCGGGAAGGCCCCGGGAAGGCCCTGCCCGGTGGCCTGGTGGCACCCCGCGCACTGGGCGTAGAGCTTGGCGCCGTCCGCCTGGGCCAAGGCCAGGCTGCCCAAAACCAGAAGCCCTAAGATGGTCCGCTTCATCGCTAACCCTCCGGGGGATAGGGTATTTTGTCCCGGGGCCCGCGTCAAGGGGTATGGCTTTAGCCTTCCTTAAGCTATCGGTTCTCACGGAGGAAGGGGGTTACTTCGGTGAGGGCGGCCTTTGGTTTACCCGTATGGGGTTTATCCCTGCGCGAGATCCGGCTGCGCCCTCCGGGAAAGGGGAGGGTTTGACCCCCTTTGGCCTTGGGGTAAGTGTTTTGTTTTTACCCGTAAAGGAGAGGCTTATCTGTGAGGGGGTCCCCCTTTGTGAAAAGTGTATTTTTGTTGACAAACCCCTGACGGCGCAGTAAGGTACAAATGTCCTTGGGGTGTACCCAGGCGGAGTAGTGTATGCGCCGTTACGGGGTGGCGGTTCTCCTGATGGTCCTCTTGGGGTGGGTGCAGGGCGCCCAGACCGATTTCTCCCGCTGGTATCCCTACGGCGAGGCCCTGGCCTTGGCCCAGGCCCACGGCCGGGTGGTGATGGTGTACTTCCACAGCCCCCACTGCCCTTACTGCGACCAGATGAACACCTTCGTCCTCTCCGACCCCAGGGTGGCCAGCCTCCTGGAGAGCCGCTTCGTGGTGGCCTCCGTATCCACGGAAACCCCGGAGGGCCAGGACCTGGCCCGGCGCCACCGGGTGCCGGGCAACCCTACCTTTGTCTTCCTCGTCCCCAAAGGGGGGGCGTGGGAAGAGGTGGGCCGGCTTTTTGGCAGCCGGCCCCGGGCGCAGTTTCTGGAGGAGCTGCGCCGGATGTGCGCCAAAGGAGGTGCGTGTGAATAGGCGAGGCTTTCTGAAGACCACCGGCTTGGCCCTCGGGGCCCTGGCCGTAGCCGGCTTCCCGGCCAAGGCCCAGGCCCTGGAGGGCGAGGACCTGGCCAACCTGGAGAAGGCCCTCCAGGAGGCCTTGGGCAAGGGCTTTAAGGACCTGACCCCCTCGAGCGCCATCAAGCTCACCATGCCCGCCATCGCGGAGAGCGGGGCCAACGTGCCCGCGGAGGTGGAGGTGAACCTGCCCTCTAACCAGATCAAGGCGGTGCACCTCTTCGCGGACAAGAACCCCACCCCGAGGCTCGTCACCTTCATGCCCATGAAGGCCCTGCCCTACTACGCCACCCGGGTCCGCCTGGCGGAGACCACGGCGGTGCGGGCGGTGGTGGAGACCACCGACGGCAAGCTCCTTCTGGCCTCGGCCAGCACCCGCGTGACCGTGGGTGGGTGCGGTTAAAGGAGGTAGACCATGGCCATCCGTGTGATCGTACGCCTAACGCCCGCCAAGCCCAAGGCGGGGGAGGAAGTGAAGCTCCAGGCGGTGGCCCAGCACCCCAACGAGCCCGGCACCCGTCGGGATGCGGAGGGGAAGCTCATCCCCGCCAAGTACATCAACCTGGTAGAGGTCTACTTTGAGGGGGAAAAGGTCTCGGAGGCCCGCCCCGGCCCCTCCACCAGCGCCAACCCCCTCTACGGCTTCAAGTTCAAGGCGGAGAAGCCGGGCACCTTCGTGGTAAGGCTGAAGGACACCGACGGGGATACGGGCGAGGGTTCCGTCAAGCTGGAGCTGGCGTAGGCGAGGCGCCCGGGGGAACCCGGGCGCTTTATGGAGGTGGGGTATGCGGGTATGGGTTTGGGGCGTTTTTCTGGCCCTCATGGCGTTCGCCCAAGGCACGGACCCGCGGGAGGAGGCCAAACGCCAAAAGGAGCTCCTCCTCCAGACCGCGGGCATCCTGCCCACGGAGCTGGTGGTCCAGCAGGGGGAGGAGCTCTTTAACCGCAAGGGGCCTTCTGGGAAGACCATGGCCGAGTGCGATTTCGGCCTGGGGAAGGGGGTGCTGGAGGGAGCGGCCGCCCGGCTTCCCCGCTACTTCCTGGATACGGGCCGGGTGGAGGACCTGGACGGCCGCATCGTGACCTGCCTGACCAGGGTCCTGGGCTACAAACCCCAGGAGGTGAAGCGGCAGGAGGTGGTGGCCCTGGCCTTTTACATCGCCAGCAAGTCCACCGGGCACAGGATCCAGGTGCGCCTCCTCTTCCCGGAAGAGAGGGCCCTTTACGCCTTGGGGGAAAAGCTCTTCTACGCCCGAAGCGGCCAGCGGGACATCGGTTGCGCCACCTGCCATATAACCTACGTCAAGCGCCGGGCGGGGGTCCTGCCCTACGCGGACGTCCTGGGGGAGGACAAGTCCTGGACCCACTGGCCCGCCTACCGCTACTCCAACGACCAGATCTGGACCATGCAGGACCGCATCCGGGCCTGCTACGGCAACATCGGCCACCCGCAGCCCAATTTTTACTCCACGCCCATCCTGGCCCTAGAGCTCTTCCTGGCCTATAACAACAACGGGGCCGTGGTGGAAGAGTGGCCCGCCTTCGTGCGGTAGAAGGGGGTAGCCATGCGGAAGCTTGCCATCCCACTTCTCCTCCTGGTCTTGGCCCTGGCCTTGGCCCAGCGGTACTTCACGGAGGAAGAGCTTAAGCGCATCCAGGAGGGCGGCAAGGCTTATTCGGAGGTCTTCATCAACCAGCGCCCGGACCAGGCCCTTTGCTCCCTGCACAAAAACCGCCTTCCCGCGGAGCTCCTTCCCAAGTTCATAGAAGAGCAGCGGGCCCTCATCCGCTACCCCGCGGACGGGAAGCTCATGGGGGACTGGCGCAAGGGTGGGGCCATCTTCAACAACCTGCAGAAGGCCAACTGCTTCTCCTGCCACTTTGGCTCCCCTGTGCACCTGGGGGGGGACGTGGGGCCCAGCCTGGAGAAGTACGGTCTCCAGCGGGGCCAGTCGGAGGCGGTCCAGCGCTACACCTACGAGGTGATTTACAACTCCTGGGCCTACTTCCCCTGCACGGTCATGTACCGCTTTGGGGCCTTGGGGGGCCTCACCCCGGAGGAGATCGCCGACGTGGTGGCCTACCTCCTGGACCCTGAGTCCGACTTCAACACCAAGCCCGCGGTGGGGTCGCGATGAACCGAAGGGAGCTCCTCTTCCTGCTCTCCGCCCTGGCCGGCCTTTCCCCTAAGGCCCTGGCCCAGGTGCTGGAGAACCCGTCCAAGCTTTACGACCTTCCCCCTTACGGGGAGGCCACCCTCCTTTACTTCTCGGACCTCCACGGCCAGGCCTTCCCCCACCACTTCATGGAGCCCCCGAACCTCATCGCCCCCAAGCCCCTCATGGGGCGGCCCGGGTACCTCACGGGGGAGGCCATCCTGCGCTACTACGGGGTGCCTCGAGGCTCCCTTCTCGCCCACCTCCTCTCCTACCTGGACTTCGTAGAGCTGGCCCGGGCCTTCGGCCCCTTGGGTGGGTTCAGCGCCCTCACCGCCCTCATCCGAACGCAGAAGGCCCAGGTGGAGGCGGAAGGGGGGAAGGCCCTGGTCCTGGACGGGGGGGACACCTGGACCAACTCCGGGCTTTCCCTCCTCACCCAGGGGGAGGCCATCGTGGAGTGGCAGAACCTGGTGGGGGTGGACCACATGGTCTCCCATTGGGAGTGGACCCTGGGGCGGGCGCGGGTGGAGGAGCTCCTCAGTCGGTTTGGGGGGGAGCTCCTCTCCTACAACGTGGTGGACGAGCTTTTCGGAGATCCCCTTTTTCCCGCCTACCGCCTCCACCGGGTGGGGCCTTACGCCCTCGCGGTGGTGGGGGCCAGCTACCCCTACGTGAAGGTCTCCCACCCCGAGGAGTTCACCGAGGGGCTTTCCTTTGCCCTGGACGTGCGCCGGCTCCAGGAGGCGGTGGACCGGGCCCGGGCCGAAGGGGCGGACGCGGTGGTCCTCCTCTCCCACAACGGCCTCCAGCTGGACGCGGCCCTGGCGGAGCGGGTGCAGGGGATAGACCTCATCCTCTCCGGCCACACCCACGACCTCACCCCCCTGCCTTGGCGGGTGGGGAAGACCTGGATCGTGGCGGGGAGCACCGCGGGGAAGGCCCTCATGCGGGTGGACCTGAAGCTCAAGAAGGGAGGGGTGGCCAACCTGCGGGTGCGGGTGCTGCCGGTTCTGGCGAACCACCTTCCCAAGGCCGAGGACGTGGAGGCCTTCTTGGAGGAGAAGACCGCCCCCCACCGGGACCACCTCTTCGCCCCCCTGGCGGTCACCGAAACCCTCCTCTACAAGCGGGACACCCTCTACTCCACCTGGGACCAGCTGGTGGGGGAGGCGGTGCGGGCCACCTATCCGGAGGTGGAGGTGGTCTTCAGCCCCGCGGTGCGCTGGGGGACCACCCTTCTCCCCGGCCAGGCCATCACCTACGACCACCTCTACGCCTACCTGGGCTTCACCTACCCCGAGCTCTACCTCTTCTACCTCAGGGGGGAGCAGATCCGGAACGTGCTGGAGGACATCGCCAGCAACGTCTTCACCCCCGACCCCTTCTACCAGCAGGGGGGGGACGTGAGCCGGGCGGTGGGCCTGCGGTACGTCCTGGACCCCGACGCCCCCGCGGGCCGGCGCATCCGGGAGGTGGAGGTGGGGGGGAGGCCCCTAGACCCGAACCGCCGCTATTTGGTGGCCGCCTACGGGGGGAGGCTCCAGCGGGTGGGGGAGGCCAAGCCCGGGTATGAGCCCAGGCCCATCCACGAGGTGGTGGCGGCCTACCTGAAGTCCGTGGGGCGGGTGCGCGTCCTGCCCGAGCCCAACGTGCGCGTTCTGGGGCGCAACTACCGTGTACCGGAGGTGACGGGATGAAGCGAAGTGCGGTTTTGGCCATAGGTCTTTTGCTCCTGGGCCTCGGGTTTTCCCAGTTAAGCCCCTTCAAGGCCCGGCTCCAGGCGGCCATCCAGTCCGGTGGCCCCGAGTTTGCCCAGGTGATGCTGGGCCAGGATAAGGCCCAGGCCCTCTGCACCCAGTACCGGGACAAGCTCCCCCCCGAGCTCATCCCGGCCTTCCTGGAGGAGCAGAAGGCCCTCATCAAGTACCCCCAGAACGGGAAGCTCATGGGGGACTGGAAGAACGGGGAGAAGGTCTTCACCGACCCCAGGCGGGGGAACTGCTACGCCTGCCACCAGGGGGTGGCGGACGAGGTGGCCCACGGCACCATGGGGCCGAGCCTCCTGAACTACGGGGCCAGGGGCCAGTCCGAGGCGGTGGTGCGCTACACCTACGAGAAGATCTACAACGCCTGGGCCTTCGTGCCCTGCTCCCTCATGTACCGGGGCGGGGTGCACGGCCTCTTCACCCCTGAGGAGACCGCGGACCTGGTGGCCTTCCTCTTGGACCCTGAGTCCCCCATCAACCGGAGGTGAGCTGTGAGGAAGCGCCTTGTTCCTGTTCTGTTGGGCTTGGCTGGCCTCGGGGCCCTCTTCGCCTACACCCAAGGGCAGAAGCCCCTGGACCCCTTTGAGGAGGCCATGCGCCAGCGGCAGATGTACCTGGAAACCTTCGGCGTGCTCCCCGGGGAGCTCTTCGTGGAGGAGGGCAAGGAGCTCTTCCACCGCAAAGGGCCTTCCGGGAAGACCCTCGAGGCCTGCGACTTCGGCAAGGGGCCTGGGGTGCTGGAAGGGGTCTACGCCATCCTGCCCAGGTACTTCCCCGATAGCCGCAAGGTGGAGGACCTGGAAAGCCGGGTCTACACCTGCATGCAGACCGTCCAGGGGTATAAGCCAGGGGAGATCAAGCGGGAGGAGGTGCAGGCCATCACCACCTACATCGCTTCCTTCTCCTCCAAGGCCAAGATCCAGGTGGTGCCCAAGCACCCGGAGGAGCTGGCCATGTACAACCTGGGCCGGGAGCTCTGGTATACCCGTGCCGGGAGCCGGGACATGAGCTGCGCGGTCTGCCACGACCAGTACGCCGGCCAGAGGGTGCGCCTCTCCCCGGTGCGGAGCCCCAAGCAGGGCCTGGGGAACGAGTGGCCGGCCTACCGCTTTGAGGCGGACAAGCTCTACACCATGGAGGACCGGATCAACTTCTGCTACGAGTCCATCGGCATCCACCCCCCCGCCTTCTACTCCGAGCCCCACATCGCCCTTACGGTCTACATGCTGGCCGAGGCCACCAAGGCGGGGAAGACCTTTGAGGAGCTCCCCTTCTTCACCCGCTAGCCATGCGTAGGCGCGACCTCCTCCTTTTCCTCCCCCTCCTCCCCCTGGCCCGGGGGGCGGAGGGGGAGGGGTGGGTCCAGGCCTTTGGAACCTTCATAGAAAAGGTACCCCCGGCGAGCTACCTGGTCTACCCCACGGAGGCCGCGGACCTCCTCCTCTTTGAGCCCTTGGTCCTGGACGTGCGCACGGAGGAGGAGCGCAAAAAGGGGTACATCCCGGGCTCGGTGCACATCTACGCGGGCCAGGTGCCGAGGCGCCTTTCCGAGCTCCCCAAGGATAAGGAGGCCCTCATCCTGGTCTACTGCAACTCGGGGAGCGTTTCCATGGTGGTGGCCGCCTTCCTACAGGCGGCCGGGTACAAGAACGCGAAGAACATCGCCCATGGGTTCAAGGGCTGGCTGGACGCCGGCCTGCCGGTGGAGGGAGGATCATGAGGAAGCTTTTTGCGCTCTTTTTGGTGGCGGGCCTTTCCCTGGCCCAATCTCTCCTGGTGGAGGTGCGGGGAAGCCTCGAGGCGGTGGAGGGGAGGACCCTGGCCGCCCTCAAGGCGGTGGGCCTGGAGCCCGACCGGGTGCTGAACCTGGGGGAGCAGGTGCGCCAGGTGACGGGGCCCGGCTTCCCCGACTACCGGCTCATCGTCCTCAAGCCGGAAAAGGGGAGCCTCGAGGCGGTGAGCAAGAACCCCATGGCGGCCATCGTCCTGCCCCCCACGGTGTTCATCACCGGAGGGGGGGAGCGGTACACCGTGGGCACCTTTGACGGCCGCCTCCTTTTTGGGATGCTGGGGGTGTACGGGGGCGAGGTGGAGCGGCTCACCTGGCGGCTGGAGGCCGCGCTGGGCCGGCTTGGGGTGGTGAAGCGCCTGCCTCCGGCCATGATGCCCGACCCCTCTAGCGGCATGATGCCCGCCCTTTTCTACCGCGTCCCCAACGCCGCCCTGGAGGACGTGGTCCTCCAGGTGGAGGCGGAACTGGCGGCAAACGGCCTTAACCTCCTCCCCAACGTGAAGGTGGGCCCGGTGACGGTGATCATGCCCTGCAAGAGCGAGTGGGCCCGGATCATGTTCCTCACCCAGCCCGCGGGGGGCTTCGCTGCACCCTGCCGCTTCTTCGCCATGCAGATGGGCAAGGACGTCCTGGTGGGGGCCATCGAGCCCATGCTCATGACCATCATGCCCGGGGTCATGGGCTCCCCTGCGGTGGCCATGCTCCAGGAGGCCCGCCAGGTGATGAGCTCCGTTTTGGAGACCGTGGGCGGGGTGCCCTACCGCCCTGGTCCATAAGGGAGGGAACGCATGAGCAAGGTGAACCGGCGCCAGCTTCTCAAGACGGGGGCCGCCTTGGCCGCGGCCGGGGCCTTGGGCCAGGGCTTCGCCCAGGAGTTCTACGCTTCCCCGCCCACCCTCCTCCCCCGCACCCGGGCCCCCCGGGTGGTGGTGGTGGGGGGCGGCTGGGGCGGGACCACCGTGGCCCGAAAGGTGAAGCAGCAGAACCCCAACGTGGAAGTGGTCCTGGTGGAGCAGAAGCCCCTTTTCATGTCCTGCCCCATGTCCAACCTCTTCCTGGCGGGGGTGAAGCCTCTGGAGTGGCTCGTCTTTGACTACACCAACGTGGTCAAGGACGGGGTGGTCTTCGTCCAGGAAAGGGTCTTGGACATCAACCTGGGCCGCCGCCTGGTGCGCACCACGGGGGGGTACCTTTCCTACGATTTCCTGGTCCTGGCCCCTGGCGTCGCCTACATGTACGAGGCCATCCCCGGCTACCAAGAGGCCAAGCAGTTCCTCCCCGTGGGCTTCCGCCCCTTTGAGCACATCGCCTTGAGGCGCATGCTGGACCAGTTTGACGAGACCGGTGGGGAGCTCGTCATGTACATCCCCAACCCCCCCTACCGCTGCCCCCCGGGCCCCTACGAGCGGGCGGCCATGCTGGCCTGGCGGCTTAAGACCAAGGGGGTAAAGGGGAAAGTCATCGTCCTAGACGCCAACCCACAGCCCATCTCCAAGGCCCCTGGCTTCCTCGCCGCCTACAACGAGCTCTACAAGGACTACCTGGAGTACGTGCCCAACACCCGCATCACCGGCCTGGACTACGGGAAGAAGGTGGTGCAAACCGAACTTGGGGACGTGCCCTTCACCCTGGCCAACATCATCCCCCCCATGAAGGCCGCGGACATCGTCCAGCAGGTGGGCCTGGGGGAACGCTGGGCCAACGTGCGCATCCCCTACTTCTTCTCGGAGAAGGACGACCGGGTTTACCTGCTGGGGGACATCACCGGCAACACCCCCTACCCCAAGAGCGGCATGGTGGCCTACGTCTCCGGCACCATCGTGGCCCGCCAGATCACCGAACGCCTCCAGGGGAAGCCCCTCACCGAGATCCCGCCCGAGCTTCCCAACAACATCTGCTACTCCTTTGTGGACTCCGAGGAGGCCATCTGGGTGGCGGCCAACTACTCCTGGGACGAGGCGGCCAAGCAGATCAAGAGCCAGAGCTCCGTGGACAACCAGCGCTCCGCGGCCAACGGCACCGCGGCTTTCGGCTGGGCCACGGGGATCTGGAACGACATGTTCGGCCCCGCCTAACCCCCTGCCCCGCCCCCCAAGGGGGCGGGGTTTTCTGTAGCCCCTAGATACTGTGGGAGGGTATATGGACCGAAGGAAGTTTTTCCGGCTTCTAGGCGCAGGGGGCCTTTTGGGCCTCCTAAAGGGAAAGGCCCAGGGTGCGCCCTGGGACGAGAAGGCCTTTGAGCCCCTGAAGACCCTGGGGGCCCCTCTTTCCGAGTACGGGACCCGGAGCCCCTTTGAGGAAGGGGTGGTGCGCTACATCTCCCCCAACCTGCGCACCCGGCACTCGGGGGCGGACTTCGCCCCGCTGGAGAAGCTGGAGGGGGTCATCACCCCCAACGGCCTCCACTTTGAGCGCCACCACGCGGGGGTGCCCCAGGTGGACCCCAAGGCCTACCGCCTGGTGATCCACGGCATGGTGGAACGGCCCCTGGTCTTCACCCTGGAGGACCTCAAGCGCTTCCCCTCCGTGACCCGCACCTACTTCATTGAGTGCGCGGGCAACGGGCAAAACGGCTACCGCAACCCTCCGGACCCTAACCTCACCGCCACCCGTAGCCGCGGCCTGGCCTCCAACGCCAGCTGGACCGGGGTGCCCTTGGCCCTCCTCCTCAAGGAGGCGGGGGTTAAGCCCGAGGCCAAGTGGCTCATCCCCGAGGGGATGGACGCGGCCATGTACACCCGCTCCCTCCCCCTGGAGAAGGCCATGGAGGACGTGCTGGTGGCCTACGCCCAAAACGGGGAGGCCCTGAGGCCGGAGCAGGGCTACCCCGTGCGCCTGGTGGTGCCGGGCTGGGAGGGGAGCATCCAGGTGAAGTGGCTCCGCCGCATCCTGGTCACGGACCTGCCCACCATGGCCAAGGACGAGACCAGCGAGTACACGGACGTGATGGCGGACGGCCGCGTTCTCGCCTTCACCTGGGTCATGGACCCCGAGTCCATCATCACCTACCCCTCGGGGCTCCAGGAGATCAAGCCGGGCTTCCACGAGATCCGGGGCTTGGCCTGGAGCGGGCACGGCCGCATCACCAAGGTGGAGATCTCCTTTGACGAGGGCAGGACCTGGCGCCAGGCCACCCTCGAGCCCCCCGTGGAGCGCTACGCCTTCGTGCGCTTCAAGATGCCCTGGTACTGGAACGGGGAAGAGGTGGTCCTCTGGAGCCGGGCTTGGGACGAGAAGGGGAACACCCAGCCCACCCGGGAGGAGTTTTTCAAGAAGTGGGGGAAGAACAACCGCTACCACTACAACGCCATCCAGGCCTGGCGCGTGCTGAAGGACGGCCGGGTGGTGAACGGGGACCGGCCCCTGGGGAGCGTGGCCTTCGGCCCGGCGGGCGGGTGCGGTGGGGAGGTGTTTGATGGTTAAGCGCGTCCTGATCCTCTTAAGCCTCTTGGGCCTGGCCTTGGGGGCCCGCTACGGCCTCGGGACCCCCATTTCCGAGGACCTCGCCCTCCAGTACGACCTCCGGCCCGCCGTCCTCCCCGATGGCCGGGGCCTTCCCCCGGGGGAGGGGAAGGTGGAGGAGGGCGGGCGGATCTACGCGGAGAAGTGCGCCTCCTGCCACGGGGCCAGCGGGGAGGGGTACCCCTTCAACCGCCTGGTGGCCGAGCCCTTCCCCATCACCCCGGATACGGAGCCCGTGGAGTACGCCATCGGCAACTACTGGCCCTACGCCACCACCCTGTACGACTACATCCGCCGGGCCATGCCCTTCGGGGCCGAGGGGAGCCTCACCAACGAGGAGGTCTACCACCTGGTGGCCTACCTCCTCTACATGAACGGCATCACCGACGCGGACACCCCCATCAACCAGACCACCCTGCCCAAGATCCGCATGCCCGCCCGGGAGCTTCTGGACCTGGATCCGGAGACGAAGCGCCGCTTTCCCTGGCTCACCCTGCCGTAGGATGGGGTCATGACGGTCTCCTTGGGCGCGGCCTTTCTGGCGGGGGTGCTCTCCTTCCTCTCCCCTTGCGTCCTGCCCCTGGTCCCCACCTACCTCTTCTACCTGGGGGGGGAGAGGGGGCGCCCCCTCTTCAACGCCCTCTTCTTCATCCTGGGCTTCGGGGCGGTGTTCTTCCTCCTGGGCCTCCCCTTCACCCTCCTCGGGGGGCTCCTCTTTGAGTACCGCCCCCTCCTCGCCCGGATCGGGGGGGTGCTCCTCATCCTCTTCGGCCTCTACATGCTGGGCCTAAGGCCCCGCTGGAGCGTGGGCCTCCGCTACCAGGGGGAGACGGGAAGCCCCCTGGGGGCGTTCCTCCTGGGGGCCACCCTGGGCCTGGGGTGGACCCCCTGCATCGGCCCCATCCTGGGGGCCATCCTCACCTTGACCGCGGTGGGGGGCGGGGTGGGGCTCCTTTTGGCCTACATCCTGGGCCTGGCGGTGCCCTTCTTCCTGGTGGCCCTCTTCGCGGAGCGGCTCAAAGGGTGGCTTAGGCGGGCGGGGCGGCTTTCCCACTACGTGGAGCTTTTGGCGGGGGTGGTGCTCCTCCTGGTGGGGGTCCTCCTCCTCACGGATACCCTCACCGCCCTCAACGCCTTCTTCCTGCGCCTGACCCCCGAGTGGCTCCAACGCTACCTCTAGGGACGTTTTTCCCGAAGGGTGCGGGGTAGACTTAAGCCATGTTGCTTCGCCTCGAGGGCCTCTCCAAGCGCTTTGGCCGCGACTGGGTCCTGAAAGACCTCGCCTTCACCCTAGAAAGGGGAGAGGTGGTGGCCCTCCTGGGCCCCAACGGGTCCGGCAAGACCACCCTCCTGAGGCTCATGGCGGGGCTCTTGAAGCCCACAAGGGGCTTTGTGGAGCGGAAGGGGCGGGCCCTCTTCCTCCCCAACCCCCCGGCCTTCCACCGCCACCTCACCGCCCGGGAGCACCTGGCCTACGACCTGGCCTTCCACGGGCGGAAGGGGGAGGTGGAGGGGGTGTTGGCCCGCTTTGGCCTTCCCCCGGAAGGCCCCCTCTTCACCTTTTCCAGCGGGATGAAAAAGCGCCTGGCCCTGGCCCGCTTCCTCCTTCTTAGGCCCGAGATCTGGCTTCTGGACGAGCCGGAAACGGCCCTGGATGGGGAGGGGCGGGGCCTCCTTAGGGAGGTCCTCTCCGAGGCCAGGCGGGAGGGCGGGGTGGTGCTGGCCACCCACGACCTGGCCCTGGCGGAGGGCGTGGCGGACCGGGTCCTGCGCCTGGGGGCGGCGTGAGGCGGATCCTCCTCCTGGCCCTGAGGGACCTCCGCCTCGAGGTGCGGGACCGGGCCGGGCTCGCTTCCCTCCTGGCCTTCTTCCTCCTCACCGTCTTCCTCATGGCCCTGGCCCTGGGGCCGGAGGAGGGCCTCCTGAGGCGGGCGGGCCCAGGGGTGCTCTGGGTGGCCTTGGCCTTCATCAGCACCCTTCTCGCCAGCCGGGCCTTCGCCCTGGAGGTGGAGGACGGCACCCTGGACGACCTCCTCCTCACCCCCGGGGGGAAGGAGTGGGTCTATTTCGGCAAGCTCCTCTTCCAGATGCTCCTCCTCGCCCCCTTGGGGGCCCTGGCCCTTTTGGTGGTGGCCGGGCTCTTCTACCTTCCCCTGGAAAAGGGGCTCGCCCTTTACCTTACGGTGCTCCTCGGCACCCTGGGCTACGCCAGCGTGGCCACCTTCTACGCGGGGCTCCTCGCCCGGCTTCGGGGGCGGGAGGTTCTGTTGCCCCTCCTCCTCTTCTCCTTAGTGGTGCCCGTGGTCCTGGCCGCGGTGCGGGCCAGCCTGGGCCTGGTGGAGGGGGTGGACCTTGGAGAGGTGGCGGGCTGGTGGCAGCTCCTTGGGGTCTTTGACGTGGTGTACGTCACCGCCGCGGCCCTCCTCTTCCCGGTGGTCATGGAGGGGTAGTTCACGGTGGCTTAACCGAGAGGCGGCAAACTTAAGGAGGAGTGACCATGACTGCGCAGATGAAGGACCGACCGGACACCTGGACCTGGCTCTTCCTGGGCCTGGGCCTGGCCCTCCTGCCCGTGGGGCTCTACCTGGCCCTGGCGGCCCCCCCGGACGCCAACCAGGGGTACCTGGCCCGCATCATGTACCTGCACGTGCCCGGCGCCTGGCTGGGCTACCTGGCCTTCTTCGTCACCTTCCTCTACTCCCTCCTCTACCTCTTCCGCCAGGACCCCCGCCTGGACCGGGTGGCCCTGGCCAGCGCGGAGATCGGCCTGGTCTTCATGGGGCTGGCCTTGGTCACGGGGATGCTCTGGGCCCGGCCCACCTGGGGGGTGTACTGGACCTGGGAACCTAGGCTCACCACCACCGCCATCCTCTTCGCCGTCTATGTGGGCTACTTCCTCCTCCGGGGGGCCATTGAGGACCCCGAGCTCCGCCGCAAGGCGGCGGCGGCGGTGGGGATTCTGGGCTTCATCAACGTGCCCATCAGCTACATGTCCGTGAAGTGGTGGCGGAGCCTCCACCAGACCCAGTCCATTGACCTCACCACAGGCAAGATCCACATGGCCCCGGAGATGCTCCAGGCCCTGCTCTTTAACCTCTTGGTCTTCACCCTGCTTTACCTGGGGTTTTTGCGCTTCCGGGCGTTCTTGGCCGCCCTCGAGGCCCGGAAGGAGGAGGCATGAGCGAGGTCTTCGTCACCTGGGTCTACGCCCTCACCTACCTCACGGTCTTCGGCTACCTGGCCTACCTCTTTTGGCGGTACCGGAGGGTGCGATGAGGCTCAAGTACGCGGTGGGGCTTCTGGTCATCCTGGGGGCCTTGGGCTACCTCATCTTCGGGGGCCTGGGCCAGAACCTGGTCTACTTCCTGACCCCTTCCGAGTACCTGGAGGGGCAGGCCCGCTACCAGAACCGCCCCGTGCGCCTGGGGGGGCTCGTCAAGCCGGGCACCGTCCAGTACGACAAGGACCGGCTGGAGCTCCGCTTCGTCCTCACGGACGGGGTGGCGGAGGTGCCGGTGGTCCACAAGGGCACCCCCCCGGGGATGTTCAAGGAGGGGCAGGGGGTGGTGGTGGAGGGCCGCTTCCGGGAGGGGACCTTCCAGGGCACCAACCTTCTCGTGAAGCACTCGGAAACCTACCAGCCCCCCAAGGAGGGCTACACCCCCGAGGAGGTCCGGAAGCTCATTGAGGAGGCCAAATGACCCCGGCCCTTCTGGGCAACCTGGGCGTAAGCCTGGCCCTAGCCTTTAGCCTCCTGGGCCTGGCCCTGGCCCTCCTCGCCTACCTCCAGGGGGAAGGCCGCCTCTTAAAGGGGGCGAGGGCCCTGGTCCTCCCCGCCTTCCTCGCGGCCCTTACCGCTTTCCTCGCCCTGGAGTGGGCCCTCCTCACCCACGACTTCACCCTGGCCTACGTGGCCGCCCACCACACCACCAAGGACCCCCTTTGGGTCACCCTGGTGACCCCCTGGGCGGCCCTGGAGGGCTCCATCCTCCTTTGGGGCCTCCTCCAGACCTTCTACACCCTCCTGGCCAGCCGCCGCCTCCCCGATCCCTGGCGTTCCTCCCTCATCCTAGCGGTCCTCTTCGGCATCCAGGTCTTCTTCTTCGGGGTCATGGCCACGGCGGCGAGCCCCTTTGAGACCCTGCCCAACCCTCCCCCGGACGGCATGGGCCCCAACCCCCTCCTCCAGAACCACTGGATGATGGCCGTGCACCCCGTGCTCATGTACCTGGGCTTCGTGGGGTTTTCCGTACCCTTCGCCTACGCGGTGGCCGCCATGGCCACCAGGCGCTACCAGGCCTGGGTGGGGGAGACCCGCTGGTGGGCCCT
The DNA here is from genome assembly GCF_000373145.1 of Thermus oshimai DSM 12092. Lineage (NCBI taxonomy): Bacteria > Thermotogati > Deinococcota > Deinococci > Thermales > Thermaceae > Thermus > Thermus oshimai. Next base: position 210,220 of record NZ_KB890614.1, read on the forward strand.
CATCGCCTGGGGCTTCCTCACCGCGGGGAAGGTGGCGGGGGGGTGGTGGAGCTACGAGGTTCTGGGCTGGGGCGGGTACTGGGCCTGGGACCCGGTGGAGAACGCCAGCTTCATCCCCTGGCTTCTCGCCACCGCCTTCCTCCACACCGCCTACGTGCAGGAGACCCGGGGGGCCTTCAAGGTCTGGAACTTCGCCTTCGTGACCCTGGCCTTTTCCGCCACCCTCCTCGGCACCTTCCTCACCCGGAGCGGGGTCATCCAGTCCGTGCACGCCTTCGCCGAAGGCCCCGTGGGCCCCATCTTCCTAGGGGGCTTTTTGGCCTCCCTTTTCCTCGGCCTCGGCCTCCTTTACCGGGTGAGCCGGGAGGTGCGGGACGCCGCGGTCTTCCGTCCCCTTTCCCGGGAAGGGGCTTTGCTCCTGGGGGCCTTCTTCTTCGCGGGCTGGGCCTTGGTGGTCCTCCTGGGGACCCTCTACCCCCTCCTGGTGGAGGCGGTTTCCGGGGCTAAGGTGAGCGTGGGGGCCCCCTTCTTCAACCAGATCTCCGCCCCCATCGGGGTGGGGATCCTCCTCCTCATGGGGGTGGGGCCCATCCTCCCCTGGCGGCGGCCGCGGCCCGAGGTCTTCCGCAACCTGTACCTTCTCCTTGCGGGCCTCCTCTTGGGAACCCTTTTCGGCCTCCTCCGGGGCTACACCCTGGGGGCTTCCTTGGCGGTGGGGCTTTTCCTCTACAACGCCCTGGCCGTGGGGCTTCTTTTCCGGGAGGGCTTTCTAGCAAGAAAGGCGGCGGGGCTTAACCCCTGGGGCTTTCTGGAAAACCGCAGGCGGGTGGGGAGCCTCCTCGTCCACTTTGGCGTGGCCCTCATGGGCCTGGCCATCGCCTTCAGCCAGGCCTACCGCCTCGAGGCGGAGAAGACCCTCTACAAGGGCCAGTCCTGGCCGGTGGCGGGCCTCACCCTCACCTTCCAGGGGGTGCGGGCCCTGGACGAGGGGCGGCGCTTCGCCGTGGAGGCCCTCCTCCGCACCGATCGCTTCGGGGAGGTGCGCCCCAGGCTCCACTTCTACCCCCAGATGCAGTCCCCCCTGCCCTCCCCCAAGGTGGTCTACACCCTGAAGGACGACTACTACTTCGTCCTCATGGACTTTGACCGGGAGAAGGGGGAGTGGGCCTCCATCCGGCTCATCCTCACCCCCATGGTCCTCTGGCTCTGGGTGGGGGGTGGGCTCATGGCCCTGGGGACGCTCTACATCCTCTGGCCCGCGGGCCGGCGGGCCGAGGTGGGGGAGGTGAAGGCGGCGTGAGGTGGTTCTGGCTCCTCCTCCCCCTTCTCCTGGCGGGGCTTTTCTGGTGGGGGATGCAGCGGAACCCCAAGGAGCTGCCCTCCGTCCTGGCCCAGGAAAGGCGCCCCGCCCCGGACTTCACCCTGCCCCTCCTCCCCCCCTACCGGGCGGAGTGGGGGGAGGCCTTCCGGCTTGGGGACCACCTGGGCAAGAAGCCCATCCTCCTCAACTTCTGGGCCAGCTGGTGCTACCCCGCCTGCTACGAGGAGGCCCCGGTGCTGGAATCCTTCTGGCGGCGCTACCGGGAGCGGGTGCTCTTCGTGGGGGTGAACGTGCAGGACAAGGAGGCGGAGGCGGTGCGCTTCGTGGAGCAGTTCGGCCTTTCTTTCCCCAGCGTCTTTGACCCCCGGGGCCGGGTGGGGGTGGACTACGGGATGTACGGGGTGCCCGAAACCTTCCTCATCGACCGGGAGGGCCGGGTGGTCCTAAGGCACGCGGGGGCGGTGGACGAGGCCGCTTTGAGCCGCTACCTGGAGGAGGTGCTCCGGTGAGGCTTTTCCTTCTCGTCCTCCTCTTCTGGGCGGGGGCCCTGGCCCAGGAGACCGCCCCGCCCCCCGACCTTTCCCCGGAGGTGTTCCAGATCGCCCGGGCCCTCCGCTGCCCCGTGTGCCAGGGGGAGTCCGCGGCGGAGAGCAACTCCGGGGTGGCGGTGGAGATGCGCCGGCTCATCGCCGAGATGCTCCAAGAGGGCAAGAGCCCCGAGGAGATCAAGGCCTTCTTCGTGGAGCGCTACGGGGACTGGATCCTCTACGAGCCCCCCCGGAGGGGCCTTACCCTCTGGGCCTGGGTCCTGCCCCTTGTGGCCCTTCTCCTCCTTGGCCTTGGGCTTTTCGCCTACTTCCGGCCCAGGCCCCTGCCCAAGGAGCTTTTGGAAGAGGCGGAGCGCCGGATGAAGGAGCCCCCGGCATGACGGCCACCCTTCTTTTCCTCCTTTTCCTGGCCCTGGGCCTTTTCCTGGCCCTAAGGCCCCTTTTCGGCCCCAAGGAGCCCTTCCCCGAGCCCCCCAGGCGGGAGGACCTCCTTAAGGAACTCGAGGTCCTAAAGGAGGAGGCGAAGGCCCTGGAGGGCGAGGAGCGCAGGCTGGCCCTGGCCCGCATGGTGGAGCTGGAGCGGGCCCTGGAGGGCTACCGCCCCCCAGCGCCCCGGCCTTTCCGGCCCCTCCCCCTCTTCCTGGCCCTGGGCGCGGTGCTCCTCCTGGGGGTGGGGCTTTGGCGCTACACCCTGCCCCGGCTTCCCGGGGAGACGGTGACCACCCAGCGCCTCGAGGCCCAGAAGCTCCGGGCCTTGGCGGAGAGGGCGAAGGGCACGGGGGCGGTGGAGGACCTCCTGGCCTGGGGGCGGGAGGCCTACGCCCTGGGGGTTTACGAGCAGGCGGCGGAGGCCTACCTCAAGGTGCTGGAGAAGGACCCCAGGAACGTGGAGGCCATCCGCCGGGTGGGCATCCTCCTCTTCATGGCCGGGCGGCCGGAGGAGGCGAAGGCCTTCCTGGAGATCGCCCAGCACGCGGACCCCAAGGCCGCGGAGGGCTGGCTCTTCCTGGGGAACCTGTACTTCCAGGAGGGGGACCGGGAGCGGGCCATCGCCGCCTGGGAGAAGTACTTGGAGGTGGGGGGGGAGGCCCGGGAGCGGGTCCAGGGCCTGATCCAAATGGCCAAGGCCCAGGAGGCGGGCGGGACGGACGGGCGCACGGTGTACCTGGCCCGCTGCGCGGCCTGCCACGGGCCGGAGGCCGAAGGGGGGGTGGGCCCCAGGCTCAAGGGGAACCCCATCCTAAGGGCCCCCGAGGCGGTACGGGAGATCGTGCTAAGGGGCCGGGGCACCATGCCCGCGGTGCCCCTTTCCGAGGAGGAGCTTAAGGCCCTTCTGGACTACCTGAAAACGCTATGAGGCGGCGCGACCTCGTCTTCTACCTTCCGGTGGCGGCCGCGGGAGGGTTTTTCCTGTGGTTTGGGGTGCGCACCTACAACCTCCGCTTCCGCCCCCGGCCGGAAGCCATGGAGCCCCAGTGGAAGGAGGGCCCCCGGGTGGAGGTGGCCCGCCTGGGGGAACTCCCCCTTTGGGGGGCCAAGCCCTTCCACTACCCTCTGCCCCAGGGGGAGCTTTCGGCCTTCCTCCTCCGCCTCCCCGAGCCCGCCCCTGGGGGGCTTTCCCTGGGGGAGGAGCACTACATCGCCTTTAGCCGCATCTGCACCCACCAGGCCTGCACCCTGAACTACGTCCCCGACCCCGAGGCCGCCTCCCTCCTCTACAACTTCCGCTACGAGCGCCCCTTCCTGGGCTGCCCCTGCCACTTCGGGGCCTTTGACCCCCTCCTCGGGGGGAAGGCGGTCTACGGCCCCCCCCGCTACCCCCTGCCCCGCCTGCGCCTCGAGGCCCAAGGGGAGGCCCTCTACGCCACCGGGCACGAGGTGCCCCTGAGGCCCATGGAAGGGCTTTAAAGGGGCCGCACCCGGACGAAGCGGTCCTTGCCCCGCTGGAGGACCAGGGGGCCTTTGAGCTCCACCTCCAGGTGGGGGTCCTCTACCACTTCCCCGTTGATCCTAAGGCCCCGGTTCTTGATAAGCCGCTTGGCCTCGGCGTTGGAGGGGGTGAGGCCCGCCAGGGTGAAGAGGCGGGCCACGGGGATCCGGCCCTCCTTTAGCTCAGAAGGGGGGATCTCCACCTCGGGCAGGTTCTCGGGGATGGCCCCCTTGGCCACCTGGTCGTAGCGGGCCTCGGCCTCCCGCACCCCTTCGGGGCCCACCCCCTGGTCCCGGCCGAAGGCCGCCCAGGCGTAGCCCAGGCCCTCGTAGTAGGCCCGGTCCAGCCTGGGGGGAAGGAGGGGCTCGCTGTAGGCGGCGGTGAGGAGCCGGGCCAGGACCCGGTGGGCGGGCACCGGCCCCTGGGCCAGGACCTCCCCGATCTCCGCCTCCGTTAGGTCCGTGAGCAGGCGGAAGTAGTCGGGAAGGAGGGGGTCGGGCACCCACATGAGCTTCTTGAACATCACCTCTGGGGGGTCGGTGATGCCGATGTAGTTGTCCAGGCTCTTGGACATCTTCTCCCGGCCGTCCAGGCCCACGAGGAGGGGCATGAGGAAGCAGACCTGGGGGGCTTGCCCGTAGGCCCGTTGCACCTCCCGGCCCACCAGGAGGTTGAACTTCTGGTCCGTGCCCCCCATCTCCACGTCCGCCCGGATGGCCACGGAGTCGTAGGCCTGGGCGAAGGGGTAGAGGAACTCGTGCAGGGAGATGGGGATGCCTTCCTCGTAGCGCTTCTTGAAGTCCTCCCGCTCCAGCATCTGGGCCACGGTGAGGAGGGAGGTGAGGCGCACCACCTCCTTGAAGGTGAGCCCTTCCAGCCACTCGGAGTTGTAGCGGAGCTCAAAGAGGTGGGGTTCCTGCCTCAGGATCTTCCCCGCCTGCTCCACGTAGCTCTTGGCGTTTTCCCGGGTTTCCTCCAGGGTGAGGGGGGGGCGGGTCTTGCTCCGGCCCGAGGGGTCCCCGATCATCCCCGTGAAGTCCCCGATGATGAGCACCACCTTGTGCCCGAGCTCCTGGAACTGGCGCATCTTTCTCAGGACCACCGCGTGGCCCAGGTGGAGGTCGGGCCGGGTGGGGTCGGCCCCCAGCTTCACCGTGAGGGGCCGGCCCTCCGCCAGCTTGGCCTTGAGCTCCTCCTCGGGGATGATCTCCGCGCTCCCCCGCTTGAGCCAGGAAAAGGCATCCTCCATGCCCCCAAGTATACTGAGGGCAATGCGCAGCCTGGGTTTCCTCCTTTTGGTGGCGTTGGGGATGTACTGGTACGCGGAGGAGTACGGCCTGGCCGTGGGCTACCCCCCGTTCCTCCCCATGCTCTACTGGAAGTACACCGGGGAGGCCCGCTACCCCATAAGGGTGACCGGCCTCATGGACGCGGTGAAGGTCAAGGTGGGGGGGGAGCTTAAGGAGGGGCGGCTTTGGGTGGCCCTCCTAAGGGAGGGGCGGGTGGTGGGGGAGGAGCGCTTTAGCGGGGCTTTTCAGCGCGAGCTCCGCTTTCCCACCGCCCCTGGGGAGTACGTGATCCGTTTCCGCCTCGAGGACGCCAAGGGCTTCGTGCGCTACGACTGGGTGGCCACCAAGTTTGCCCCCTAGGGCCCGGATGTGCTACACTTGAGCCTGGCTTGCCCCCTGGGGGGCATAAGGGGAGGATCATGGCGCAAAAGAAACCCAAGAGGAACCTTTCTGCTCTGAAGCGGCACCGCCAGTCCCTGAAGCGCAGGATGCGCAACCGGGCCAAGAAGTCGGCCATCAAGACCCTGAGCAAGAAGGCCGTGGCCCTGGCCGCGGAGGGCAAGGTGGAGGACGCCCTCACCATCCTGCGCAAGGCCCAGAGCCTCATTGACAAGGCGGCCAAGGGTTCCACCCTGCACAAGAACACCGCGGCCCGCAAGAAGTCCCGGCTCATGCGCAAGGTGCAGAAGGCCCTGCAGGCCGCAGGGGTCCAGGCCTAAGGGAGGTGCCTTATGGGTAAGGGCGACCGTCGCACCCGTAGGGGCAAGATCTGGCGCGGCACCTACGGCAAGTACCGCCCCCGCAAGAAGAAGTAGGCCCTTTAAGGGCCTTGGTTTCCCCACCGCGGGCAACGCAGCGGTGGGGCCTCTAGCTTTCCCGCTCCATCTCCCAGAGGAGGTCCCTGAGAAGCCACCCCCGCCCCGGGGGGGAAAGCTCCCCGGAGGAAAGCCCCCGCACCAAATAGCGGCGCACCAGGTCCACGGGCACCCCCTGGGCGATGATCTCCCCCAGGTTGCGGGTCCCGTCCAGGAGGGCGGCCAGGGCGCCGAACTCCTCCAGGGTGGGGCTCTTCTTCCCTTGGTGGCGGATCCTCAGGGCGTACCAGGCGTAGCGGCGAAGGGGGTAGAGGTCCCCCTCCCTCACCCCCATGTAGGCCCGTTCCATGGCGATGAGGAGGGGCACCCCCCAGGCCTTGGCCGCAGCCCGCACGCTCTTCCCCCCCTGGAAGACCTCGTAGGGCTCCTTGGGGCGGATGGCCTCCAGGACGCGGCTTGGGGAGTCCACCAGGGTGCGGAACCGGTCCCACTCGTCGTTCACCCGGGCCCACTCCCCGAGAAGGGCGGCGAAGGGCATGAGGGGCTTTTCCGTCCCCGGGGGCCCGGGGCGGAAGCGGAAGCGCCCCTCCTTGGGGTGGAGGGGGAAGGTGAAGAGGGCCTCCAAGCCCTCCCAGTCCAGGATGGCCGCCCCCACCACCTCCCCCGCTTGGAGCCTCAGGGTGAGGGGCAGGGGGCCGGCCTGCACCTCCAAGGTCCCGGAGCGCCGGTGCTCGTGGATGAGGCTTAAGGCCTCCGTTAGAGGGAAAACGCTCAGCTCTCCTTCCAAAAGAACCCCTCCCCGATCTCCAGCACCAGGATACGCCCTTCCCCCCGGTAGGCCTCCAGGGCCCTTGCCACCCCCTCTTCCTCCCCTTCCCGCACCAGCGCGGCCACCGTGGGCCCCGCCCCGCCGATGAAGGCCGCCAGGGCCCCCGCCGCCAGGGCCTTTCCGATGGCCTCCAGCACCCCGGGCATGAGGTGGGCCCGGTGGGGCTGGTGGAGGCGGTCTTGGCAGGCCTCCTTTAGGGCCTCGAGGCGGCCTGAGAAGAGGGCCGCGGGCCAGAGGGCGCTCCGGGCCAGGTTGAAGATCGCGTCCCGAAGGGGCACCTTCTCGGGCAGGGCCTTTCGGGCCAGGGGGGTGGGCACCTCGTAGGGGGGCACGGCGAGCACGAAGCGCACCCCTTCCGGGCGGGGGAGGGGGATGGCCAGGGGGGGGTCCGCCAGGGCGGCCACGAACCCCCCGTAGACCGCGGGGGCCACGTTGTCCGGGTGGCCCTCCAGCCCGGCCGCCACCCGGAAGACCCCTTCCCGGCCAAGCCGCCCCCCGGAGGCCCGGTCCGCCAGGGCCACCCCGGCCACCAGGGCGGCGGAGGAGCTTCCCATGCCCCGGGCCAGGGGGATGGGGTTGAAGGCGCGGATTAAAAGGGGCTCGGGGGAAAGCCCTAGGGCGCGCATCCCGGCCCGGTAGCCCTCGTGGATGAGGTTATCCGGGCCCTCCACCTGGCCTTCGCCCTCGTACACGAAGAGGTCTTCCCGGGCGGGCTCGGCCTCCACCTGTAGGTAAAGGTCCAGGGCCACGCCCAGGGCGTCAAACCCGGAGCCCAGGTTGGCGAGGGTGGCGGGGACGAAGAGGCGGGGCATACAAGTCCCCTTCAGGATACCAGTGGGCCCTCTAGACCACCCCGAAAGGCATGGGTACCCGCCCCTCCTCCAAAAGCCGCCTCGCCCGGGGCAGGGCCTCGGCCACCTCGTGGGCCAGGAGGCCTATCCCCTTTTCCCCCGCCAGGAGGTCCCCCGCTAGGCCATGGAGGAAGACCCCGAGCCTCGCCGCCTCAAAGGGGGGAAGGCCCGCGGCTAAGAGGGCGGCGATGGCCCCCGAGAGCACGTCCCCCGTGCCCCCGGTGGCCAGGGCGGGGTGGCCCGTGGGGTTCACGGAAAGCCTCTCCCCTTCCGCCACCACCGTGGGGGCCCCTTTGAGGACCACGGTGAGGCCCGTCCGCTCGGCCAGGGCCCGGGCGGCCTCCAGGGGGTCTCCCGCCACGGCCTCCGGCGTGGTGCCGAGGAGGCGGGCCGCCTCCCCCGCGTGGGGGGTGAGGACCGCAGGAAGGCCCCGCCTGCGGTAGGCCTCCGCCACCTCGAGGGTCAGGGCGTCCGCGTCCAGGACGGTGGGGAGGCCCGCCTCCAAGGCCGCCAGGGCCCAGGCCGCCCCCCAAGGCCCCCCACCCATCCCCACCGCCAGGGCCTCCACCTTGAGGGGGGGAAGGCTGGGGGCGGGCACGGGGTGGAAGACCGCCTCCAGGGGCGAAGGGGGGTGCCCCTTGGGCAGGACCAGGTGCACCAGACCGGCCCCCATGCGGTAGGCCCCGAGGGCGGCGAGGAGGGGGGCCCCCGCGTAGAGGAGCCCTTCCCCCCGGTACCCCCCCAGAACCCCCACCCGGCCCACGCTCCCCTTGTGGGCGGTGAGGGGGCGGCGGGGGAGGAGGGGCCTTAGGGCCTCCAAGGTGGCGACCTCCGGGAGGGTGGAGTCCTCCAGGAGGTCCTTAGGGAGGCCGATCTCCGCCAGGAAAAGCCGCCCGCAGGCCTCCCGCTGAAAGAGGTGGGGCGTCTTGAGCCCCCCGAAGGCCACGGTGGCCGTGGCCCGCACGTGGGGGGCGTGGGGGAGCCCCGAGGGCAGGTCCAGGGCCAGGATGGGGAGGCGGGAGGCGTTCATCCTTTCCACCAGCCCCGCGTAAAACCCCGTAAGGGGCCCTTTTAGCCCGGTGCCGAAGAGGGCGTCCGCCAGGACCTCCCCTTCCGCCCAAGAGGCCTCCTCCAGGGGGCGGACCTCCACCCCGTGGGCCAGGAGGGCCTTTAGGGCCAAAAGGGCGTCTCCCTTCTGCCCCTCCTCCGCATACACCCGCACCCTCACCCCCTCCAGGAGGAGGTGGCGGGCCAGGACGAGCCCGTCCCCGCCGTTGTTCCCTTTGCCCGCAAGGACCACCGCGGGGGCCTCGCCGAAGAGGGCCCGGTAGACCCGGGCCGCCTTCATCCCCGCCCACTCCATGAGGAGGAGGGTGGGGTAGCCCCGCTCGGCCGCCCGTTCGTCTGCCCGGCGCATGGCCTCGGGGGTGAAGAGCCGCATGGTTCTACAATAGCCCCATGGGGCTGGAAGAGGCGAGAAGGCGCCTGAGGGAGGCCAAGCGGGTGGCGGTCCTCACGGGGGCGGGGATCTCCAAGCCCTCGGGGATCCCCACCTTCCGGGACGCGGAGGGGCTTTGGAAGGCCTTCAACCCCCTGGACTACGCCACCCCCGAGGCCTACGCCCGGGACCCCAAGAAGGTCTGGGCGTGGTACGCCTGGCGCATCGCCAAGGTGCGGGAGGCGGAGCCCAACCCCGCCCACTACGCCTTGGCCCGCCTCGAGGCCGACCTCCTGGCCCGGGGCGGGGACTTTCTCTTGGTAACCCAGAACGTGGACGGGCTCCACGCCCGCGCGGGGAGCAAGAGGCTGGTGGAGCTCCACGGGAACATCCTCCGGGCCCGCTGCGAGGCCTGCGGGCGGCGCTTCCCCCTCCCCGAGGCCTTCCCCATCCCCCCCTCCTGCCCGGCCTGCGGGGCGCGGGCCCGGCCCGACGTGGTCTGGTTCGGGGAGCTCCTCCCCGAGGGGGCCTGGGAAAAGGCCTTAAGGGCCTTCTCCGAGGCCGACTTCGCCCTGGTGGTGGGCACCAGCGCGGAGGTGGAGCCCGCGGCCTCCTTGGGCCGCATCGCCTATACGGCAGGGGCCTACCTGGTGGAGGTGAACCCCGAGCCCACCCCCCTCACCCCCTTAGCCCACCTCTCCCTGCGCCTGGGGGCGGTGGAGGGCCTGGAGGCCCTTTACCCCTTGAGCTCGGCCCCGGGGTAGCTCCGGGGGAGGAGCTTCCGCTCCCAGGCGGCTTTAAGAAGCTCCTCCCGGAAGTCCGGGTGGGCCACCTCGATGAGGGCCAGGGCCCGTTCCCTTAGGGAGCGGCCGAAGAGCTCGGCGATGCCCCACTCCGTCACCACGTAGTGCACGTCCGCCCGGGTGGTGACCACCCCCGCCCCCGGCTTCAGGTAGGGGACGATGCGGCTTTGGCCCTTGGCCGTGGAGGGGAGGGCGATGATGGGCTTCCCCCCCTCGCTCCGGGCCGCCCCCCGGATGAAGTCCAGCTGGCCCCCGAAGCCCGAGTAGATGCGGGTGCCGATGGAGTCCGCCACCACCTGGCCCGTGAGGTCCACCTCTATGGCGGAGTTGATGGCCACCATCTTGCGGTTCTGGGCCACCACGAAGGGGTCGTTCACGTAGTCCGCGGGGTGGAGCTCAAAGAGGGGGTTGTCGTGCACGAAGCGGTAAAGCCGTTCCGAGCCCAGGACGAAGGTGCCGATGATCTTGCCCGGGTGGAGGGTCTTCCGCGCCCCGGTGATGAGCCCTTTCTCCAAGGCCTCCAGGACCCCGTCGGAGATCATCTCCGTGTGCACCCCGAGGTCGCGGCGGCCCTCGAGGCTGGCCAGCACCGCGTCGGGGATGGCCCCGATGCCCATCTGCAGGGTGGCCCCGTCCTCAATGAGGCTGGCCACGTGGGCCCCGATGCGCCGCTCCACCTCCCCGAACCCCTCCCGCTTGAGCTCCGGCAGGGGGTAGTCCATCTCCACGATGGCCGTGAAGCGGGACACGTGCACGAAGGTGTCCCCCAGGGTGCGGGGCATCCTGGGGTTCACCAGGGCGATGACCAGGGGGGCGCTTTCCAGGGCGGCCTTGGTGGCGATGACCTCCACCCCCAAGGAGCAGAACCCGTGCTCGTCCGGGGGGGAGACCTGGACAAGCGCGGCGTCCAGGGGGAGGACCCGCCTTTTAAAGAGCCAGGGCACCTGGTGGAGCATGATGGGCACGTAGTCCGCCCGGCCCTCGTTCACCGCGGGCCGGTCCGCCGGGCCCACGAAGAGGGAGCGCCGCCGGAAGTGCCCCTCCATTTCGGGCCCCGCGAAGGGGTCTTCCCCCATCTGCAGGAGGTGGATGAGCTCCACCCCTTCCAGTTCGTCCTTGCGGGCGGCTAGGGCTTTGAGGAGAGGGGTGGGGGTGGCGGCGTTGCCGGAAACGAAGACCCGCATCCCCGAGCGGATGAGGCCCACGGCGTCCTCGAGGCTGGTGAGGCGCTTGCGGTAGGCGCTCACAGCTCACCTCCCTTCTCCCCCCGGAAGAGGTAGGCCCCCGCGCGCAGGGCCTCCGGCCCCTTTTCCCCGAGCTCCTTCAGGTAGGGCAGGAGGTGGAGGGTGAGGGCGTGGCTGGCGGTGCGGGGCACCAGGGCCGGCACGTTGGGCACGCAGAAGTGGGTGACGCCCAGCTCCTGGTAGATCCCCGGGCGGCTGGTCTCCGCCACCCCGCCTTGGTCTATGGCGAAGTCCAGGAGGACGGAGCCGGGCCGCATCCTCTCCAGAAGGCTCCGGGTGAGGAGGATGGGGGTCCTCTCCCCGGGCACCGCCACCGCCCCCACCAGGACGTCCGCGAAGGCGGTGTAGCGCTCCAGCCGGGTCTGGGTGATGAGGGCGGTCACCGCCCCCGCCGCCTCCTGGGCCGCCCGCTCCAGGGCCTTCAGGTCCTGGTCCAGGAGGTAGACGGAGGCCCCGGCCCCCAAGAAGGCCTTGGCCGCGGCCCGGCCCAGGACCCCGGCCCCCAGGATGACCACGTCCGCCGGCGGGATGCCGGGCAGGCCGGAAAGGAGGATCCCCGGCCCCTGGGGGGCCTCCAGGAGGCGGCCTGCGATCTGGGGGGCAAGCCGCCCCGCGATCTCGCTCATGGCCTTAAGCACCGGCCGCTCCTCGGGGGTGCCCAAGAGCTCGTAGCCGATGGCGGTGAGGCCCTTCGCCTCCAGGGCCTCCAAAACCCCGGACTCCGCCGCCGCCAGGTGCAAAAAGCCCAGGAGGACCGTTCCGGGGCGCAGGAGGGCGATCTCCTCGAGGCTGGGCCGCCCCACCCTTAAGACCACCTCCCCCCGGCGGTAGGCCTCCTCCTGGGTGTAGACGATGCGCGCCCCGGCGCGCTCGTACTCCTCGTCGGGGAAGCCCGCCCCTTCCCCGGCCCCCCGCTCCACGAAGACCCGGTGCCCCAGGGCCACAAGCTCCCGCACCCCTTGGGGGGTGAGGGCCACCCGCCTTTCCCGCACCTCCTCCCCCGCCCAGGGGGGTAGGGCCCTGAGGGCCCCGCGCTCTTTCGGCAGGCTAAAGTCCATACCTCCTTGAGCTTACGCCCTACCGAAGGGCCACTTGTCCCTAGGGGGGCCTTTGGGTAGGCTTCTCCCCATGGAGGCCTTCGCGGACTGGCTCTTTGTGGTCCTTTGGGCCCTTGGGGTCCTCCTCACCTTCCTGCCCTTCGTGCCCGCCACCTTGGTGGTCCTTCTGGCTGCGCTTCTCCACGAGCTTTTGGTGGGCTTCCGCGAGCTTTCCTTGGGCCTTTGGCTCGGCCTCCTGGCCCTGGGCCTTTTTGCCATGGCCCTGGACAACCTGGCGGCCCTCCTTGGGGCCAGGCGCTACGGGGCCGGCCGGGCGGGGCTATGGGGGGCCTTCCTCGGGGGGCTTTTGGGCCTCTTCTTTGGGGTTTTGGGGGTGCTCCTCCTGCCCTTTTTGCTGGCCTGGCTCTTTGAGTGGCTTTCGGGAAGGAGGCCGGAGGAGGCCCTACGGGCCGCCTGGGGCACGTTGGTGGGCCTCATGGGGGGGATGGTGGGGAAGGCCCTTTTGCACCTAGCCATGGGCCTTCTCGTCCTCCGGGCCATCTTTTAGGGTAGGCTTTAGGGCGTGGAGCTGGTCTTCGTCACCCGGGAAGGGTGCGGGCTTTGCGAGAAGGCGGAGCGGGTCCTCTGGGCCCTGGGGGTGCCCTACGTGCGCCGGGACGTGGACAGCGATCCGGAGCTTTTCCGCCTCTACACCTTCCGGGTGCCCGTGCTCCTTTTGGGGGATGAGGTGCTGATGGAGGGCCTTTTTGACGAGAAGGCCCTTTGGGAAAAGATGAACACCCTTCTTGGAGGTTAGGCTGTGGACCCCACCATGATCCAGATCGGCCCCTTGCGCATCCAGTGGTACGGCTTTTTCCTCACCGTGGCCATCTTCGCCGCCTTTGAGCTGGCCAAGCGCCGCCTCAAGGCCTGGGGGCTGGACACGGAGCGCTTTGAGCACGTGGCCTTCTGGGCGGTGGTGTGGGGGGTGGTGGGGGCCCGGCTGGGCTACGTCCTCACCTCTCCTGGGCCCTTCCTGGAGAACCCGGCGGAGATCCTCTACATCTGGCACGGGGGGCTTTCCTTCCACGGGGCCGTTTTGGGCGGGGCCCTGGCCTTCCTCTACTTCCACAAGCGCAAGGGCTACCCCCTCTACCCCTACCTGGACGCGGCCACCCCGGGGGTGGCCCTGGGGATCATGGCGGGGCGGCTTGGCAACTTCATGAACGGCTCCGACACCGCAGGCCGCCTCACCACCCTCCCCATCGGCTTCACCTGGCCGGAAAGCGCCACGGGCTTCCCCGGGGTCTGCCCCGGCATTGACGACATCTCCCAGGTCTACCGGTGCACCGAGCTCCTCCGGGGCCCGGTGCACCTCACCCAGATCTACGGGGTGGGGGTGGGGCTCGTCCTCCTCTTCCTTTCCCTCTACTGGCTTAAAAAGAGGCCCTTCTACGGCTACGCCTTCTGGAACTTCCTCCTCTGGTACAGCGTCCTGCGCTCGATGCTGGAGGAGCCCTTCCGCCTGAACCCCCTCTGGCTTCCCGTCTACCGGAACGACGAGCTGGGGATTGGGCTCTTCACCGCCACCCAGATCGTGAGCATCCCCCTCATCCTCCTCTCCTGGTGGGCCCTCCGGCGCCTCGCCCGCCTGCGCCCTGAGGGATAATAGGGCCATGCACGCCCACGTGATCCTGGCCGCCGGGCAGGGGACGAGGATGAAGTCCCGCCTGCCCAAGGTTCTGCACCCCCTTCTGGGCCGGCCCATGCTGGCCTACGCGGTGGAGGCCGCCCTTGCCCTGGCCCCCGAGCGCCTGGTGGTGGTGGTGGGCCACGGGGGGGAAGCCGTGCGGGAGGCCCTAGAGGGCTACCCGGTGGTCTTTGCCGAGCAGAAGGAGCAGCTCGGCACTGCCCACGCCCTTTTGCAGGCAGAAGGAGCCTTGAAGGGCTTTTCCGGCCCCATCCTGGTGACCCAGGGGGACACCCCCCTCCTGGCCCCAGACACCCTAAGGGCCCTCCTCGCCGCCCTGAAGGAGGGGGCGGGGATGGCCCTCCTCACCGTGGAGCTTCCGGACCCCACGGGCTACGGGCGCATCCTGCGCGAGGGGGAGGAGGTCCTGGCCAACGTGGAGGAGAAGGACGCTTCCCCGGAGGTGAGGGCCATCCGGGAGGTGAACGCGGGGGCCTACGCTTTTGACCCCTTCCTCTTCCAGGCCCTGAGGGAGGTGCGGAACGAAAACGCCGCCCGCGAGTACTACCTCCCCGACCTCATCGCCATCTACCGGGCCCACGGGAAAAAGGTGGTGGCCGTGCGGGGAAGGGTGGAGGAGGCCCTAGGGGTGAACACCCGCTTGGAGCTTGCCCGGGTGGAGGAGCTCCTCCTGGACCGCCTCCGCCGGGAGTGGATGCTAAGGGGGGTGCGGATGCTCCTCCCAGAGACCATCTATTTGGAGCCCTCCGTGGAGCTCGCCCCCGACGTGACCCTGGGGCCGGGGGTGGTGCTTAAGGGGAAGACCCGGGTGGGGGAGGGGTGCGAGGTGGGGGCCTACAGCGTCCTGGAGGACACGGTCCTGGAGCCTGGGGCCCGGGTCCTCCCCCATAGCGTCCTCCAGGGGGCCCACCTGGAGGTGGGCGCGGACGCGGGGCCCTTCGCCCGGCTCCGCCCGGGGGCGGTGCTGAAGCGGGGAGCCCACGTGGGGAACTTCGTGGAGGTGAAGAACAGCGTCCTCCACGAGGGGGTGAAGGCGGGCCACCTGGCCTATTTGGGGGACGCGGAGGTGGGGGCGGGGGCCAACATCGGGGCCGGGGTCATCACCGCCAACTACGACGGGAAGCGGAAGCACCGCACGGAGATCGGAGAGGGGGCCTTCATCGGCTCCAACAGCGTCCTGGTGGCCCCGGTGCGCATCGGGCCTGGGGCCCTGGTGGGGGCGGGGAGCGTGGTCACGGAGGACGTGCCGGAGGATGCCCTGGCCCTTGCCCGCGCCCGGCAGCGGAACCTCTTGGGCTACGCCCGGAGGAAGCGGGAGGGGAGCTGAGTACCCCGCCAGCGTAAGGAGGGTTCACGTTCCCTTCAGCCCGGGTGGTAAACTGAGGGGCATGAACCTGGGCATGCCGGAAATCCTGGTGATCCTGGTGGTGGCCCTCCTCATCTTCGGGCCCAAGAAGCTCCCCGAGCTCGGGCGCTCCCTGGGGCAGAGCATCCGCGAGTTCCGGCGGGGGGCGCAGGAGATCCGCGAGGAGCTGGAGCGGAGCGTGGAGGTTAAGGAGGAGCCCAAGGCCAAGGCCCCTGAGGCCAAGCCCCAAGAGGAGCCCAAAGCTTGAAGGAAGCCCCCCTTGTAGAACACCTCGAGGAGCTCCGAGCCCGCCTCCTCTGGTCCCTCCTGGCCTGGGCGGTGATGACGGGCGTGGCCTGGACCTTTAGGGTCCCGCTTCTGGACTGGCTCAAGCGCCCCTTGGACCTGGCGGCCAAGCAGAACGGCATCCAGGTGAACCTCATCGTCCTGGACATCACCGAGCCCTTTTTGGTCTCCTTGAAGGTGGCCGCCTTTGGGGGGCTGGTCCTGGCCCTCCCCTTCATCGTCTACCAGGTCTGGGCCTTCATCGCCCCCGGGCTTTACGAGCACGAGAAACGCCTGGCGGCCCCCTTCCTCCTGGGGGCGGGCTTCAGCTTCGCCCTGGGGGCCCTCTTCGCCTACTACGGCTTCCTCCCCTTCGCCATCCCCTTTCTCCTGGGCTTCCTGGGGGACGTGGTGACCCCCCAGATCTCCATCGGCCGCTACATGGGCCAGGTGCTCATGATGATGACCGTCATGGGCCTGGTCTTTGAGATGCCGGTGGTGAGCTACCTCCTGGCGCGGCTCGGCCTTCTTTCCTCCAGCTTTTTGGCCCGGAACTGGCGCATCGCCGTGGTCCTCCTCCTCACCCTGGCCGCGGTCATCACCCCCACGGTGGACGTGGTGAGCCTCTCCATCGTCACCGGGCCCCTGCTCGTCCTCTACTGGCTGAGCGTCCTGGTGGCCCGGCTGGCGGAACGGGCCCGGCCCAAGGAGGAGGCCGCTTGACAGGGGAAGGGGCGCTTCCCCATAAAATAGCCCATGGACGAGCGCATCCAGGCCCTTAGGCGGGAGGTGGACCGGATCAACCGGGAGCTTTTGCGCCTCCTCTCGGAAAGGGGCAGGCTGGTGCAGGAGATCGGCCGCATCCAGACGGAGCTGGGCCTGCCCCACTACGACCCCAAGCGGGAGGAGGAGATGCTTTCCTACCTCACCCGGGAAAACCCGGGGCCCTTTCCGGACGAGACCATCCGCAAGCTCTTCAAGGAGATCTTCAAGGCCAGCCTGGACCTGGAAGAACGGCAGGACCAGAAGAAGTTCCTCTACTCCCGGGCCCATAAGCCCGAGCCCACCCGGGTGGCGGTGAAGGGGGTGGTCTTCGGGGAACGGCCCCTCCTCATCGCCGGGCCCTGCTCCATTGAGTCCGAGGAGCAGATGATGGCCACCGCCCGTTTCCTCGCCGAACGGGGGGTGAAGGTCCTAAGGGGCGGGGCCTTCAAGCCCAGGACGAGCCCCTACGGCTTCCAGGGCCTCGGGGTGGAGGGCTTAAAGCTTGGGCGGAAGGCCGCGGACGCCTTCGGCATGGTCTTCGTCACCGAGGTCATGGACACCCGGGACGTGGAGGTGGTGGCGGAGTACGCGGACATCCTCCAGATCGGGGCCCGCAACATGCAGAACTTCGCCCTCCTCAAGGAGGTGGGCCGCGTGGGGAAGCCCGTCCTCCTCAAGCGGGGGCTTTCCGCCACCATGGAGGAGTGGTTTTACGCCGCGGAGTACATCCTCTCCCAGGGGAACGAAAAGGTGATCCTGGCCGAGCGGGGCATCCGCACCTTTGAGCGCTGGACCCGGAACACCTTAGACCTCTCCGCCGTGGCCCTGGCCAAGCAGGAAACCCACCTGCCGGTGGTGGTGGACGTGACCCACGCCGCGGGCCGCACCGACCTCCTCACCCCCCTGGCCCGGGCGGCCCTGGCCGTGGGGGCGGACGGGGTGCACGTGGAGGTCCACCCCAACCCCAAGGTGGCCCTTTCCGACAACCAGCAGCAGATGGACTTCGCCCAGTTTGAGGCCTTCCTCCAGGGGATCGCCGACCTCTTACGCTGATGGGCCTTTTGGATAACCTCCTGGACGCCTTCTTAAAGGCCACGGACCCCCGGCCCCGCTACACCGAGGGCCGCTGCCTCCTCTACAAGAACAGCGTGGGGGGGTGCGACCGGTGCTACCAGGCCTGCCCCAAGGGGGCGGTGCGCCTCGAGGGCTGGCGGGTGGAGCTGGACGAGGTCCTGTGCACGGGGTGCGGCCTCTGCACCGGGGTCTGCCCGGGGGTGGCCCTGGAGTACCCCTTGGGGGCCATCCAGGAGGCCTTGATCCGCGGGAAGGGGCAGCTCCGCTGTTCCAAGGCCGAGGGGAAGGGGGAGGAGGTGCTCTGCCTGGGCCGCCTCACCCCGGGGCTCCTCGCGGAGGCAGGAAGCCGCTTCGGGAAGCTGGTCCTCGCCCGGGGGGACTGCGCGGGGTGCAAGGTGGGGGGGCCTGGGGTGCCCGAGCACCTCGCGCGCATGGCGGAGGAGGCCCGGCGCTACTTCCCGGACCTGGAGGTGGAGGTGGTGGAGGGGGCCTTGCCAGGGGAGCCCGTGGGGCGGCGGGAGCTCTTCCGGGCCCTTTTGGGGAGCGCGCGGCGCACCGCCGCCGAGGTCCTCCCCGAGCTTCCCCTCCCCCAGGAGCCCGAGGAGAAGGGCCTGCCGGCTGAGCTCCGCCTGCGCCGGGCCGCGGCCCGGCGGGCGGAAGGGGTGCGCTGGCCCAAGGTGCGGGTGGAGGAGGGGTGCACCCTCTGCCCGGTGTGCACCAACGTCTGCCCCACGGAGGCCCTGAGGCGGGAGCGGGAAGGGGAGGAGTACGTGCTCTACCTCAAGGTGGAGGCCTGCACCGGCTGCGGGGCCTGCGTGGAGAGCTGCCCGCCCCAGGTGATGCGCCTGGAGGAGGCCTCCAAGGAGGAGGTCTTGCAGGAGCTCCCCCTCTTCCGGGGCCGTCCCCCCTGGTACGACCTCTAGGCTGGGCGTATTCTATCCCCAACCATGGACGCCGACCTGGTGGTGGTGGGGGGAGGCCTGGCGGGGCTGGTGGCCGCCACGGAGGTGGCCCGGAAGGGGAAGCGGGTCCTCCTCCTGGAGCAGGAGCCTTACCTGGGGGGTCAGGCCTTCTGGTCCTTCGGGGGGCTTTTCCTGGTGGACACCCCCGAGCAGCGCCGCCTGGGCATCCGCGATTCCGCGGAGCTCGCCCAGCAGGACTGGTTTGGGGCCGCGGGGTACGACCGCCCTGAGGACGAGTGGGGGCGGCTTCTGGCCCAGGCCTACATCCAGTTCGCCGCGGGGGAGATGCGGGCCTGGCTTTTCTCCTTGGGGGTGCGCTTCTTCCCCGTGGTGGGCTGGGCGGAGCGGGGCGGGGGGCTGGCCACGGGCCACGGCAACTCCGTGCCCCGCTTCCACATCGTCTGGGGGACGGGGCCGGGGCTTCTGGAGCCCTTTCTGCGCCGGGTGGAGGAGCTCAAGGAGCGGGGCCTCCTCCGGGTCCTCCTTCGCCACCGGGTGGAGGAGGTCCTGGTGGAGGGGGGGCGGGTGGTGGGGGTGGCGGGGGTGGTGCTGGAGGAAGACCCGAGGCCAAGGGGGGTGCCCACGAGCCGGAAGCCCGTGGGAGCCTTCCGCTTCCGCGCCCAGGCGGTCCTCCTGGCCACGGGGGGGATCGGGGCCAACCTGGACCTGGTGCGCCGCTTTTGGCCCGAGCGGGTGGGGCCCCCTCCAGGGCGCCTCCTTTCCGGGGTGCCCGACCACGTGGACGGCCAGGGGCTTCTCCTGGCCCAGCGGGCGGGGGCTAGGCTGGTGAACCTGGACCGCATGTGGCACTACCCCGAGGGGGTGGAGAACCACACCCCCCTCTGGACCCGCCACGGGATCCGCATCCTCCCCGGGCCCTCCCCCCTTTGGGTGGACGCCACCGGCCGGCGCCTGCCCCCGCCCCTCTTCCCGGGGTTTGATGCCCTGGAGACCCTGTGCTATCTGAGGGGAACGGGGTTTGACTGGAGCTGGTTCGTCCTGGACCTGCGCACCCTGAAGAGGGAGTTCGCCCTTTCCGGCTCGGAGCAGAACCCCGACCTCACCGGGCGGAGCTGGCCTTTGGTGTTGAAAAACCGCCTCCTGGGCCCCGCCGCCCCGGTCAAGGCCTTTCTCACGCGGGGGAAGGACTTCCTCTTGGCGGAGGACCTGTCCGAGCTCATGCGCAGGATGGACGCCCTGGCCCCCGGGGTCCTGGACCCCTCCCGCTTGGAGCGGGAGGTGAAGGCCCGGGACCGGGAGCTCCTAAACCCCTTCGCCAAGGACGCCCAGGTCCTGGCGGTTCACGCCTTCCGCCGCTACCTGGGGGACCGGCTTTTCCGGGTGGCCAAGCCCGCCCCCCTCCTAAAGGGGAGGGGGCCTTTGGTGGCGGTCCGGCTTTGGACCCTCACCCGCAAGACCCTAGGGGGCATCCAGACGGACCTCAAGGGCCGGGCCCTCACCCCTTCGGGGGCGCCCCTGGAGGGGCTTTTCGCCGCGGGGGAGGCCGCGGGGTTTGGCGGGGGGGCCTTCCACGGGTACAAGGCCCTGGAGGGGACCTTCCTGGGGGGGTGCCTCTTCACCGGCCTCCGGGCGGCCCAAGGGGTCCTGGAGGGGCTAGAATAGGCCCATGCGGCTGCACCACGTGGGCATCGCGGTGGAGGACCTCGAGGCGGCCAAGGCCCGCTACCTCCTCCTGGGCTTCCGGGTGGAGGCGGAAGGGGAGGTGGCGGCCCAGGGGGTGCGGGTGGCCATGCTCCGGGGGGAAGGGGAGGCCCTGCTGGAGCTCCTCGCCCCCCTAGGCCCGGAGACCCCCGTGGGCCGCTTCCTCGCCAAGCGGGGCCCCGGCCTCCACCACCTGGCCTTCGCCACCCCGGACATCGAGGGGGCCCTGGCCGCGCTTAGGGCCGCGGGGGCCCGGCCGGTGGACGAAACCCCCCGGCCGGGGTTTGGGGGGCACCGGGTGGCCTTCCTCCACCCCTCCTTTGCCCAGGGGGTCCTGTGGGAGCTGGTGGAGGGGTGAGGGGCCTTTTCCTGGGGCTCGCCCTCCTCTGGATGGGGGTCTTGTGGTGGCTTTCGGGCCAGCCCGCCACCGGGGCCGGCCTTCCCCACCCCTGGGACAAGGGGGCCCACTTCCTGGCCTACGCCCTTTTGGCCCTCCTTTGGCGCCTTGGCCTGGGGAGGTTTTGGGGGGCTTTCCTCCTGGCTTCGGGCTACGGGGTGGTGGACGAGTGGCACCAAAGCTTCGTCCCCGGGCGGGAGGCCTTCGGGTGGGACCTCCTGGCGGACGCCCTGGGGGCGGCTATAGGGGCGGGTAGACCGGGATCTCCAAAAACCGCCCTCCTTCCGCCCCCGCGGCCAGGACCAGGGCCTCGGCGATGAGGCCGGGGCGGATCCAGCGGCTGGGGTCGGCCTCGGGCATGGCCCGGCGGTTCTGTTCCGTGTCCAGGGTGCCCATGGGGTAGACCACCAGGAAGCGCACCCCCTCCACCTCCCCCTGGAGGGACTTGAGGAGGCTTGCCAGGGCGGTCTTGGCCATGGTGTAAAGGGCCCGGCCCGGGCCCACCCCCGTCCAGGCGGGCCCCGCGGCGATGGCCGCGAAGAAGCCCTCCCGCCTCGCCTCCATGTAGGGGAGGACGGCCTTCAGAAGGTTATAGGTGGTGCGGAGGTTGAGGTCCAAGAGCCAGTCGTAAAGCCCGGGGTCAGAGTCCAAAAAGCGCCCCGCCGCGAACCCCCCCACGGTGTGGACCACCCCGTAAAGGGGCCCTTCCCGTTCCGCGAACTGGGCTAGGGCCTGGGCCTCCTCCAGGCGGGTGAGGTCGGCCACGAAGGTCTTGGCCCCCACCGCCTCGGCCCGTTCCGCCATGCGCTCGAGGCGGGGGTCCGAGAGGAGGAGCCGGGCCCCGGCCCGGTGGAAGGCGGGGACCACCGCCCGGGCCAGGGCCCCTCCAGCGCCGGTGACCAGCACGGTCTTACCTTGGAGCATGCCTCATTCTACCGGGATGAGGGCCAGGGCCTTTGGGGAAAGCCCCAGGGTGGGGAAGGCCACCCGCTGGGGCGGGGAGGGGACGAGGTCGTAGACGGAAAGGGACCTCCCCGCCGCCAGGTACAGGTACCCGTCCTGGCCCACCAGGCCCGCCTGGAAAGGGGTAAAGGTTTCCTGGGGCCCGGAGTCCCGGGGCTCCAAAACCTGGAAGCCCCGGCCCAGGGCCACCAGCCCCGCCACCGGGTCCAGGGCCAGCCGGGCCTCCCCGGGGAAGTCCCCCAGGACCTTCCGGCTTTGCAGGGTTTCGTTTTGCAGGGTGTAGAGCCGCACCTCCGTGGCCGTGGGGCCGAGGCCCAAAAGCCGCCCCCGGCCCCCGTCCGCCTTGAGGTCCAGGGGGTCTCCTGAGAGGGGGGCGTCCAGGGGCTTTTCCAGGGCCGGGGTGCCGGAGGGGGCTTGGGCCGGCCGGTAGCCCATGGCCTCCCCCGTGAGGTAGGCCAGGAGGTCCTGCCCGCCTGCGGGGAGGAGGGCCAGACGGCTGGAGGGGGGAAGGCCGGTGAGGTCCGCTTCTTCTAAGGCGCTGGGGTCAGGGAGGGGGGAAAGGTAGGCCCTTCTCGCCCCAGGGCAGTGGGCGAGGAGGGCGTTTTGGCCCAGGCGCAGGTAGCCTTCGGTGCAGTCCGAGGGGAGGGGGAGGGTGGCGGTGGGGGTTTGGGGGACGGCGGTCAGGCTAAAGCCGGTGGCGTCGTAGGCCTCGAGGCGGTCCGGGAAGAGGAGGTAGAGCCTCCGGAAGGCCTGGCTGTAGGCCAGGTCCTGGAGGCCTGGCGCGCTCCAGGTGGCCACGGGGGAGGAGAGCCCCCGCTGGAGGTCTAGGGCGCGGTAAAAGGCCACCTGCCCCTCGCCCCCTGCCGCCAGGAGGGCCTCGAGGGCCGGCTCCTGGCTTCCGGTGCAGGCGGCAAGGAGGAGGGCGAGAAGCCAAAGGGTGCGCCTCATGGGGTTCCACCTCCCAGCTGGATGCCCTCCTCCGAGAGGAGCACCCCCGCGGCCTGCCCCCCGTAGAGGAAGGCCAGGCTCACACTCCCCTTGGCGGCGTCCGCGGTGAAGCGGAAGGCCCAGCAGCACCGGTCCAGGGTGACGATGAACCGGGGCTTGAGGGGGCTTCCCGGCAGGTCCTGGGTGAGGAGGGCGGAGAGGTGGAGCCTGGTGTTCTCCCGCCCCAGGAAGGTAAAGGTGGGGCCGAAGTTCCTCAAGGAGAGGGTGTACCCCTCGGGGCGGCTTGGGGCGCGGGCGTAGGAGAGCCCCCCCGAGAAGGCCAGGCCCGGCAGGCCCGGGCTTTCCCCTTCCGGGGGCGTGGGGCCCCAAAGCTCTGCCCCCCCGCTGAAGGTGAGGTCCTTGAGGTAGACCGCCTCGTCCCCCACCTCGGGCAGGTGCAGGTTGGCCTGGAGGCGGAAGCCCACCTCGGGGGCAAAGGCGGTGGCGGAAAGGCGCAGGTTGGTCCCCTTAAAGCCCCCTTCCGCCCGGCCGGAAAGGGCCGCCTCCCAGAGGGGCCCCGGGGCTGCCCCGGAGCGGAAGGTGAGGGCGTAGTTCAGCCGCAATGGGTCCAGGGCCAGCTGCAGGGCCAGGCTTTCCGGACCCCATAGGGCCTGGCCCTGGAGGGTGAGGGTGTCCTTGGCCCAGTCCCGCTGGGCCTGGAGGGCGTAGGCCTCCCGGCCTTCCCTCAGGTTGAGGCTTAGCGCGGTGGTGAGGGCCCCTTCCCCGTTCAGCCCGTGGCGGTGGGTGAGGTTCAGGCTCCCCCCGGGGAGGGCGTAGCCCCCTTGGAGGAGGAGGGGGTCAAAGAGGGCCTTGGCGTGGTCTAGGCGGAGGCCCAGCCGGAGGGAGAAGGGGTAGGGGGTGAGGCTTCCTTCCAGGCGGGTTTCCAGGGGGCCTTCGGTAAGCCCCCGCTTGTGGTAGAGGAGGAGGCCAAAGGCCCCCTCCTGGAGCCGGGCCTCCGCCTCCAGGGGCAGGTAGGCCCCCTTCTCCAGGTCCCGCCCCCCCTTCAGGGAGAGGCTGAGGGGCCTTTCCTGGAAGCCCAGGGCCAAGGTGGCCTGGTGGGTGCGCCTTGGGGGCAGGGCGTCAAAGCGAAAGGGGCTTTCCCCCTCCTGGACGCTCCTCAGGTAGCCCGCCTCGAGGCTGAAGCCCCCCAGGGTCTGGCGGAAGGAGGCCTGGGCCGTCCAGTCCACCTGGCGCTCGTACTCCCCATCGGGGTTTTGCGTGCTGTAGTAGAAGCCCCGGAAGCGGTTCTGCCCCCTCAAGGTGCCCCCGGGCCAGGGGGTGAGGGTGAGGCTTTCCTCGTGGGTGAGGAGGGCCCTGCCCGCCCCTGCGTAAGGCCCCAGGGCCCGGGCGGAGCGGTTTAGGGGGTTGGTCTCCGCCTTGTAGTAGCCGAGGAGGAGGCCCGCCTGCAGGCGGAAGGGGCCCTCCTGCAGGGGGGGGCTTTGCGCCTCCACTTCCGGAAGCCGCTTCAGCGTTCGCGGTGGGGGGGTGGCGGGGTCGTGGTCCAGGAAGCCTTCCAGGCGCAGGGCGTACCGCCAGTCCTGGGGGGTGGGGGCGCCCGGGAGGAGGGCTTCCAGGCGGAAGCGGGAGAGCTTCTCCCGGGTGTCGTCCCGCTCCAGGAGGGCGCTTAGGGCGAACTCCGGCCGCTTGAGCCCGTACTCCCCCCGGTACTGGAAGGTGTCGGGGGGGGTGTGGAGGAAGAAGTAGCGTTCCTTGGCCTCCCCCACCCCGAAGTGGTCCAGCCCGAACCCATAGCCCCGGCCCTGGTAGTACTGGAGGAGGGTGAAGCCCAGGCCCAGCTCGCTCGCGTAAGGAAGGGCAGCCTTCAGGTAAACCCCCCCCTCGTCCTGCCCCACCTCCAGCCGGGGGCTCCTTTCCGAGAGGAAGAGGAGGAGGACGGGCAGTTCCAGGATGGGGTTTTCCTGCCAAAGGAGGGTCACCTTTCGGGCCACCACCCGGTCCCCCGGGTAGAGGACCACCTCCTCCGCCCGGAAGGCGTAGTCCGGCACCGCTTGGCCGCACCCCGCGCAGGGGGTGGCGTACCCCTCCTGGAGGAGGATGGCCCCCGCGGCCCGCTGGCAGAGGGGCCCCGTGAGGAGGAGGCCCCGGGCCTCTATGCGCACCTCCAGGGCGTCAAAGGACTCGTCCCCTAGGTCCAGCTGGAGCTCCTCCGCCTCTATGGTCCGCCCCTCCCGGTCCCGGTAACGCACCCCCTCCATCAGGTAAAGCTTCCGCCGGGTGCGGTTGTAGACCACCCGCTTGGCCTCAATCGCCTCTCCCTCCCGCTCCAGGCGCACGGGGTTCCCCACCAGGACGTAGACCTCCTCTTCCCCCTCCGCTCTTAGCTCCAGCCTCTCCGCCTCCAGCACCTTCAGCACCCGCCCCTCCTGGGCCAAGGCGGGGTAGAGGAGGAAGAGGAGGAGGAGGAGGGCCCTCACCGCTTACCCCCCAGGAAGAGGAGTAGCCCCAGGAGGCCGAAGAGGAGGTTCGGCCCCCAGGCGGCGAGAACGGGGCTTAGGGCGTTCTGCTCCCCCATGATGCGGGCCACGCTCCAGGTGGCGTAGTAGAGGAAGGTGAGGACCGCCACCCCCACGAACCCCAGGCTCCGGGAGCCCGAGAGGAGGAAGAAGGCGAGCCCCACGGCGAAGAGGGCGAAGACGGGGCTGGCGAAGGGCTCGGCGTAGCGGCGGTAATAGGTGGTGGCCTCGAGGCCCACTCTAAGCCCCAGGGCCCTAAGGCGCTCCACCTCCTTCCTAAGCTCGGGGAGGGGCATGCGGTTTGCGGGGTTGGGCCAGGGGTCGAAGGTGAGGTCCTTGAGGACGAGCTCCCCCTTTTGGAAGCGGGCCAGGGTCCTGGGCCTCGCCCCCTCGTAGGTGACCCTCAGGCCCTCCTCCACCTCCAAAACCCCCGCCCGAAGCCGCCCCCGTTCCGCTAGAAGGACCTCCCCTGCGGAGAGGACCCTAAGGGCCCCGATCCCTTCCCCCACCTTCCCCACGTAGACCACCCGCCCCCGGGCGTCCTGGAAGGTGGCCCCCGGGGTGAGGAGGGCCCGGGGGCGTTCCAGCACCGTGCGCCTCAAGAGGTCCTGCCCCTCCGCCAGGGCCCTCGGCACCAGGCTTTCCCCTAAGGCGAAGCCTAGGAGGGCCAGGACGAGCCCAAACCCTAGGAAGGGGAGGAGGACCCGCCCCCGGGGCACCCCCAGGGCCAGGAGGGCCTTGAGCTCCCCGTCCTCCGCCAGGCGGAAGAGGAGGAGCAAAAGGGCGAAGAGGTAGGCCACCGGCGCCCCCCGCACCAGGGCCTCGGGGGTGCGGTAGGCCAGGTAGAGGAGGACCGCCTTGGGGTCCGCCCCCTTGGCCACCAGGGGGGCCAGGACCTCGTACACCGCCCCCGCCAGGAAGAGGAGGACGATGGCGGAAAGGCCCCCTAGGAAGGGGGGGAGGACTTCCCGGAGGAGGTAGCGGTCCAGGGTCTTCACCTGAGCCTCCAGAGGAGGAAGGCCCCTAGGGCCCCATAGGCCAGGTTGGGCAGGAAGGCCAGGAGGGGGTTCACGTCGTAGCGGGCGAGCTGGGCGGTAAGGGTCCAGAAGACGTAGTAGCCGAAGATGAGGAGGACCACCCCGAGCACCGCCCAGGCGGCCTCCCGCAGGGAGAGGCCGAGGCCCGCGGCCACGAGCCCCAGGAAGAGGCCCCCCAGGGCGTCCGAAAGGCGGCGGTAGAGGGCGAACCGGGCCCCGGATTCCACCTCTGCCCGGGCCAGGAGCTCCCTTAAGGTGCTGGTGTCGTAGGGGTCGCGGGAGCCTAGGCTCTCCTTGGGCTGGAAGTGGGTGGGGAAGGGGAGGACCCCAAAGAAGGGCTTGGGCTTCCCCCCCTCCAGCACGTAGCCCTTAAGGCGCCACCCCCTTTCGTCCCAGACCCCCTCCTCGGCGCTGTAGATCCGCCCCTCTTCGTCCACCACCCGCACCCCCAAGAGCCGGTTCGCCCTCTCCCCCGGCCAGACCTCCTCCGCGTAGTAGACCCCAAGGCCAGGGGGGGCGTAGACCTGCTTCCGGAGCACCGCCACCGCCCCCCCTTCCCCGTAGAGGAGGCGGCCCAGGAGGGCATCGTAGGCGGAAAGGGCCCTGGGCCGGACCTCGGCCAGGTTGTAGAGGTTCGCCAGGCTCACCAGAAGGGCCAGGCCCAATAGGGGCTTGAGGAGGGCCAAGGGGGGCACCCCCCCCGCGTAGGCCGCTTTGAGCTCGGAGGAGCGGATGAGGCGGGCCAGGCCTATGAGGAGGGCGAAGACCAGGGCCAGGGGCAGGGCCAGGCTTAAGGTCCAGGGCAGGCGGTAGAGGACGAGGAGGGCGATCTCCCGCACCCCCACCCCCCGGGCCAGGAGGAAGCCGGAGAGGCTGGAAAGGAGGTCCAGGGTGAGGAGGGCCACGAAGAGGAAGACCCCCACCAGGTAGGGCAGGAGGACTTCCTTAAGGAGGTAGCGCCCCAGCACCAGGCCAAGTATACGGACCCAGGATGAGAAAGGCTAAGGGCCTCCGGCCCTAGGGGGGAAGATCGGCCGGGCCCCGAGCCTTTTGGGGGCGCTTAAGCGGGGGCCATGACGTGGATCACGGGGAGGCCAAAGCGTTCGGCCTGGGTGTGCACGTCCAGCCGGAGCCAGCGGGAAAGCCCCGGGGGCAGGGTGGAGAGCACGATGGCCTGGTAGGCCCCGGGGTGGGCGGCAAGCTCCTCCTCCAGGGCCAAAAGGGGGGAGATGTCCCCCGCCTTGGCCTCCTCTATGGGGATCCCCTGGGCCTTAAGGGCCTCCTTTGCCGCCCTGGCCTCTTCCTCCGCCCGCCGGCGCACCTCCCCTTCGTCGTACACCCAGCCTGAAGGAGGCCTCGCGGGCACCAGGAGGACAAAGCGGGCCTCGGGGTCCTTCTCCAGGATCTCCCGGAGCTTGGCCGCCAGGGCCGGGCTTTTGGCCGTGCGGTGGGCCACCACCAGGTAGCGCATGGCGCACCTCCTTTTCCCCAGGCTAAGGGCGGGGAGGGGGGCCGAGGGGAAAGGGGCTCACGATTTCCCCAGATTGGATACCAAAAACCCCCAACCCACCCCGCCCAAGCCCCTTGCCCAAGGCTTTTGCTGCATAGCACTTTACATACGGGCAAAGGGCGGTATAATGAAGAAGTCAAGCCTGGAAAGAACCGGCTCCGTGGGGAAGGCCCCAGGGTCTGATGGGGTTTTGGGGGTGCTCAGGGTACCAGGGCCACCTTGGTGGCCTGCCGCTCGTGGAAGAGCCGGTACCCCTCCGGGGCCTCGGAGAGGGGCAGGCGGTGGCTGAAGACGAAGCTCCCCTTGAGCCGCCCCACCCGCTGGAGGGCCAGGACCTCCCCGATGTACCGGGGCACGTTGGCCAGGGCGCTCCTTAGGGTGAGGCCCCGGCTGAAGGCGGCAAGCCAGGGGTAGTCCAGCTTTTCCGCGGTGGGCACCCCCAGGCTGGAGACCACCCCCCCGGGGGCGGCCAGCTTCAAGGCGGTCTTTAGGGCCTCCCCATCCCCCCCCACGGCCTCCACCACCAGCTCCGCCCCGAGCCCCTCCGTGGCCCGGCGCACCTGGGCGATGGGGTCCTGGGCCTTGGGGTTCAGGGGGAGGCTCCCCAGGGCCCTGGCCTTTTCCAGGCGGGTTTCTTCCGGATCTATGGCGAAGACCATCCCCGCCCCCAGGGCGTGGGCCACCGCCTGGGCCAAAAGCCCCACCGGCCCCGAGCCCACCACGGCCACGCTCATCCCCGGGGTGAGGAAGGGCCGCACCCCCCCGTAGGCGGTGGTGAGGATGTCCCCCGCCAGGATGGCCTCCTCCGCGGGGAGGTCCCCGATGGGGAAGAGGCTGGTGCGGGCGAAGGGCACCCGCACCCGCTCCGCCTGGGCCCCCGGGAGGTTGCCCAGGGCCAGGCCGAAGCCGTAGACCCCTCCCCTCAGGCAGGCGAAGAACTGCCCCCGGCGGCAGGCCGGGCAGTCCCCGCAGGCCACCTGGAAGCTCCCCACCACCCGCTCCCCCAGGGCGAAGGGGACCAGGGGGCCTTTTTCCACGATCCGCCCCACGAACTCGTGCCCCAGGACCGTGCCCGGCAGGACCCCCGCGATCTTGCCGTGGTAGATGTGCAGGTCCGAGCCGCAGATGGCGGCCAGCTCCACCTCCACGATGGCGTCGGTGTCCTCCTGGAGGCGGGGCTCCTCCACCTCCTCCACCGCCACCTGGAAGGGGCCCTGGTAGACCACGGCCTTCATGCCACCTCCCGGGCCACCCGGACCAGCTCCTGCGCGGCCTGGGCGTAGGGGGCCAGGGCGGCGATGGAGCCCCGCTTGAGCTCCAAAAGTCCCCGCATGAGGGCGGTGAGGGGCTCGAGGCGCCCCTCCAGCACCTCCTGCCAGGTGGCCAGGTCGGCCTCGATGACGAAGTCCGCCTCCGCCTCCCCCTCCACCACCCTCACCCCCCGGCAGGCCCCGTGCCAGAGGTCCAGGACCACGGCCACCCCCTGGGGAAACCCCGCCTGGGGGTCCGGGCGCACCGCCAGGGCCAGGGACCCCTCCCAGGTGCTGGCCGCCTTCTGGTAGGCCTCGCTCTCGTTCAGCTTCTGGCAGTAGGCCTGGGCCCACGCTTCCCCGAAAAGCTGCATGGCTTCCTCCTTTGCACCGAGTATAAGCCGCTCCTGGTAGGCTTGGGAAGTGGTCTACCTCCTGGACCTTTCCGGGGTCTACTGCGAGCCGGTGGAGCCCCACCTCCTCCGCCTCCTCTCCGAGGCCAGCGGGGAACCCCTCTTCTACCTTTCCGAGGCCTTTTACGCCCTCCTTCCCCGCCTGAAGGAGGAGGGGCCTTTTGTCCTGGAGGCCCTTTTCCCTGGGGCCTCCCGCCTCTACCCCAAGGCCTTTCGGATCCGGGGGCACCCCTTTCCCGAGCCCTTCCACCTGGTCTCGGACCTGCCGCCCCCGGAGGGCCTTTCCGCCTTCTTCCACCCGGACAAGCTCGCCGCTCTGCGCCTGGCGTTGGAGGGCCTGGGCCTTTCCCCCAAGGAGGCCTTGTACCTGGACGACAACCCCCTCTGGGTGGAAAGGGCCCGGGGGCTTGGGGTGAGGGCGGAGCTCTTTTAGGGGTTTTCCGGCCAGGGGTGCTTGGGGTAGCGGCGCATGAACTCTTTGCGCAAGGTAGGGTAGGTTCTCTCCCAAAACCCCTTCAGGTCCTGCGTCACCTGCACGGGCCTTCCTGCGGGGGAGAGGAGCTCTACGGTCACGGGCACCCGCCCCTCCAAAACCTTAGGGGTCTCCTTGAGCCCCAAGGCCTCCTGGATGGTGAGGCGGAGCAGGGGGCCTTCCTCCCGGTAGAGGAGGCGCTTCCTCCGCCCCGAGGGGAGGGTAAGGGTTTCGGGGGCAAGCCGCTCTAAAAGGGCCGCCTTTTCCCCCAGTAGCCCCAAAAGGAGGGCTTTCCAGGGGAGGGCCTCCAGTTCTTCCTTCCTCCGCACCCCTGCCGCGTAGGGGAGGAGCCAGGAGAGGTCTTGGAGAAGGGCCTCGGGGGAGAGGTCCGGGAGATCCACCCCCTGGGCCCTTAGGAAGGCCACCCGCGCCCGAAGCCCCTCCGCTTCCCCCCAAGGAAGCCCCCCCTTCAGGGCCTCCTTTAGGGCCTCCTCCGTGGGGGGGCCGGGGTCCATGGGGGTCCTTTCCAGGACCAAGGCCCCAAGCCGCCGCTCCCGGAAGCCCACCCACCGCCCCCCCTCCCACCCCCGCCGGATCTCCTCCCGGGCTAGGGGGCGGAGGTCCTCCCGGGCCAGGGGGGCCATGAGGAGGACCCGGCCCTCCCGCCCCACCAGGTCCGCCGCCGGGGCCACCAGGTAGGGGGGGCCGTCCCCCTCGAGGCGCACCGCCCGGCCGCTTGCGAGCCGGTACCGGCCCGGGGCGGTCCGTTCCCCTACCCGGTCGGGGTAGGCGTAAAGGAGGAGCCGCCCCACCTCCTCGGGGTGGGGGAGGGCCTTTAAGGGCGGGGTGTGGAGCCGCCTCCGCCAGAGGGCGGAGACCCGTTCTAGGGCCTGGAAAAGCCCCCCTTCCCCCCGCCTCGCCCGGAGGAGGCCTTCCAGGCGGGGCATGAGGTCGGGCTCCCCCTCCAAGGGGTCCCGCTCCTCCAAAAGGGCCAGGAGGTCCGCCGCCAGGGGGAGGAGGCCGAGCTCCCGCGCGGCCAGCACCATCCGCCCAAGCCGGGGGTGGGTGGGGAGGGCGAGGAGGGCTTGGCCCAGGGGCGTGAGGGCCTCCCCCTCCACCGCCCCGAGGAGCCGAAGGAGCCCCCAGGCCGCCTCCAGGGCCCCCCTGGGGGGCGGGGTGGGGAGGGGGAGGTCTTCCAACCGCTCCCCAAGCCCTAAGGCGAGGAGGAGGGCCTGGGCCAGGTCCGCCTCCAGGATCTCCGGCCGCTTGGGGGGGAAGGCCCCTTTGGGGTAGAGGCGGAAGACCTTCCCCGGCCCCTCCCTTCCCGCGCGCCCCGCCCGCTGAAGGGCGGACTCCTCGGGGATGGGGACCACCTCGAGGCGGCTTAGGCCCGTCCTTGGGTCAAAGCGGGGGCGTTTGGCCAGCCCCGTGTCCACCACCCGCCGCACCCCCGGGAGGGTGAGGCTGGTCTCGGCCACGTCCGTGGCCAGGACGATCCGCCTGGGCCCTGGGCGGAGGAGGGCGGCCTGCTCCGCGAGGGGAAGCCCCCCGTGGAGGGGGTAGGCGGGGAGGTCCGCTAGGAGCCTTTGGGTGCGGGCGATCTCCCCCTTGCCGGGGAGGAAGACCAACACGCTCCCCTCCCCCTCCAGGAAGGCCTTCCGGGCGTAGCGGGCCGCCAGGGCCTCCAGGGGCCCCTCCGGGCGCTCCAGGTGGTGGACCTCCACGGGGTAGGGCCTTTCCGCCACCTCCAGCACCTGGCCCATCCGCTCCACGAGGGCCTCGTCCGGGGTGGCAGAGAGGACGACAAGGCGCAGGTCGGGCCGGAGAAGGGCCTGGACCTTAAGGAGGAGGCCTAAGGCCAGGTCCGTCTCCAGGTGCCGTTCGTGGGCCTCGTCCAGGAGGACGGCGGAAACCCCTTCCAGGGTGGGGTCCTTGAGGAGGGCCTGGAGGAGGAGGCCCTCGGTGAGGACCAGGAGGCGGGTCTTGGGGCCTTCCTTGCCCTCGAGGCGCACCCTGTAGCCCACGGTCTCCCCCAAAGGCTCCCCCAGGTTTTCCGCAAGCCGGAAGGCCACCGCCCGGGCGGCAAGCCGCCGGGGCTCGGAGAGGAGGACCTTGCCGGGGAAGGCCTTCAGGAGGGCCAAGGGGAAGAGGGTGGACTTCCCCGCCCCCGGGGGGGCTTTCAGGAGGAGGCGGGGGTGGTGTCTGAGCCGTTCCACCCCTTCCTGGATCCAATCCATGGGTTTATCCGGGGCCCCCACCGCGGCCTAGGCCGCGGTGGGGTGGTTTAGATGTCCAGCTCCGCGTAGCGGGCGTGCTCCTCAATGAACTCCCGCCTGGGGGCCACCTTCTCGCCCATGAGCCTTTCAAAGAGCTCGCTGGCCTCGAGGGCATCCCTAAGCTCCACCCGCTTCAGCACCCGCTTCTCGGGGTTCATGGTGGTCTCCCAAAGCTGCTCGGGGTTCATCTCCCCCAGGCCCTTGAAGCGCTGGACCTCGTAGCTCTTCCCCTCGAGCTCCTTTAGACGGGCCTGGAGCTCTTCCTCGGAGTAAAGGTACTCCACCTTCTTCCCCACCTGGAGCCGGTAGAGGGGGGGCTGGGCGATGTAGACGTAGCCCCCTTCAATAAGGGGGCGCATGTAGCGGTAGAAGAAGGTGAGGAGCAGGGTGCGGATGTGGCTTCCGTCCACGTCCGCGTCGGTCATGATGATGATCTTGTGGTACCGGAGGCCTTCCAGGTCAAAGTGGGCCTCGTCCCCCGTGCCCATGATCCCCGCCCCGATGGCCGCCACCATGGCCCGCACCTCGGCGTTCTTCAGGGCCTTGGAAAGCCCCGCCTTCTCCACGTTCAGGATCTTTCCCCGCAAGGGGAGGATGGCCTGGAAGCGCCGGTCCCGCCCCTGCTTGGCGCTCCCCCCGGCGGAGTCCCCCTCCACGATGAAAAGCTCCGCCTCCTCAGGGTTTTCCGTCTGGCAGTCCGCGAGCTTCCCGGGGAGGTCGTCGGACTCCAGGGGGTTCTGCCGCCGCACGAGCTCCCTGGCCTTCCGCGCCGCCTCCCGGGCCTGGGCCGCCCTCAGGGCCTTCTCGTAGACCAGCCGGGCCAGGCGGGGGTTTTCCTCCAGGGCCTCCATGAGCTTTTCGTAGACCACCTGGCCCGTGGCGGTCTCCGCCTCGGGGTTTAGGAGCTTCCCCTTGGTCTGGCCCTCAAACTGGGGCTGGGGGAGCTTCACGCTCACCACCGCGTAGACCCCCTCCAGGAGGTCGTCCCCCGTGGGCTGGGGGCCCTTGTCCTTGTTGAGCCCCGCCCGCTTGGCGTACTGGCCCAGGGCGCGGGTGTAGGCCTTCTTAAAGCCCGTGAGGTGGGTGCCCCCGTCCCGGGTGGGGATCATGTTGGCGTAGGTGAGGATCTCCGTGGTGTAGCCCTGGGTGTAGACCAGGCCCACCTCCACCTCCACCTCGCCCTCCCCGCCCCGGAGGAAGAGGGGCTTCTCGTGGAGGAGGACCTCCCCCTCCGCCAAGGCCTTGGCGAAGGAGGCCACCCCCCCCTTGTCAAAGAAGGTCTCCTCCCGGCCGTGGACCAGGTCGCGGAAGTGGAGCTTGAGCCCGGCCACCAGGTAGCTCACCTCCCGGAGGCGGGCGCGGATCTTGCTGGGGTCAAAGCGGAGCTCCCCGAAGATCTCCGGGTCTGGTTTGAAGGTGACCCGGGTGCCCCGCTTCCCCTTGGCCTCCCCCACCACCTTCAGGGGTTCCGTCACCTCCCCCCGGCTGAAGGCGATGCGGTGGTGCTTGCCCTCGCGGAAGACCTCCACCACGGTCCACTCGGAGAGGGCGTTCACCACGCTGGCCCCCACCCCGTGGAGCCCCCCGGAGACCTTGTAGGCCCCGGCCTCAAACTTGCCCCCCGAGTGCAGGGTGGTGTAGATGACCTCCACCGCGGGCTTCCCCTCCTCGGGCATGAGGTCCACGGGGATGCCCCGGCCGTTGTCCTCCACGGTGAGGGAGAAGTCCGGGTTCAGCGTGACCCAGATCTCCGTGGCGTAGCCCGCCAGGGCCTCGTCCACGGCGTTGTCCAGGATTTCTTTGAAGAGATGGTGGTACCCCTCCACCCCCGTGCCCCCGATGTACATGGCCGGGCGGTGGCGCACCCCTTCCAAGCCTTTGAGCACCTTGATGGCCGAAGCGTCGTAGCTCACACCCCCATTCTAGCACAAGTGCCTTCCATACGGGGCTGAACCCCCAGAGGCTGTGGAGTTTTATGATTTCATTCCGTTTAATCCCCCTTATCCTGGGGGCATGGTGTGGGGCGTGGTCCTCCACGGGGTTTTGGGCCTTCTCCTCCTTTTGGGCCTTCCCCTACTGGCCCTGGCTGCCCTTCCCGGCTTCTTCCGCCCCCTCGCCCCTTGGGTCTACCGGGGGGTGCGGGCCTTGGCCTGGGTGGCCATCCTCCAGGTCCTCCTGGGGTTTTGGCTCTTCTTCCTGGGGCTCAGGCCCAAGGAGGGGCTCCACCTCCTCTACGGCCTCCTCCTCGCCACCGGGCTCCACTACCTGGGGGGCCTCGAGCCCGGGGGGTGGTTCCACCGGGGCCTAAGGGAGCCCCCCAAGCGCCCCGAGGTCTACGTGGCCCTGGGCCTCCTCTTCGCCCTGGGGCTGGGCTTGAGGGCCTACTTCACGGGCCGCTAGTCGCTTTGCCCGTTAGGGCAAACGGATTTGCGAAGCAAGAGGAGGTCCCGGGGGAGGGGTAGCCTTTCCAGCATGCTCCGGGTGAGGTGGGGCACCGCGTCCCGGTAGAGCCCCTGGTAGTACCCCTGGACCTCTGGGCCGTTCAGGTACTCCACTAAGGCCGCCATCCGCCTTTCGGGAAGGGGGGCCCCTTTGGGCAGGAGGTGGAACTCCTCCCGCCAGGGGTAGGCCCTTTCGTCAAAGGCCGCCACCACCTTGCCGTGGCGGGTGTGGCCCACCACCAGGTGGGGGAGGGCGTAGAAGGGCTTGAGGAGGTTTGCCCTTTCCTTGGGGAAGAAGAGGCCGGAATAGGGGGTTTCGTAGTCGATGTGCCCCGGCTTGAGGTTGCGGCCGGTAAGGACCGGGACCAGGCCCGGCCCCGGCACGGTACGGGTGAGGGGGTGGCGCTTGAGCTCGGGGCTCCTGGCGGCGAAGCGGATTTCAAAGAGCTCGCCCAGGGGCACGCCCTCCCGTTCCAGGGCCAGGGCCTTTGGGTGGGGGAAGCGCACCATCCCCCCCTGCCAGTCGGGGTCCACCCAAAGCTCCTCCTCAAACCCCTGGTAGAGCTTTAAGCCCCTCCCCCCCTTGGTGAAGCGCACCACCGTGGCCCGCACCTTGAGCCCCGGGAAGGCCCGGCCCAGGTAAAACACCTCCAAACCCCCTTCCAGGGCCAGGAAGCGGCGCAGGCGGCGGAACTCGTCCAGGACCATCCAGCCCGCGGGCACCACGTAGACCAGGACCCCCCCGGGGGCGAGGAGCCTGACCCCCTGTTCCAGAAAGGCCCCGTAGAGGTTGTAGCGCCCGTACCAGGTGGCGAAGCGCTTCCGGTAGGCCCGGCGCTCCGCCTCCCCCAGGCCGATGCCCGCCCCGGGGGCCCCGTAGGGGGGGTTGGCCAGGATGAGGTCAAAAGGCCCCCCCTGGAAGCCCAGGAAGTCCGCCAGGTGGACCTCGGCGAAGGGGGGAGGGTCCAGGGCCTCGGGGAAGCGCTCCACCCCCACGAAGCGGAAGCCCGCCCCGTAGGCTTCCCGGAAGGCCCTGAGGAAGGGGCAGCGCCCGCACCCCGGCTCCAGCACCCTTAGGCCCCCCGCCCAGGGGCGGGCGAGGGCCACCATCCGGGCTACGAGCTCCGGCGGGGTGGGCACCTGGCCCCGGGCCCGCCTCATATCACGCCCAGCTTCCGCCCCACCTTCTCGTAGGCCGAAAGGGCCTTGTCCAGCATCTCCTTGGTGTGGGCGGCGGTGACGATGTTGCGGATCCTGGCCTTCCCCCGGGGCACGGTGGGGAAGCCGATGCCCACTGCGAAGACCCCCTCCTCCAGGAGCAGGCGGCTCGCTTCAAAGGCCGCCCTTGCCTCCCCGAAGAGCACCGGGGTGATGGGGGTTTGGCTCCCCATGGTGTCAAAGCCCAGGCGGGCGAGCTCGGCCTTGAAGTAGCGGGTGTTTTCCCAAAGCCGCCCGATCCTTTCCGGCTCCTTCTGCACCAGCTCCAGGGCCCCCAGGAGGGCCCCCACCACCGCCGGGGGGTGGGTGGTGGAGAAGAGGAGGGGCCGGGCCTTGTTGAGGAGAAGCTCTTTCAGCTCCAAGGCCCCGGCCGCGTACCCCCCGATGACCGCCCAGGCCTTGGAAAGGGTGGCCACCTGGATCACGTCGGGGTCTTCGTGGAAGCCGAAGTGGTGGACCGTGCCCTCCCCCCGAGCCCCCAGGACCCCGCTCCCGTGGGCGTCGTCCACGTAGACCACCGCCCCGTAGCGCTTGGCCAGGGGGACGATCCGGTCCAGGGGGGCGATGTCCCCGTCCATGGAGAAGACCCCGTCGGTGACGATGAGCTTGAGGCCGTCGGTGTCGTGGGTCTTGAGGAGCTCTTCCAGGTGCTCCACGTCCGCGTGGCGGTAGACCAGGCGGGTGGCCTTGGTGAGCCTGAGGCCGTCGATGATGGAGGCGTGGTTGAGCTCGTCGGAGAAGACCAGGTCCCCCTCCTTGAGAAGCGCCCCCAGCACCCCCTGGTTGGCGGTGAAGCCGGACTGGAAGACCAGGGCGGTCTCCGTGCCCTTGAAGCGGGCCAGGGCCTCCTCCAGCTCCAGGTGGTAGGGGAAGGTGCCGGCGATGGTCCTGACCGCCCCGCTCCCCGCCCCCCAGCGCTCCAGGTACTGGCGGGCCTTCTCCTTGAGGTAGGGGTGGTTGGCGAAGCCCAGGTAGTTGTTGGAGGCCAGGTTCACCACCTCCCGCCCCTCCACCCGGGTCACGGGCTCCTGGGGGGCCTCGAGGACCCGGGGCCGGATGTAGAGCCCCTCCGCCTTAAGCCGGGCGATCTCCTCCTCAATCCGAGCCTTCAGGTTCACGCTCACGCCTCCATCTAACGGCCGCGAGGGGGTTTTGTCCAGCCCTCACCTTCTTCTGACCGGGGCGTGCTACCCTGGGGATGGGCGCGTTGGTAGCGCTTCCAAACCCATGGGGACCTGGCAGGCGGAAGCGGAAAAGGAAAGGCTGGAGCTCAGGGCCAAGCTCCACGAGCTCCTCCATCGCCTTAGAGGGGAGCCCAACACCCTCCTGCCCTTCCACCAGGCCTTAGCCCTCCGCCCCCAAGGGGAGCACCACCTGGGGCTTAGGACCATCGAGGTGGACCGCATCGTGGGTTCGGTGGACCGGTACGAGGACTTTGACCGTCGCTTCCTCCCCAAGACCCCCCACACCCTGGAGCGCTGGAAGCGGCTCCGGGCCCTCCAGCTTGCGGGGGTGGAGCTTCCCCCCATTGAGGTCTACCAGGTGGGGGAGGCCTACTTCGTCAAGGACGGGAACCACCGGGTGGCCCTGGCCAAGGCCACGGGGCAGAAGTACATCGACGCGGAGGTCATCGCCCTGGAGGTGCCTGTGCCCGTGGAGCCCGGGGATACCCTGAAAGACCTCATCCTCAAGGCGGAGTACGCCCACTTTCTGGAGAAGACCCGGCTTAAGGCGCACATCCCCGAGGCGGAGGAGATCCGCTTCACCGCTTTAGGCCGCTACGACCTCCTTCTGGACCACATCGCCACCCGGCGCTACTTCAAGGGCCTCGAGGAGGGCCGCCCCATCCCCTGGGAGGAGGCGGTGGCGGACTGGTACCAGACCCTCTACCGCCCCACGGTGGAGGCCATCCGCCGCCTGGGCCTCCTCAAGGACTTCCCCGGCCGCACGGAGGCGGACCTTTACCTTTGGGTCATGGACCACCGCCACTTCCTGGCCCAGGAGCTGGGGGGGGACCCCGGCCCCGAGGAGGCCGCCCGCTCCTACGAGGCCCGTTTCGGGCCCCTTTGGAAGCGGCTTGGGGGCGGGTTGAAGGCCCTTATTGGCCGGCGGTAACCCGGTTGCCCTGGGGCCCCGGTGGGGTTATACTGTATACAGGATGCAGGCCCTGGGTTTCCGCCGCCCCAACCAGCTTCGGGAGGCCGTCTACCGCCACCTGAAAGACCTCCTCCTCTCGGGCCGCTTCGCGCCCGAAGAGCGGCTTTCCGAACCCCTGCTGGCCCAGGAGCTGGGGGTCTCCCGCACCCCCGTGCGGGAGGCCCTCATGCGCCTGGCGGAGGAGGGCCTGGTGGAGCTCGTCCCCGGTAAGGGGGCGCGGGTTAGGCGCTTCACCCCAGAGGAGGTGGAGGAGGTCTACGGGGTGCGGGCCCTTCTGGAGGGGGAGGCCGCCCGGCTCGCCGCCCTGCGGGCCACCCCCTGGGAGCTTAAGGAGCTGGAGGAGCGCCTTGAGGCCATAGACCAGGCCCCGCGGGAGGACTTCGCCGAACAGATGCGCCGGGACCTGGAGTTCCACCGCGCCCTGGTGCGGCTTTCTGGAAACCGCACCCTCTTTCGCCTCTACGAGGACCTCCTCTCCAGCCTGGCCCTGGTGCGGAGCGCCCTCCCCAACCTTTCCCAGGAGGAAACCACCAGGAGGGAGCACAGGGCCATCCTTGAGGCCCTAAAGGCCCGGGATCCCGAGGGGGCGAGGAGGGCGGTGGAGGCCCATGTGGAGCGGTTTAAGCGGCTTGTTCTGGAGCGCCTAAAGGAGGGGAGATGAACCTAGACCTGGCCTACCGGTCCCTGGTCCTCAAGGTGGCCCATAGCCCCCAGGTGGAGGCCCTCATCCGAAGACGGGCGCGGGGGCTCGTGCGCCGCTATGTGGCGGGGGAGAGCCTGGAGGAGGCCCTACGGGCCGCGGAAAGGCTGGAGGGGGAAGGGGTCCACGCCATCCTGGACCTCCTGGGGGAGATGGTGGCGGACGAGGCCCAGGCCCGGGCCTTCCAGGAAGGGATTTTGGAGCTGGTGCGGGCCCTTGGGGAGAAGCCCTGGCCCCGCTATGTTTCCCTTAAGCTCACCCAGCTCGGCCTGGACCTCTCCGAGGGCTTGGCCCTAAGCCTCCTCCGGGGCATCCTGGCCGAGGCCGAGCCCCGGGGGGTCTTCGTGCGCATAGACATGGAGGACTCCCCCCGGGTGGAGGCCACCTTGCGGGTGTACAAGGCCCTCCGGGCGGAGGGGTTTGAGGGGGTGGGGATCGTCCTCCAAAGCTACCTTTACCGCACGGAAAAAGACCTCCTGGACCTCCTTCCCCTAAGGCCCAACCTGCGCCTGGTCAAAGGGGCCTACCGGGAGCCCAAGGAGGTGGCCTTCCAGGACAAGAGGCTCATAGACGCCCAGCTCCTGCACCTCACCAAGCTCGCCCTGCACGAGGGG
Source organism: Thermus oshimai DSM 12092 (assembly GCF_000373145.1). Taxonomy (NCBI): domain Bacteria; kingdom Thermotogati; phylum Deinococcota; class Deinococci; order Thermales; family Thermaceae; genus Thermus; species Thermus oshimai. The sequence goes on from NZ_KB890614.1 coordinate 249,038, forward strand.
CTTTACGTGGCCGTGGCCACCCACGACCCGCGCATGATCGGGGAGGTGAAGCGGCACGCGGAGGCGTTGGGGATCCCCAAAGACCGCTTTGAGTTCCAGCTCCTCTACGGGGTGCGTCCGGAGGAGCAGAGGCGCCTGGCCCGGGAGGGGTACACGGTGCGGGCCTACGTGCCCTACGGCACCCACTGGTACCCCTACCTATCCCGGCGCATCGCGGAAAGGCCCGAGAACCTCTTTTTGGTCCTGAGGAGCCTCTTGGGAGGCTAGGAGGAACGCCATGACCGTAGAACCCTTTAGGAACCAGCCCATAGAGACCTTCACCTCGGAGGAGGCCCGCCGGGAGATGAAGGAGGCCCTGAGGCGGGTGCGGGAGGAGTTCGGCCGCCACTACCCCCTCTACATCGGGGGGGCCTGGGTGGACACGGGGGAGAAGCTCGCCTCCCTAAACCCCTCCGCCCCCAGCGAGGTGGTGGGCACCGTGGCCAAGGGGGGCCGGGCGGAGGCCGAGGCCGCCCTCGAGGCCGCCTGGAAGGCCTTCCGCACCTGGAAGGACTGGCCCCAGGAGGACCGGAGCCGCCTCCTCCTCAAAGCCGCGGCCATCATGAAAAGGAGGCGGCGGGAGCTGGAGGCCACCCTGGTCTACGAGATCGGCAAGAACTGGATTGAGGCCAGCGCCGAGGTGGCCGAGGCCATAGACTTCCTGGAGTACTACGCCCGCCAGGCCCTGAAGTACAAGTACCCCTCGGTGGAGGTCACCCCCTACCCCGGGGAGGACAACGAAAGCTTTTACATCCCCTTAGGGGCCGGGGTGGTCATCGCCCCCTGGAACTTCCCCATCGCCATCTTCACCGGGATGATCGCGGGCCCCGTGGCCGTGGGCAACACCGTGGTGGCCAAGCCCGCGGAGGACACCCCCGTGATCGCCGCCAAGGTCTTCCAGGTCTTCCACGAGGCGGGCTTCCCCCCCGGCGTGGTGAACCTCGTCCAGGGGGAGGGGCGGGAGGTGGGGGCCTATTTGGTGGAGCACCCCCGGACCCGCTTCATCAACTTCACGGGGAGCCTGGAGGTGGGCCTCTGGATCAATGAGGCCGCAAGCCGCCTGGCCCCGGGCCAGCGCTGGATCAAGCGGGTCTTCCTGGAGCTTGGGGGCAAGGACGCCATCATCGTGGACGAGACCGCGGACTTTGACCTGGCCGCGGAGGGGGTCATCATCTCCGCCTACGGCTTCCAGGGGCAGAAGTGCTCCGCCGCAAGCCGCCTCATCCTCACGGAAGGGGCCTACGAGCCCGTCTTGGAAAGGGTCTTGGCCCGGGCGGAAAGGCTCGTGGTGGGCCCCGCGGAGGAGAACCCCGACCTCGGCCCCGTGGCGAGCCGGGCCCAGGAGGAGAAGGTCCTCTCCTACATTGAGATCGGCAAGGGGGAGGGCCAGCTGGTGCTTGGGGGCAAGCGCCTGGAAGGGGAAGGCTACTTCCTCGCCCCCACGGTCTTTACCGAGGTGCCCCCCAAGGCCCGGATCGCCCAGGAGGAGATCTTCGGCCCGGTGCTTTCCGTGATTCGGGTGAAGGACTTCGCCGAGGCCCTCGAGGTGGCCAACGACACCGTCTACGGCCTCACAGGGGGGGTCTATTCCCGGAAGAGGGAGCACCTGGAACGGGCCCGGCGGGAGTTCCACGTGGGGAACCTCTACTTCAACCGCAAGATTACGGGCGCTCTGGTAGGGGTCCAGCCCTTTGGGGGCTTCAACCTCTCCGGCACCGACACCAAGGCCGGCGGTCCCGACTACCTCCTCCACTTCCTGCAGATGAAGACCGTGGCCGAGCGCTTCTAGGCCGTAAGAAAGCAGAAGCCCCGCCGGTATTCCGGCGGGGCAGTTTGTATCCCCTTACGGGGAAGCATCGCGGGCAACCCTACCCCCCTAAGCGCATCGTCCAGAAGGGGGCTCAGAGGGGCCCTAAATGTGAGAAAGATGGAGTCTGGGATATACATAGGCGCATAAAGGGGGTTTTGAGGGGGGAGGTGAGGACGATGAAACGTAGAAAACGCGTATTTGCGCACCCGGGAGGGTTTAGCTGTCAAGACCCCCCCGGAAGCCCGGTTTTGGGTGGGGGTTGGCATCTTGAGTCCCCTTGTGTCAATGGGTTGGGAGAAGGCTCCAGGGGGGCCCTTTTCGGATTCTGAATTTTACAGCTAGATTTTCCCTTACCAGCGCAAAAGTTTCTTTAGGTAAAGTGAGGGCATCTTTACTGCGCGCTCTCCAGGTCCGGGCGGAGGCGCACGGCCTCCCTTAGGTACACGTGGCGCACCCGGTCCTGCGGGGTGTCCGTGTTCCAAAGGGCCAGCACCCGGATGACCCTGGGGAGGCTTCCCGGCACGGGGATCTCCCGGGCGGAGAGGAGGGGCACCCGGTTCATCCCCAGCCTGCGGGCGGCCTCCGCAGGGAAAGCGGAGGAGAGGTCTTCCGTTACGGTGAAGATGATGGCGGCAAGCTCCTCGTGGCTTTGAATGCCGTTTGCCTCCAGCATCTTCTGGAGAAGCTCCGCGGTGGCCTGGAGGATGGCCTCGGGCGTATCCTCCTCCACGGTGATGGCCCCCCTGATGCCCCGGACCATAGTTGGGCTCCATGGTACGCCATGCGCTTCCCCCTGGTAAAGTGGGGGGCATGAGGGTGATGGCGGTCTTCGCCCATCCCGACGACGAGATCGGGGCCGCGGGCACCCTGGCCCTCCACGCCCGGCGGGGGGATGAGGTCCTCCTGGTCTGGATGACCCGGGGGGAGCTGGCCAGCCAGTTTGGGGATCTCCCCGGGGAGGAGGTGGCCCGGATCCGCGAGGGGCATGGGGCCCACGTGGCGGGGCTCATTGGGGCCCAGCACCGCTTCCTGCCCTTTGGGGACACCCTTCTCAGCGGGGGGCGGGAGGAGGCCTTGGCCCTGGCCCGCCTCATGGCCGAGTTCCGGCCGGACGCGGTCATCACCTGGGACCCCCTGGACGTCCACCCCGACCACCGGGCCACCCACCAGGCGGTGCTCTCCGCCCTAAAGCTCTGCCGCATCCCCAAGCTGGTGGGGGAGGCCCACCGCGCCCCCGTGCGCCTTTACCACTACCCCCGGCGGGACCTTCCCCGCCCCTGGGTCTACGTGGACACCACCCCCACGGAGGAGGTGGCGGAGGCGGTCTTCGGCTTCTACCGGGACTTCTACCGCTGGCCCTTCACCCTGGAGGAGTTTCGGGCTCGGCGCCGGCTTCTGGGGCGGGAGGCGGGGGTGCGCTTTGCGGAGGCGTTTCAGACGGAGGCGCCGGTGCCCCTTCCGGCCCTGGTAGGGCGGGTTCCCGGGGGGGAGGGGTGAGGGCGTAGGCCAGGAAGACCGCGGGGAGGACCAGGGGCAGGGTGGCGTACCCGCCCCACTCCGCCGCCAGGACCGTGGCCGCGAAGGGGGCCCGGGCCACCCCCGAAAGGAGGGCCGCCCCCCCCGCCAGGGCCAGGGCCTCCGGGGGGAGCCCCAGGGGCAGGACCCGGCCCAAAAGGGCCCCCATGAGCCCCCCCAGGACCAGGGCCGGGGTGTAGGGCCCCCCGTAGGCCCGCGCCCCCACGGCCAGCACCAGGAGGAGGAGCTTCAGGAGGAGGAGGTAAAGGAGGCCCAGGGTGGGGAAGAGGGGGGTGACGGCCACCGCCACCCAGCCCAGGCCGCTTCCCAACGCCTCCGGGGCGAGGAGAAGGAGAAGCCCCAGGGCGAGCCCCAAAAGGCCGTGCCGTAAGGGGAAGGGGAGGGGGCGGAGGCGGTCTTCCAGGGCCTCACCCCCCACGACCCAAAGGGTGGAGAGAAGCGCCCCCCCGAGGCCCAGGAGAAGCCCCAGGGGAAGGGCCCTTAGGTCCACCTCCACCCGGAAGGGGAGGAGGGGGGTGTAGCCTAAGAAGGCCCCGTAGACCGCGAAGCCCGAAAGGGCCCCCACCAGGGCCGGGGTGAGGGCTTTGGCCTCCAGGAAAAGCCCCCGGTAGAGGATCTCCGTGGCCAGGAGGGCCCCCGCCACCGGGGCGTGGAGGGCGGCCCCGAGCCCCGCGGCGAGCCCCGCGAAGGCCAGCCCCCCGCCCACTCTGGGAAAGCGCCGGTCCAAGACCCCCCCAAGCCAAAGCCCTAAAACCCCTAGGGGCCCCTCCCGGCCCATGGGGGAGTAGAGCCCAAGCTGGAGGAGGCTCCCCAAAAGGGTGCGCCCGTGGACCCAGCGGGGGGGCGGGACCCCTTCCCGGGCGTGGCGGAGGAGGGCCGCAAGGCCCAGGCCGCTTCCCAGGAGGCTCACCAGGGCGTAGGCCAGGGGGAGGAGGAGGAAGAGGAGGGGGAAGGAGGGTCCGGTGAAGGCCTGGAGCACCCCCCCTTCCCCGGGGGGAAAGGGGGGAAGGTAGCCGAGGAGGAGGCCCACCCCCTCCGTGAGGGCCCTCAGGACCCAGGCCAAAAGGGCCGCCCCCAGGCCCGCCAGGGCCCCGGTGAAGGCGCTGTAGAGGAGGAGGGGGCCGGTGGCCTCGAGGCGGGAGGGGCGGGAGGCCTCGCCTTCCATCAGAGGGAGTCTACCAAGTCCACCGGGCTTCCCCGGGTGAGCCTGGGGGTGGGAAGGCCCAGGGCCCGGTACCCCCCCCGGCTTAAGGCCCGCACCAGGAGGCGGGGGTCGGCCTTGTCCCAGAGGAAAAGGGCCTCGTTCTTCACGTTAAGGTCCGGGCTGCTCCCCCGGGAGTCCGTGCCCAGGGCCACTTCCACCCCATACCGGGCGTAGAGGGCCAGGGGGGCTTCCCCCACCTCCAGGTTCCGGTTGGACCGGGGGCAGAGGACCACCTTGGTCCCGGTCTGGGCCAGGAGGGCGGCCTCCTCCTCGTCCACCTGCACCCCGTGCACCAGGGCGGTGGTGGGCCCCAAGACCCCCAGGGCGTGGAGGTGGCGGATGGGGGTGGTGCCGGGGGGGGTGAAGGCCCCTAGGCCGAAGCGCGTAAGGAGCTCCGCCAAAGCCCCCCGGCCCTCCTTCAGGAAGGCCACCTCCTCCGGGCTTTCCGCCGCGTGGACCATGAGGGGAATCCCCTCGGCCCGGGCGTACTCTGCAAGGCGCCTTAGGAGGGGGGCGCTCACCCCGTAAGGGGAGTGGGGGGAAAGCCCCACCTTGACCCGCCCTTCCCGCTTCCGCCAGGCCTCCACCTTCCTTCGCACCTCGGCGAAGACCGCTTCCGCCTCCAGGGGGTTTGGGGCGAAGACCTCGTAGAAGGCCACGCCGGGCAGGGGGCTTTCCAGGAGGAGGAAGTCCATGACCTCGTCCTTGAAGACGATGTCCCCAAAGGCCCCAGCCCCGCTGCGTACGAGTTCGTCTAGGCCCTGCTTTGCCCCTTCCAGCCCCCTCAGGGCGCGGTGGGCCAGCACGTGGGGGATGAAGCCGGCAAAAGGCCCCCGGTAAAGGGGCAGAAGGGAGAGGTCCAGGTGGGTGTGGGCGTTCACCGCCTTGGGGAAGAGGGCCTTGCCCTTGTGCACCACCTCCCCTTGGGGGAAGCGGGCCTGAAGCTCCTCCAAGGGCCCCTGGCCCACCACCCGCCCCCCCTGCACCGCCAAGGCCCCCCGGCGCATGGGGGTGCCGAAGCCGGTGTAGACCACCTCCGCGGTCCAGAGCTCAGTCCTTAGCCAGAACATAGCGGTTGGGGCCCCGCAGGAAGTCCACCGCCCGGTAGCCCCGGGCGAAGTAGGCCCTGAAGACCTCCCGGCTGTGCTCGCGCCAGAGGAGGGCGAGGGCCGGGTCCTCCCGGAGGATCTTTCCCCAGTCCTCGGGGATTTGGACCAGCACGCGGGGGGCCTCGAGGTCCAACAGGGCCGCCACCGGCCTTTCCCCCTCCACCCGGTTGGCCTGGGGGAGTCCCTCCGCCTCCACCGGGGGCGGTGGGGCGTAGATCCGCTCGTAGACCCTGGGGCTTAGGAGGTCCCACTCCGCAAGGAGCCGGTCCGAGGGAGCCCCGGCGTTGATCCCCCCCATGGGGCCGTAGTGGTCGGGGAGGTAGGTCTGGGCGGTGGCCCCGAGCTTCCGGAGGTTGAAGTTGGCGTTGGGGCCCCTTAGGGGGTCAAAGGTCCAGACCACCTTCCTGACCCCCCGGGCCAGGCACCAGTCCCGCTGGAAGCGCTTGAGGAGGAGGGCCGCCCCCGTGCCCCGGTAGGGTTCCAAAACCCCGAGCATGTGGGAGTGGTGGAGGGCGGGGTCCTTGGTGGGGAAGCCGAAGACGAAGCCCACGAGCGCTTCCCCAATGAAAGCCCCCGCCACCAGCCCCCCCTCGTCCTGGATGGCGATGAGGAGGCCCCTCGGCACCAAATCCCGGTCCTCCCGGCCCCAGACCGCCCGCTGGAGCTCCACCACCCCTTCCATCTCCGCAGGGCCCCTTAGCTCGCGGACACGTACCTCCGCCATAGGGTGACCCTCTCCACGAAGGGGAGCTTTAAGGTGACCCCGATGCCGGGGCCCTCTGGCACGGGCATGAGGCCCTCTTCCGCTTCCAGGGCCTCCTCCACGATGTCCTCCTCCCAGTAGCGGCTGGCCGAGCTCACGTCCCCCGGCTTGGTGAAGCCCCTCAGGGTGGCCAGGTGGAGGTTGTGGGCCCGGCCCACCCCCGCCTCCAGCATCCCCCCCATCCAGAGGGGAATCCCCGCCGCCTCCGCCAGGGCGTGCACCTTCAGGCTTTCCCCATGCCCCCCAAGCCGGGCGGGCTTGAGGTTGAAGACGAGGCCCGCCCTGAGTTCTATGGCTTTCCTGGCCTTTTCCGCCGAGGTGAGGCTTTCGTCCAGGCAGATGGGGGTCTTGAGCCTCGCCTGGAGCCGGGCGTGGTCCAGGAGGTCGTCGTAGCCCAGGGGCTGTTCAATGTAGTCCAGGCCGAGCTCGTCCAGCCGCTCCAGACGGGGGAGGTCCGCCATGCGGTAGGCGCTGTTGGCGTCCGCGGTGAGGGTGGCCTCGGGAAAGGCCTGGCGCACTGCTTTCAGGACCTCGTAGTCCCAGCCCGGCTTGATCTTGAGCTTGATGCGGCGGTAGCCCTCCTGAAGGTGCTTTTCCACCACCCGTAGGGTGTCCTCCACCGTGGGCTGGATCCCCAGGGAAACCCCCACCTCCACCCGCGTCCTCACCCCCCCCAGGACCTGCCAAAGGGGCTTCCCCAGGCCCTTGGCGAAGAGGTCAAAGAAGGCCATCTCCACCACCGCCTTGGCCATGGGGTTCCCCCGGAAGGGCCTTAGGGCCTCCGCGAGGGCCTCGGGGTTCGGGAGGTCCTGCCCCAGGAGGCGGGGGAGGAAGGCCTCTTCCAGGAGGTAGCGGGCCCCCTCCACCGTCTCCTCCCGGTAGAGGGGCAGGCGCTCCATCACCCCCTCCCCCAGGCCCTCGAGGCCCTCCCCGAAGAGCCTTAGGAGGAGGATGGTCCTTTTGGTCTGGACCCCGAAGCTGGTTTCAAAGCGGAACTTCAGGGGTAGCTCCAGGATCCTCAGCTCCGCCGCCTCTATCCGCACGGCTCCAGCACCTCCTTGCCCAGGTAGGGGACGAGGGCCTTTGGCACCCGCACCCGGCCGTCCTCCAGCTGGTGGTTTTCCAGGAGCATGGCGAGAATTCTCGGGGTGGCCAAGGCGGTGTTGTTCAGGGTGTAGGCGTAGCGCACCCGGCCCTCTGCGTCGCGGTAGCGGAGGTTCGCCCGCCGGGCCTGCCAGTCCAGGAGGGCCGAGCAGGAGTGGGTTTCCCGGTAGCGCCCCTCGGAGGGGAGGAAGACCTCCAGGTCCACCTGCCGCCACTTCCCCGGGCCCATGTCCCCGGTGGAGACCTCCACCACCCGGTAGGGGAGCTCCAGAAGCCTGAGGATTTCTTCGGCGTTCCCAAGAAGCTCCTCAAAGGCCCGGTCGGAGGCCTCGAGGCTGGCCTCGGTGAGCACGTACTGCTCCACCTTGTGGAACTGGTGGACCCTTAAAAGCCCCCGCACGTCCTTCCCGAAGCTCCCCGCCTCCGAGCGGAAGGCGGGGGCGTAGCCCGCGTAGCGCTTGGGAAGCTCCTCCGCCTTTAGGATCTCCCCGCTGTGGAGGGCGTTTAGGACCACCTCCGCGGTGCCCGTGAGGTAGAGGTCGGTGCCGGCGATGGCCCAGACCTGGTCCCGGGCCGCAGGGAAGTGGCCGGTGCCGATGAAGGCCGCCTCCCGGGCATAGGAGGGGAGGGTGAGGGGGATGAAGCCCTTCTTCACCATGAAGTCCATGGCGAAGCGGAGGAGGGCAAGCTCGTAGAGGGCGAGGTCCCCCCGTAGGGCGTAGGAGCGGCTTCCCGAGACCTGGGCGATCCGGGGCTCCCACCAGCCGTTTTTCTCCATGAGGGCCACGTGGTCCAGGGGCGGGAAGGGGAAGGCCCTGGGCTCCCCCACCCGCCGCACCTCCCGGTTGGCCCGGTCGTCCTCCCCCACCGGGGCCCCGGGCCAGGGGGGGAGGGGGACTTTTAGGAGGAGGTCCATGAGGCTTGCCTCCTTCTCCCTTAGGGCCTCCTCCAGGGCCTTGGCCTCCTCCCCTAGGGCCCGCCCCCGGGCGATCAAGGCTTCCTTGGCCTCGCCCTGGGCCTTGGGCACCTCCTTGGCGATGCGGTTCCGTTCGGTCTGGACCTCCTGGAGCCTGGCCTTTAGGCCCTGCACCTCCCGGTCCAGGGCGAGAAGGGCTTCCAGGTCCAGGTCTACCCCTTTGAGCCGGATGGCCCTTTGGGCCTCCTCGGGGTGGGTGCGGAGCCACTTGAGGTCTACCATTCCAGCACCTTGGGCACGCGGAAAAACCCCTCCTCCCGCTCGGGGGCCAGGGCCAGGGCCTCTTCCTGGGAAAGGCCGGGGCGGGGCTCATCCTTGCGGAGGCGGCCCGTGGGGGGTTCTTCCTCCCCCTCTTCCACCTCCGGCAGGGCCTCCACGAAGGCCAGGATGCGGTTCAGGTCCTGGAGGAGAAGGGCCTCCTCCTCCGGGGAGAGCTTGAGCTTGCTTAGGGACTCCAGGTGCCGTAGGAGGTCGGGCGTGAGCTCCATATGGGTTTAGCTTAACGCCTCCGCCAGGGCGAAGAGGATGGGGGCCAGGAGGAGGGCGGGGAGGAAGGAGGCCACCCGCACCCGCCCAAGGCCCAGGAGGTTGATCCCGATGCCCAGGATCATGAGCCCCCCCACCCCGGTGACCAGGAGGACCCGGGGGTCCTGGGCGGGGTCGGGGAGGGCCTGGGCCAGGACCCCCGCCAGGAGGGCCACCCCCCCCTGGTAGAGGAGGATGACCAGGACGCTCATCCCCACCCCCACCCCGAAGCTGGCGGTGAGGGCGATGGCGGAAAGGCCGTCTAGGGTGGCCTTGAGGAGGAGGAGGCGGGGGTCCCCCGTGAGGCCGTTCTGCAGGGCCCCCACCAGGGTCATGGGCCCCACGCAGAAGAGGAGGCTTGCGGCCACGAACCCCTCGGTGAAGCCTCCCCCGCCCCGCACCGCCCGCTTGAGGCGCTCCCCCAGGGCCTCGAGGCCCTCCTCCAGCCGGGCCCACTCCCCCAAGAGCCCCCCCAGGACGAGGGCGAGGAGGCCCAGGACCACCCCGTCCACCGCGCCCCCCTGGGCCTTGGAGAGGGCGCCCGCCATGGAAACGCCGATGAAGAGGGTGGTGAGCCCCACCCCCTGGACCATGATCCCCCCCATCCTTTCGGGGAGCTTGCCCCGGAGGAAAAGCCCGAGAAGGGTGCCCAGAAGGACCGTGGCCGCGTTGGCCAGGGTGCCGGAAAGCTTGGCGAGCAGGCCGAGCTCCATGGGGGTATTCTAGGGCCTCGTGGAGTGGGTCCTTACCGAAGACGGCACCCCCACCCTCTTCCACCCCGGCTACCGCGAGGCCTACCACCCCCGCCAAGGGGCCCTTCTCCAGGCCCGGAGGCTCTACCTGGAGAAGACCCTCACCCACCTCCACCCCGCCCCCCGGGTCCTGGAGGTGGGCTTCGGCCTGGGGGTGAACTTCCGCGCCGCCCTGGAAAGCGCCCTAGAGCGGGGGGTTAGGCTCCGCTACCTGGCGGTGGAGAAGGCCCCCCTTCCCCGGGAGGTCCTGGAGGCGGCCCGCCTCCCCCTCCCCCGGGCGGAAGGGGTGTTCCGGGAGATCCTCAAGGCCTGGCCGGAGGCCCGCTTCCGGGGCCCCTGGGGGGAGCTCCGCCTCCTCTTCGCCGACGTGGCCCGGGCGGAGCTTCCCCCCTTTTGGGCCAGCGCGGTCTACCTGGACCCCTTTAGCCCAAAGGCCAACCCCGAGGCCTGGAGCGCCCCTGTCCTCCTAAAGCTCCGCCTGGCCCTACGGGAGGGCGGGCGGCTTGCCACCTACTCCGCCCAAGGGGCCTTCCGCCGGGCCCTTAGGGGGGCGGGCTTCCGGGTGCACCGGGTGCGGGGGGTGGGGAAGCGGGAGTGGACGGTGGGTATCGCCGTAGGACCTCTTCCCGCTCCAGGTAGGTGAGCCGGGCGAGGAAGCGCCCCTTCTTGGGGAGCTCTCCCCGGTAAAGCCAAAGGAAGAAGGCCCCCGCCAGGCTGGACACGAGCCGGGGCCAGGGGGGAAGGGGGGCGGTTTTGAAGCCGAAAAGCTCCGCCCCCAGGGCCAGGGGGCTCGCCCCGTAGACGAGCCTCACCTCCGGGTCTTCCAGAAGGGCCTTAGCGACCTCCTTGAGGCTGTTCCGGAAGGCGCGGATGGCCTCGGGGGTGGAGAGCTCCATGGCCCGCTCGCTTTCCAGGTGGAGCTCAAAGGCGGGGGTGCCCGGGGGGAGGCCGGGCAGGGCCGGCCCGGGGAAGGGCTTCTTCTCCAGGCGGAAGAGGTGGAAGGGCCCAAGCCCCGCCCGCCGCACCCCGTGGCGGCGGTTGTAGCGCTCCTCGAGGCCCTGCAGGCCCCGGATGAGGGCGAGCCTCGGGGAGAGGGGGAGGGGGTTGAGCTCGTCCAGGGTCACGGGCCGGTAGCCCAGGGCGAGCATCCGGGGAAGGGCGAGCTCTAGTAGCCTCAGGGTCCTTTCCGGGCCGTCGTGGAGGAGGACGACGCTCCCCGGACGGAGGTAGAAGAGGAGCCTTTCCGCCAGGTCTTCCGGCGGGAGGTCCAGCCAGTCCTTGCCCTCCGTGTCCCAGAGGGCGATGCGCTTTTTGAGCGCCCAGGCGAAAAGGCGGGTGAAGGGGGTGTGGAGGCCGTGGGGCGGGCGGTAGTACCGCCCCTGGCCCGCCGCCATGTGCCGCCACTCCAGCCAGGGCAGGAGGAGCCTCCAGGGCTCGTGCCAAAGCCCGTGGTCCTCCACCTGGTGCCCCTCTTCCCGGATCCTCTCCACCAGGTCCGGCCGGGCCCGGGCCTTTTCCCCCGTGAGGAAGAAGGTGGCCTTCACCCCGTGCCTATGGAGGAGGGCGAGAAGGGCCTCCGTCCTCTCCGAGGGGCCGTCGTCAAAGGTGAGGGCCACCAGGGGCGTCTTTCGGCTTCCCCGGGCGTAGGCGAGGAGCCCCAGGTGGCGGAAGAGGAGGTCCGAAAGCCCATAGAGGAGGAGGGTAAGCCCCAGGGCTACTTCCATCCCGGCCTCCTTAAGGCGAAGGCGTAAAAGAGGCTTAGGGCCAAGAAAACGGAGGACCCGGCGAAGAAGGGCGCCTTAGGTCCAAAGGCCTCCCAGAGCACCCCCCCCACCGCGGGGCCCAGGGCCACCCCCAGGCCCTCCACGGTCATGAGGCTCCCCCATATGGCCCCCCGGTTCTCCTGGGGGAGGTTCTTGGCCAGGAAGCCGTTCCAGCCGGGGAGGAAGAGGCTGAAACCGAGCCCCGCCAGGAGGGCGAGAAGGGCCAGTTCCAGGACCCCTAGGGCCAGGGGAATCCGCCCCATGACCGCCCCCAGGAGGAAAAGCCCCCCCATGAGGGCGGCCCGGTACCCCCTTCGGTCCACCGCCCGCCCCGTGAAGGGGAGGAGGAGGAAGGCCAGCCCCCCGCCCAGGAGGAGGAGCCCCCCAAGGGCGATGGGCTCGAGGCCCAAGGCCTCCTTGGCGTAGCGCAGGAGGAAGAGGGACACCAAAGCGGGGGCGAAGGTCTGGCCGAAGGCCGCGGGCAGGAAGAGGAGAAGCCGCCCCAAGGGGTAGCGCTCCCGGCTTTGCGCGGGGATGGGGATCCTGAAGCGCAGGAGGGAGAGGGCCAGGAGGAAGGCCAGCCCCTGGGCCAGGAGGAGGAGGGCGTGGGCGGCCTTGGGGTCTTTGGCCGCCACCTGCCCCACCCCCACCAGGCCGATGCCCACCCAGGGCATGACCAGGGTGAGGGTGAAGGAAAGGGCCCGGGCCTCCCGCCCGGGTCGGGCGATGCGGCTGGTGTAGGTCATAAGCCCGGGATAGAGGGCGGACATGCCAAGCCCCCAAAGGAGGCCCAGGCCCCAAAGGGCCCAGCCCGCCTGGGCCAGGGGGGTGAGGAGGAGGGCAAAAAGCCCCACCAACGCCGCCAGGCCCACCATGAGGCCGAAGCCCACCCGCTCGGCCAGAAGCCCCCCAAAACCCTTGGAGAGGTTTTCCGCAAGCTGGTGCAGGGTGTAGGCCAGGGTGAAGACCGCAGGGCCTAGGTGGAGGTGCTCGGGGGCGTAGAAGGGGAGGAAGCCCGCGAAGTAGCCGCTCCGGACCCCCTCCATGAGCCCGATGGCCAGGATGAGCCTTAGGAGCGCGGAGAGGCCATCCTTGGCCCAAGGGAGGTGGCGAAACACGGTACAGTATACCCGTGCGGATCAGCGTGGTGATCCCCGCCCACAACGAGGAGGCCTACCTCCCCGCCGCCTTGGAGGCCGTAAGGGCCCAGACCCTTTCCCCCTTGGAGGTCCTCGTGGTGGACAACGCCTCCACCGACCGCACCCGCGAGGTGGCGGAGGCCTTCGGGGCCCGGGTGGTCTACTGCCCCAGGAAAGGGGTGGCCCACGCCCGTCAGGCGGGGCTCCTCGCCGCCCGGGGCGAGTGGGTGGCCATGACGGACGCGGACTCCAGGCCCCTCCCTCACTGGCTGGAGGCCCTTGCCGAGAAGGCGGAAGGGGCGGTGGGGGTCTACGGCCCCTTGCGCTTCTACGGGGTCTCCCCCCTGGAGGCCGCCCTTTCCGAGTGGGGGTATAGGGCCTTTCTCCACCTCATGGCCCTTCTCGGGCGGCCCAACCTGGCGGGGGCCAACCTGATGGTCCTGAAGGAGGTGGCCCTAAAAGCGGGGGGGTTCCCCGAGGTGGAGGCCCGGGAGGACGTGCTCCTGGGCTACAAGCTTAGGGCCCTCGGCCCCCTGCGCTACGCCCCGAGGGCTTTGGTCCTCACCTCCGCCCGCCGGCTTAAAGGGGGGTGGGGGCGGTTTCTCCTGAGGCAGCTCAGGAACCTCATGGGCGATCCTCGAGGTTATTTCGGGGAAGGCGGGGAAAGGGGAAGATGAGCCTTTTCGGCTCCACCTTTAGGATCTCCCGGGCCTCGTCGTAGACGGCCACCACCTTCTCCGCGATCCGCTCTGCCGAGCGCTCCAGGGCGAAGGCCCGGGCCTCGAGGCTGAAGGCGCGCCGCTTCTCCTCGTCCCGGAGAAGAAGGAGGGCCTTTTCCGCCATGGCCTTGAAGTCCCCTGGGGGCACCAAAAACCCCGTCTTTCCCTCCAGAACCCCCTCCAACACCCCTTCCGCCCCCACGGCCACCACCGGCACCCCCATGGCCTGGGCCTCCCAGATCACCAGGCCCTGGGTTTCCGTCTCGCTGGCGAAGAGGAAGAGCTCGGCCAGCCGGTAGTACCCCCCGATCCTCCGGTAGGGCACGGGCCCCAGGAAAAGGACCCGCTCGGCGATGTGGAGCTCCTCGGTTAGGCGCTTTAGGTGGGGAAGCTCCGGCCCTTCCCCGATGTGGACAAGAAAAACGTCCTCCTCCTTGGCGAGCTCCGCCACCGCCTTCAAGACCACGTCAAAGCTCTTTTCCTTCCCGAGCCGCCCCACGGTGATGAGCCGCCTTTTCCCCTCGGGCCAGGGACAGGGGGAGGGGAGGGGGGCTTCCTCCAGGAGGCGGTTGTCAATCCCCGTGGGGATGACCCGGATGGGCCTTTCGATGCCGTAGCTCTCCGCCAGGCGCTTCACGGGCTCCGTGGGGGCGATGACCACCTCCACCCGGTTGTAGAAGGCCTTGGCCAGGCGGGGCACGATCCCTGTGTACCGGTCCAGGACCGCGAGGCCGGGGACGTAGTGGGCGTACTTCTCGTAGTGGGTGTGGAAGGTGGAGACGTGGGGGAGGCCCTTGTTGCGGGCCAGCCGCAAGCCCCAGACCCCCAGGGTGAGGGGGGTGTGGGTGTGCACCAGCTCAAACTCCGTGGGCAGGTGCCGGGCGGAGGGCAGGGCGATCTGCTGCCCCTCGTAGAAGGGGTAGGCCACGGAGGGCACCCGCACCACCCCTTCCTCCTCCTCCGGGGCTTCCGGGTGGTGGGGTGCGATCACCCAAGCCTCGTGGCCCATGCGCCGGAGCTCCCTTAGGAGGAGGTAGACGCTGGTGGTGACCCCGTTGGGGTTGGGGAAGTACACGTCGGTGAAGAGGCCTACGCGGTAAAGGCGCATGCGTTTCCCCCGAGCATACTACGATGGCTCCTGTGCCCTCTCCAAATCTTCCCGGATGTGCCGGATGGCACCCCCAATCCCCCCTGGGGGGCCGATGCGGGCCTTACCGGCCTGGCTGGCCTTCTGGTACAGCTCGGGAACCTTCAGCAGCATAAGGGCTTGCCCTGCGATCCGATAAGGATCCGCCTCCACCAGATGCAACGCGTCCCCTAGGAGCCGCTTCTGCCTTCGGGCAAAGGCCCGGGTGTACTGGGGCCCCGGGGTGGGGAAGGCCACGATGGGCAGGCCCAAGCCGGCGGCTTGCTCGGCCGCGGTGCCTGCGGTGGCCAAGGCCAGGGTGGACCGGTGCAGGATGGCGGAAAACGCGCGGCGCAGAACCCAGGCCACCCGGTCCCCTCGGGTGAGCCGGAGGGTGTCCCCATCCGGCCAGGCCCGTGCCCAGCCTTCCAAGGGGGGGAGGGCTTCCCAGGGCTTAGGCCAGGCCACGAGAGGGGTAAGGGGGAGGTGGCGGCTGGCCTCGAGCATCAGGGGTAGGCTGAAGGCCTCATCCCCCCGGGTCCCGGGCAGGAGGGCGAGGCAGGGGTCAGGGCCTAAGAAGGCCAGGTCCCTTTCGGGAGGGGAAAGCAGGTCCATGGCGAAGCTGCCGTACCAGTAGGCGTGGCGGACCCCCAGGCTTTGGAGCCGTTTTTGGCTCTTCTCATCCCGCACGAAGACCGCCCGGGCCCGGCGGTGGAGGAGGCGCTCGTAAGGGGTGAAGTCGCTGCCCCCCCAGTCCAAGAGGAGCTCCAAGGGGGAGGAGAGGCCTTCCAGGTAATGGGCGGAGACCAGCGGGTTGAGGTGGTAGAGGGGGGCTCCCCGGCCCGCGAAGACCCCCACGCTGAGGGCGTAGGCGTCCCCCACCACCACCACCGCCCTTGGGGGGGGTGTGGCCCGGGCGGCCCGCCACTGGGCCAGGGTCATGCTGAGGAACCCCGCTTTAAGGTCTTCCACCAGGTTGCGCAGGCTTCCGAAGAGGAACCCTCCGGAGGGCATGTCCTTCCGGGGGCCCAGGATGCGCTCGGCCACCCCTTCGTAGGCCTTGCCCTGGCCCACCAGGGGCAAGGCCCATATGGGGGAGGGCAGGCCTCGAGCCACCTGGGCCCCGATGGCGTCCTCCGTGGGGCCGTTGGATATGAAGAGGATAGGCTTCATAAAACGCTTAAGGCCACCCCCACCGCCCGGGCCTGCTCCTTTAGGGGCATGTAGGCCCCCCCGCGCCCTAGGGCCAGGGTCTCGTCCGGGGGGAGGTGGAGGAAGCCCACCCGGACCTCCTCGGGCAGATGGTAAAGGGAAAGGTAAAAGGCCTGGTTGCAGAGGTAGCTCCCCGCGGAGAGGCTGAGCCGGCCCGGGATGCCTGCCTCCTGCCAGCGCTTTAGGGTTTCCCGAAGGGGAAAGCGCGCCGCCAGGGCCAAAGGCCCCCCGGGGACGATGGGGAGGTCCTGGGGTTGGGCTCCCCGGTTATCCGGGATGGGGAAGTCCAGGAGGTTCACCGCCAGGCGCTCGAGGGTGGGGAGGGGGCGGTCCTGGGCCAGGCCCAGGTGGAGGACGGCCCTGGGCCCCAGGGCGTGAAGGCGGAAGAGGACCTCCGGCAGGGCCTCCGCCTCCACGGGCAGGACGGCCTTGACCACCTCCTCCCCCCCAAGCCGGTCCGGGAGGAGGTCCAAGACCGCCTGGGCGGGGTTGTGGTCCAGCCCGCCGAAGGGGGCGAATCTGGTGACGAGGAGCATACGCTTGGGCCATTATAGGGGGTAAATCCTTGACCTGGTATAGGATAAGGGGCGTGGACCTGGGTCTCGTCACCGATACCGCGGCGGACCTTTCCCCCAAGCTCCTCCAGGAGGAGGCGGTGGGCCTGGTGCCCATCTACGTGCATCTGGGGGGTAGGCGCTACAAGGACTGGCAGGAGCTCACCCCCGACGCCCTCTACCAGGCCATGCGCGCGGGGGCCGAGCCCGTCACCGAGCCCCCCAGCGTGGAGGACTTCGCCGAGGTCTACGAGCGCCACCTCCAGGTGTACGATCGTCTGCTCTCCATCCACGTTTCCGGCGAGCTTTCCAAGACGGTGGAAAGGGCCCGCGAGGCCGCCCTAAAGGTGGCCCCCACCCGCATCCGGGTGGTGGACTCGGCCATGGTCTCCGCGGGGCTTGGGGCCATGGTCCTAAGGGCGGTGGAGATGCTTAGGGGGGGTGCGGAGGAGGAGGCCATCGTGCGGGAGCTGGAGCGGCTTAAGCGCTCCAGCCTCTACTTCAGCGTGGCGGACCTCTCCCACCTGGCCCGAAACGGCCGCCTCCCCCGCTTCGGGGAGGTGGTGGGGAACCTCCTCGGCCTCAGGCCCATCCTCCGGATAGAGAAGGGGCACATCCGCTTCCTGAAAGTAGCCCGGGAAAACGCGGTGCCCGAGGCCCTGGCGAGCCTGGTCCTGGGGGAGTTCAGGGGGCGGGTGGCCCGCATCACCATCGCCCACAGCGACGCCCGGAGCGAGTGGATTGAGGGGCTTAAGCGGAGCCTGGAGGGCGCCCTTCGCCTGGAGCGGGGCCGCATCACCCGCTCCGGGGCCACCATCGCCGCCAACGTGGGCCTAGGGGCTTTGGCCGTCCACGCCTACGCGCTAGAATAGGGGGCGTTTGCCCCCTTAAGGGGCAAGGCCCCATGACGCCTGTTCTGAAAACGCTTTACGGGCACCGGCTGGAGCTTCCCCAGGCGGTGCGGGCCCTCCTCTTCGCCCGCGAGACCCCCCCGGCGGTCCTCCTCGCCCCGGAGGAGCGCCTTAGGCGCTACCGGGATCTTTCCGCCTTCGGGGCGCCCGTTTACGTGAACCCGGGCCTCGAGGCCCTGGAGGAGAAGGCCCTCTTCGTCTTCTCCTACGAGGAGGCCCTAAGCCCCTTCCCCGAGGACCCCGCTTCCTGGCGGCTCGTCTTTGAGGTGGGCCGGAGCTACCCGAGGGGGGCCCTTCTGGACCGCCTCCTCCGCATGGGCTACGCCCGGGACGAGGACTACCGGGTCTTGGGGGAGGTCTTGGAGCTCCTCGAGGGGGAGGTGCGCCTCCTCTTCTTCGGGGACGAGCTGGAGAGGATTTTGGTAAGGGGCGAGGAGGTGCGCCGCCACGTCCTCCTCCCCAAGCCGGGGAAGGCCGAGGGCTTCACCTCTAAGAAGATCCTCCACTTCCCGGGGGCGGTGTACCTGGACACCCCCGCCCTGGCCCCCAAAGCGATCTTCCCCCTCCTCCAGGGCCGGCCCCTGGTGGCCTTTGGGGGCGGGGTGGACCTTCCCCCCTTGGACCTCGGGGTAAGGCCCCTTCCCCCCTACCGGGGAAGCCTGAAGGCCTTGGAGAAGGACCTCGCCCGCTGGCTTGCGGAGGGGCGCCGGGTCCACCTCTTCGCCGGGCATGGGCGCACCCTGGAGTACCTGAAAAGGCGCCTTGCCCCTTTCCAGCCCCTCCTCCTGGACCGCTACCCCGCCCCCCCGGGGCGGCTCGCCCTCCTCCCGGGGGCCTTTGAGGGGGGGGCGGAGTGGGGGGAGGAGGTCTTCCTCACCGAGGCCTTGGTCTTCGCCACCGGGGCGGTGCGGGGGCGGATGAGGCGGGGGGAGGGGCTTTCCGACCCCTCGGCCCTCTCCCCGGGGGACTACCTCATCCACCCCGAGCACGGCATCGGCCAGTACCTGGGCCTGGAGACCCGGGAGGTTTTGGGGGCCAGGCGGGACTATCTGGTCCTCCGCTACCAGGGGGAGGGGCGGCTCTACCTTCCCGTGGAGCAGCTTCCCCTTCTCAAGCGCCACCCCGGCACCACGGACGACCCCCCGGAGCTCTCCTCCTTGGGGAAAAACGAGTGGAAAAGGGCCAAGGAGCGGGCGAAAAAGGACGTGGAGGAGCTCGCCCAAAGGCTCCTCGTCCTCCAGGCCAAGCGGAGGGCCACCCCGGGCCGGGCCTTCCCCCCTCTCCCCGAGTGGGAGGCCCAGGTGGCCCAGGGCTTCCCCTACGCCCTTACCCCCGACCAGGCCCGGGCCCTGGAGGAGGTCCTGAGGGACCTCGAGGCCCCCTACCCCATGGACCGGCTGGTCTCGGGGGATGTGGGCTTCGGCAAGAC
Organism: Thermus oshimai DSM 12092; assembly: GCF_000373145.1. Classification (NCBI taxonomy): domain Bacteria; kingdom Thermotogati; phylum Deinococcota; class Deinococci; order Thermales; family Thermaceae; genus Thermus; species Thermus oshimai. The sequence continues at coordinate 267,709 of NZ_KB890614.1, forward strand.
GGAGGTGGCCCTCAGGGCCGCCGCCCGGGTGGTGGGCCACGGGGCCCAGGTGGCCTTTTTGGTCCCTACCACCCTGCTTGCGGAGCAGCACGGCAAGACCTTCCGCGAGCGCTTCCGGGCCCTGCCGGTGCGCATCGGGGTCCTCTCCCGCTTCACCCCCCCTAAGGAGGAGGAGGCCATCCTGAAGGGGCTCAAAGAGGGCACGGTGGACCTCGTCATCGGCACCCACCGCCTCCTCCAGCCCGACGTGGCCTTCAAGGACCTGGGCCTCCTCATCGTGGACGAGGAGCACCGCTTCGGGGTGGCCCAGAAGGAACGGCTTCGGGAACTGAAGGCCAACGTGGACACCCTCTACCTCTCCGCCACCCCCATCCCTCGCACCCTGTATAGCGCCCTGGTGGGGCTTAAGGACCTCTCCAGCATCCAGACCCCCCCGCCTGGGCGCAAGCCTATCCGCACCTTCCTTGCCCCCTTTGACCCCCTTTTGGTGCGGGAGGCCATCCTCCTGGAACTGGAGCGGGGGGGGAAGGCCTTCTACATCCACGACCGGGTGGCCACCATCGAGGCCCGGCGCCGCTACTTGGAGAACCTGGTGCCCGAGGCCCGCATCGGGGTGGTCCACGGCCAGATGCCGGAGGCCCTCGTGGAGGAAACCATGCTCCTCTTTGCGGAGGGGGCCTACGACGTCCTTCTGGCCACCACCATCGTGGAGTCGGGCCTGGACGTGGGGGAGGCCAACACCATCCTGATTGAGCGGGCGGACCGGCTGGGCCTGGCCACGCTGTACCAGCTCCGGGGCCGGGTGGGCCGCCGGCAGGAGGAGGCCTACGCCTACCTCTTCCACCCCCCCCGCCTCACGGAGGCGGCGGAGAAGCGCCTCCTGGCCATCGCCGACCTCTCGGATCTCGGAAGCGGCCACCTCCTGGCGGAGAAGGACATGGAGATCCGGGGGGTGGGGAACCTCCTGGGTCCCGAGCAGCACGGGCACATCAAGGCCCTTTCCCTCGAGGTCTACACGGAGCTCCTGGAGGAGGCCATCCGCCGGCTGAAGGGGGAGGCCCCCCTCGAGGCCCGGCCCCCCCTCACCCTGGACCTGGCCCTCTCCGCCCGCCTCCCCGAGGACTACATCCCCTCCCTGGAGGCGCGAAGCCTCTACTACGGCCGCTTCGCCCAGGTGCGGGGCCTGGCGGAGCTCTCCCGGTTGGTGCGGGAGCTCAAGGGGCGCTACGGCCCCCTGCCCGAGGAGGCGGAAGCCTTCGTTGAGCTTGCCCGGCTCCGCCTGGTGGCGGAGAAGAAGGGGGTGCGCTCCATCACCGAAAGCCTCACCCACCTGGAGGTGGTCTTCGGCCACTGGCCCCTGGACTACGACGCCCGGGGGCTAAAGCACCTCCCCCAGCGGGCGGAGATCACCCAGTACCCCCCGGGCTTCCGCCTGGAGAAGCGGGGCCTAAAGCCCAAGGACTACCCCGAGGCCCTCCTCCAGGCCCTCTACCTCTTCGCCGACCGATAGGGGGTTCCCCCTTTGACAGGGGCGGGGCCTCGTCGTAAACTTTGACTCAGTATAAGGAGGTAGGCCATGATCAAAAAGGTTGGCGTGGTGGGCGCGGGGACCATGGGAAGCGGGATCGCCGCCCTGGTGGCCAGCGCCGGCATCCCCGTGGTCCTTCTGGACATCCCGGGGAAGGAAGACCGGAACGAGTACGCCAAAAGGGGCCTGGAAAGGGCCCTCAAGGCCAGGCCCGCGGCCTTCATGGACAAGGACCTGGCCCGCTACGTGGAGATCGGCAACACCGAGGACCACCTGGACAAGCTCAAGGACTGCGACTGGGTGGTGGAGGCCATCATTGAGAAGCCCGAGCCCAAGCAGGCCCTCTACGCCCGCCTCGAGGCCCTCCTGAAGCCCACGGCCATCGTGACCTCCAACACCAGCGGCATCCCCATGAGGATCCTCCTGGGGGGCCGCTCCGAGGGCTTCCGGCGCCGTTTCCTCGGCACCCACTTCTTCAACCCCCCCCGCTACCTCCACCTCCTGGAGCTCATCCCCACCCCGGAGACCGACCCCGAGGTCCTAAGGGAGATCCGCCGCTTCGGGGAGCGCATCCTGGGGAAGGGCACCGTCTTGGCCAAGGACGTCCCCGGCTTCATCGCCAACCGCCTGGGGGTCTACGGCATGGTCCAGGCGGTGCGCCTCATGGAGAAGCACGGCCTCACCATTGACGAGGTGGACGCCCTCACCGGCCCCCTCCTGGGCCGCCCCGGCTCGGCCACCTTCCGCACCGCGGACCTCACGGGCCTGGACGTGCTCAAGCTGGTCACGGAGGAGCTGGCCCACGCCACCGGGGAGGACTTCGCCCTGCCCCCTTGGGTCCTCCGCCTGGTGGAGGAGGGGCGGCTTGGGGAGAAGGCGGGGGCGGGGTTCTACAAGCGGGTGAACGGGGAGATCCTCACCCTGGACTACCACACCCTGGAGTACGTCCCCCGCGCCAAGCCGAACCTCCCCGAGCTTGGTGCCCTAAAGGACCGGCCCCTAGAGGAGCGCCTCCAAGGGGCCTTGGACCTTCCCGGCAAGTACGGGGCCTTCCTAAGGGAGCTTTTCGCCCGCACCGCCCACTACACCCTCCTGAAGGCCGAGGAGATCGCCTACGACCTGGTTTCCGTGGACCAGGCCCTGGAGTGGGGCTTCGGCTGGGAGATGGGGCCCTTCAAGAACATGGACGCGGTGGGCCACGGGCGGCTTAAGGCCCTCCTTGCGGAGCACGGGCTTTCCGAGCCCCCCCTCCTGGCTAAGGCCCAGGGGGCCTTCTACAAGGACGGGACCTACCTGGGCTTTGACGGGGCCTACCACCCCCTGCCCAAGCGGGAAGGGGTCCTCTCCCTGAAGGCCCTAAAGGCGGAGGGGAAGGTCCTTTTGGAGAGCAAGGAGGCGGCCCTTCTGGACCTGGGGGACGGGGTGGCCCTCCTGGAGTTCCGCACCAAGATGAACGCCATCGGGGAGGGGGTCATCCGCATGCTCCAGAAGAGCCTGGAGTTCGTGGAGGAGAAGGGGTATGTGGGCCTGGTCATCGGCAACGAGGACCCGCGGGCCTTCTCCGCCGGGGCCAACCTGGCCCTCATCCTTTCCCTGGCCCAGGAGGGGGACTGGGACGAGCTCGCCCTAGCGGTGCGCCAGTTCCAGAAGGCCTCCATGTCCCTGCGCTACAGCCCCTTCCCGGTGGTGGTGGCCCCCTTCGGCCTCACCCTGGGGGGCGGGGCGGAGTTCACCCTGCACGCGGACGCCGTCCAGGCCCACGCGGAGCTGTACATGGGCCTGGTGGAGGCGGGGGTGGGGCTTCTGCCCGCGGGGGGCGGGACCAAGGAGATGCTCCTCCGCTTCACCCAGGAGCTTGCCCCCTACGAGGAGGCCGACCCCTTTGAGGGGGTGAAGCGGGCCTTCAACCTCATCGCCCTAGCCCGCACCTCGGAAAGCGCCCTCGAGGCCCGGAAGATGGGCTTCCTGCGCGACCGGGACCGCATCAGCATGAACCGGGACTTCCTCCTCCAAGACGCCAAGCGCCGGGTGCTGGAGCTGGCCCCCGACTACCGCCCGCCCCTCCCGCCCCGGATCCAGGTCCTGGGAAGCGAGGCTTTAGGGAACCTGCGCTACGCGGTCTGGGCCTTCCGGGAGGCGGGGGAGATCTCGGACCACGACCTGCGCATCGGCCTGGAGATCGCCTACGTCCTCTCCGGCGGGGAGGGTCCCAGGCGGGAGGTGTCCGAGTGGGACCTTTTGGACCTGGAGCGGGAGGCCTTCTTGAAGCTCCTGGGCACCCGCAAGACCCAGGAGCGCATCGCCTACACCCTTAAGACGGGCAAGCCCCTTAGGAACTAGAGGTGGAGCCATGCAGGAAGCCGTGATCGTCAGCGCAGTGCGGAGCCCCGTGGCCCGGGGCAAGAAGGACGGGGCCCTGGCCACCCTCCACCCGGTGGACCTCTCGGCCCAGGTGATGCGGGCCGCGGTGGAGCGGGTGGGTTTGGACCCTAAAGAGCTGGAGGACGTCCTCTGGGGGTGCGCCATGCCCGAGGCGGCCCAGGGGCTCAACATCGCCCGGCTGGCCCTCCTCCGCGCGGGCTTCCCCGTGGAGGTGGCGGGGGCCACCATCAACCGCTTCTGCTCCAGCGGCCTCCAGACCGTGGCCATGGCCGCCCAGGCGGTGATGACCGGGATGGCGGAGGCCGTCTTGGCGGGCGGGGTGGAGATGATGAGCCAGGTGCCCATGTCCGGCTACCACACCCGCCTCCACCCCGACCTCACCCCCACGGAGTGGAGCCCGGAGACCTACTCCACCTACATCGGCATGGGCTTCACCGCGGAAAGGGTGGCGGAGCGCTTCGGCATCAGCCGCGAGGACCAGGACCGGTGGGCCCTTAGGAGCCACCAACGGGCGGCCCAGGCCTGGGCGGAGGGGCGTTTTACCGAGGTGGTCCCTATCCGCGTCCCCAAGGTGCGCTACCAGGGGACCAAGAAGGTGATGGAGGAGGTCCTCTTTGAGCGGGACGAGACCGTGCGCCCCGAGACCAGCCTCGAGGCCCTCTCCAAGCTCAAGCCCGCCTTCAAGAAGGGGGGCACGGTGACCGCGGGGAACGCCAGCCCCTACTCCGACGGGGCGGCGGCGGTTTTGGTCATGAGCCGGGCCAAGGCGGAGGCCCTGGGGCTTAAGCCCCTGGCCCGCTTTGTGAGCTTCGCCGTGGCCGGGGTGGAGCCCGACGTGATGGGCATCGGCCCGGTGAAGGCGGTGCCCAAGGCCCTGGCCCGGGCCGGGCTCACCCTGGACCAGATCGGCCTCATTGAGTTCAACGAGGCTTTCGCCGCCCAGGTCCTGGCGGTGATGCGCGCCCTGGGGATGCCCGAGGAGAAGACCAACGTGAACGGCGGGGCCATCGCCCTGGGCCACCCCTTGGGGGCCACGGGGGCCAAGCTCACCGCCCAGCTCATCGCCGAGCTCTCCCGCCGGGGCGGGGGCTACGGCCTGGTGACCATGTGCATCGGCGGCGGCATGGGGGCCGCGGGGGTCTTTGAGGTGTACCCGGCCTAGGAGGGAGTGCCATGACCGAGGAGAAGAAGCTTTGGAAGAAAGGCGGCGGCTGGCTTCTGGAGGCTCCCGAGGGGATCTACACCCCGGAGGACTTTGACGAGAGCGTCAAGGAGATCGCCCGCACCACCCGCACCTTCGTGGAGCGGGAGGTCCTCCCCCTTCTGGAGCGCATGGAGCACGGGGAGCTGGAGCTCAACGTCCCCCTCATGAAAAAGGCGGGGGAGCTCGGGCTTCTCGCCATTGACGTCCCCGAGGAGTACGGGGGGCTGGACCTGCCCAAGGTCATCTCCACCGTGGTGGCCGAGGAGCTTTCCGGGAGCGGGGGCTTTTCCGTCACCTACGGGGCCCACACCTCCATCGGCACCCTGCCCCTGGTCTACTTCGGCACGGAGGAGCAGAAGCGGAAGTACCTCCCCAAGCTGGCCAGCGGGGAGTGGATCGCCGCCTACTGCCTCACCGAGCCCGGCTCCGGCTCCGACGCCCTGGCGGCCAAGACCCGGGCCACCTTGAGCGAGGACGGCCGCCACTACATCCTGAACGGGGTCAAGCAGTGGATCTCCAACGCGGGCTTCGCCCAGCTCTTCACCGTCTTCGCCAAGGTGGACGGGGAGCACTTCACCGCCTTCTTGGTGGAGCGGGACACCCCCGGGCTTTCCTTCGGCCCCGAGGAGAAGAAGATGGGCATCAAGGCCTCCTCCACCCGCCAGGTGATCCTGGAGGACGTGAAGGTCCCGGTGGAGAACGTCCTGGGGGAGATCGGCAAGGGGCACAAGATCGCCTTCAACGTCCTCAACGTGGGCCGGTACAAGCTGGGGGCGGGGGCCGTGGGCGGGTCCAAGCGGGCTTTGGAGCTCTCCGCCGCCTACGCCAAGGCCCGGCAGCAGTTCGGGCGGCCCATCGGGCGGTTCGGTCTCATCCAGGAGAAGCTGGGGGAGATGGCCAGCCGCATCTACGCCGCGGAGAGCGCGGTCTACCGCACCGTGGGCCTCATTGACGAGGCCCTTTTGGGGAAGAAGGGCGCGGAAGCGGTAATGGCGGGCATTGAGGAGTACGCGGTGGAGGCCTCCATCATCAAGGTCCTGGGCTCGGAGGTCCTGGACTACGTGGTGGACGAGGGGGTGCAGATCCACGGGGGCTACGGCTACTCCCAGGAGTACCCCATTGAGCGGGCCTACCGCGACGCCCGCATCAACCGCATCTTTGAGGGGACCAACGAGATCAACCGCCTCCTCATCCCGGGCATGCTCATCCGGCGGGCCCTGAAGGGCCAGCTTCCCCTCGTGCAGGCGGCCACGCGCCTGCAGAAGGAGATCCTGGAGCCCAGCTTTGAGGAGCCCGAGGACCGGGAGGCGGCCTACATCGCCGGGCTTAAGAAGCTGGCCCTCATGGTGGCGGGCCTGGCCCTGCAGAAGTACGGCCAGGGGGTGGAGGAGGAGCAGGAGGTCCTGGCGGCGGTGGCGGACATCCTCATCGATGCCTACGCCGCGGAAAGCGCCCTCCTCCGGGCCCGCAGGCTTCAGGGCGTGGCCCAGGACATGGCCCAGATCTACCTCCTCCAGGCCGTGGACCGGGCCCAGGCCCGGGCCCTTTCCGTCCTGCCCCGCCTGGTGGAGGGGGACGAGGCCCGGGTGGTCTACTCCGCCGCCCGCCGCTTCACCAAGCGGGACTACGTGGACCTGGTGGCCCTGAGGCGGCGGGTGGCCGAGGCGGTCCTCGAGGCCGAGGGCTACCCCATCCCCCGCTAAGCCCTAAGCGCCTTTCCCCCCGCAAAGGACCCTTTGCGGGGGGCCTTTATTCCAGCCGCCACTTGGGGCCCTCCTTGGTGTCCTCCACGATGACCCCAAGGGCCTTAAGCCTTTCCCTGATCAGGTCCGCCTTGGCGAAGTCCCGGGCCCGCCGGGCCTCCTCCCTGAGCTCCAGGAGGAGGGCCATGAGGCCTTGGAGGAGGGGCCCGGAAACCTTTTCCTCCAGGACCCGTTCCGGGAAGAGGCCGAGGATGCCTTCCCCTAGGGTGTGGAAGACCCTTTCTGCCCGCTCCAGGCTCTCCCTTCCCGCCTCGGGAAGGAGGCGGTTTAGCTCCGGAAGGAAGGTGAAGAAGGCGGCCAGGGCCTCGGGGGTGGAGAGGTCGTCCTCTATGGCCTCCAGGAAGGCCTTCTCCAGGGCGTCCAGGGCCCTTTCCAGCTCCGGGGTGGTGCCGGAAGGGGCCTGGGCCTTCCTGGCCCGCACCTCCCGGTAGGCCTGGAGGAGGCGGGCGTAGCCCCGTTCGGCGGCCTCGAGGCCCTGGAAGGTAAAGTCCATGGGGCTCCGGTAGTGGGTCTGGAGGAGGTAGAAGCGGAGGGCCATGGGCTCGTGGGCCTTTAGGAGGTCGTGGAGGAGGACGAGATTCCCCGTGCTCTTGGCCATCTTTTCCCCTTCCAGGAGCACGTGGTTGTGGTGCATCCAGTGCCGGGCGAAGCGGTAGCCCGCGGCCTCCGCCTGGGCGATCTCGCACTCGTGGTGGGGGAACTGGAGGTCTATGCCCCCCGCGTGCAGGTCAAACCCCTCCCCCAGGTACTTCAGGCTCATGGCCGTGCACTCAATGTGCCAGCCGGGGTACCCCTCCCCCCAGGGGCTTTTCCAGCGCATGAGGTGGCCCGGCTCCGCCGCCTTCCAGAGGGCGAAGTCCAGGGGGTCTTCCTTCTCCTCCCGCACCTCCACCCGGGCCCCCGCGCGGAGCTCCTCCAGCCTTTTCCCCGAAAGCTTCCCGTACTCGGGGAAGGCCCGCACCCGGAAGTACACGCTTCCCCCCCGCACGTAGGCGAAGCCCCGCTCCAGAAGGCGCTGGGTGAGTTCCAGCTGCTCGGGGATGTGCCCCGAGGCCCTAGGGGCGATGGAGGGCCTCAGGACGTTTAGGGTCTGCATGGCGTCAAAGTAGCTCCAGGTGTACTTCTCGGCCACCTCCATGGGCTCGAGCTGCTCCAGCTTGGCCCGCTTTTGGATCTTGTCCTCCCCCTGGTCGGCGTCGTCCGTGAGGTGGCCCACGTCGGTGATGTTGGAAACGAAGCGCACCCTGTACCCCTGGTGGAGGAAGTAGCGCCTCAGCACGTCGTAGACGATGGGCCCCCGGGCGTGGCCCAGGTGGGGGTCGGCGTAGACCGTGGGTCCGCACACGTAGATGCCCACGTGCCCCTTCACCGCGGGCTCAAAGGGGACCTTCTTCCGCTGGAGGGTGTCGTAGAGGACAAGGCCCATAGGGCGATTATAGGGGTTCGTGCCATAATGGCGGGGTATGGGACGGATCCTTCGGGCCCTGGCGGGGGAGGGGAACCTCCGGGTGGTGGCCGCGGACACGGGGGACGTGGTGGAGGAGGCCCGCCTCCGCCACGGCCTTTCCCCCACGGCCACCGCCGCCTTGGGCCGGGCCATGACCGGGGCGCTCCTCCTGGCCCAGCTCCTTCTCAAGACCCCCAAGGAGCGCCTCACCCTGCGCCTCGAGGGAGATGGCCCCTTAGGGGGCGTGGTGGTCGAGGCGGACCCCATGGGGGGGGTGAGGGGGTATGTGAAGAACCCCAAGGCGGAGGTCCCCTTGCGGGAGGACGGCAAGCTCAACGTGGGGGCCGCGGTGGGGCGGGGCTTTTTAAGGGTGGACCGGGCCCTGCCCAACGGGGAGATCTACACCAGCACCGTGCCCCTGGTCTCGGGGGAGATCGCCGAGGACCTGGCCCACTACCTCTGGCAGTCGGAGCAGATCCCCTCCGCCCTCCTCCTGGGGGTGCGGGTGAAGGGGGAAGGGGAGGTGGAGGCCGCGGGGGGCATCGCCGTCCAGGTCCTCCCCGGGGCCTCGGAGGAGGTCCTGGGCCGCCTCGAGGCCAACCTAAAGGACTTCGGCCCCCTCACGGAGCGCCTCCGCAAGGAGGGCCTGGAGGGGGCGTTGGCGGCCCTTTTCCAGGGCCTGGGCCTGGAGCGCACGGACCTCCGCGCCCTGGGCTATGCGGAAAACGAGATCCCCGCCCGCTTCCGCTGCCGCTGCAACCGGGAGAAGGCCCTGGAGGCCCTGGTCTTCTTCACCCCCGAGGAGCGGGAGGACATGATCGTAAAAGACGGCGGGGCGGAGGTGATCTGCCACTGGTGCGGGGCGGCCTACCGCTTCAGCCCCGAGGAGATCCGCTCCCTGGTGGCCGAGGTGCGCTGCCCGGACTGCGGGGCCCTGTGGCTCTACCCCAAGGCGGACGGCACCCTGTTCCGCATAGAGGGGGACACCTGCCGGTGCGGCCGGAGGGTGGAGCTGCCCGGGGAGAGGCGGGCGGAGGCGTAGACTAGGGGCATGTTCAAGACCATCCTCCTGGCCTACGACGGCTCGGAGCACGCCAAGCGGGCGGCCCAGGTGGCCAAGGCGGAAGGGGAGGCCCATGGGGCCCGGCTCCTTGTGGTGCACGTCTACGAGCCCGTGCCCGACTACCTGGGGGAGCCCTTCTTTGAGGAGGCCCTGAAGCGGCGCCTGGAGCGGGCGGAGGCGGTGCTAAAGGAGGGGCTTGCCCTGGTGGGCCTTCCCCCGGAGAACGGCCTTCTTCTAGAAGGGGAGCCCGCGGGGGCCATCCTGGAGGCGGCGCACGGGGAGAAGGCCGACCTCATCGTCATGGGCACCCGGGGCCTTGGGGCTTTGGGGGGGCTTTTCCTGGGGAGCCAGAGCCAGAAGGTGGTGGCCCAGGCCCCCTGCCCGGTGCTCCTAGTGCGCTAGCCGCCGGAGCACCCTCAGGATGAGGGCATCCCGGAGGGCTTCGGGGAGGAGCCTTAAGAGGCGGACCTCCCGCGCCCGGGCCGGGTGGGCCACCAGGTAGCGGGCCCTGGGGCGGGGGTGGGTGAGGGCCTTTAGGACCGCCTCGGCCACCCGTTCTGGGGGAAGACCCCTTTTGGCGTTTCGCTCCGCCATCCTCCGGGCGGCTTCCAGATAGGCCCCGTAGACCCCTTCCGTCCCCGGGGGCGGGGGGAGGAGGTAGCCCTCGGCCCAGCGGAGGCTCCGCCCCCAGATGGGGGTGGCCACGGAGCCCGGCTCTACCAGGACCACCTTGACCCCGAAGGGGGCAAGCTCCACCCGTAGGGCGTCCGCCAGGGCCTCGAGGGCGAACTTGCTCGCCGCGTAGGGCCCCATGAGGGGAAGGGCCAAAAGGCCCGAGACGGAGCCCATGAGGACGATCCGCCCCCTTCCCCGCCTCAGGTGGGGCAGGAAGGCCTGCACCGTGCGCAGGGCCCCGAGGACGTTCACCCTGAGGCCCTCCTCCACCACCTCGGGGGGCACGAGCTCGAGGGGGCCTGCCGGGGCAAGGCCGGCGTTCGCCACCAGGCCGAAAAGCGCTTCGGGAATGGCTTCCTGGGCTTGCGCTAGGTCCTCGGGGCGGGTGACGTCCAGGGGGAGGGGGATGAGGCCCAGGGCCTCTAGCCTCTTGAGGTCCTCCGGCTTCCTGGCCCCCGCGTAGACGGTAAACCCCCGCGCCTTCAGGAGGGTGGCCGTGGCCAGGCCGATGCCGCTGCCCGCCCCCGTGACCAGAACGGTCCTCTCCATGGGCCACCAGCTTACCGGCTAGACTAGGGGGCATGAGGTACGAGACCCTGGCGGTGCTGGCGGGGCTCCCTGAGGATCCCCACGGGGCGGTGGGGCTTCCCATCTACGCCGTGGCCGCTTACGGGTTCCCCACCCTGGAGGAGGGGGCGGAGCGCTTCGCCACGGGGGAAGGCTACGTCTACGCCCGGCAGAAGGACCCCACAGCAAAGGCCTTGGAGGTGCGGCTTAAGGCCCTGGAGGGGGCCTTGGAGGCGGTGGCCGTGGCCTCGGGCCAGGCGGCCACCTTTTCCGCCCTCCTCGCCCTCCTCCGCCCGGGGGACGAGGTGGTGGCCGCCAAGGGGCTTTTCGGCCAGACCATCGGGCTTTTGGACCAGGTCCTAAGTCCCCTCATGGGGGTCAGGGTGCGCTACGTGGACCCCGAGCCTGAGGCCGTGCGGGAGGCCCTTTCGGAGAGGACGCGGGTCCTTTTCGTGGAGACCGTGGCCAACCCGGCCCTCCTGGTCCCCGACCTCGAGGCCCTGGCGGAGCTGGCGGAGGAAAGGGGTGTGGCCCTGGTGGTGGACAACACCTTCGGGGCCGCGGGGGCGCTATCCCAGCCCCTCAAGTGGGGGGCCCACGCGGTGGTCCAGAGCCTCACCAAGTGGGCCTCGGGGCACGGCTCCGTGCTGGGCGGGGCGGTCTTGGCCCGGGAAACCGGCCTCTGGGCCCGCTTCCCCCAGTTCCTGGAGCCCGACCTAAAGGGAAGGGTCCCCTGGGAGGCCCTAGGCCCCCGGTGTTTCCCCGAAAGGGTGCGCCAGCTCGGGCTTTCCCTGGGGGGGATGAGCCTAAGCCCCTTCAACGCCTACCTCCTCTTCCAGGGCCTGGAGACCGTGGCCCTAAGGGTGGGGCGGATGAGCCAAAGCGCCCTGCGCCTGGCGGAGGCCCTTAGGGCCCACCCCAAGGTGAAGGCCCTCCGCTACCCCGGCCTCCCCGAGGACCCCGCCCACGCCCGGGCCCGGAAGTACCTCACCGCCTTCGGCCCCGTCCTCACCCTGGACCTGGGGAGCCTGGAAGGGGCGAGCCGGTTCCTGAAGGCCATCCGCCTCCTCAAGGCCCCCAACCTGGGGGACGCCCGCACCCTCCTCGTCCACCCCTGGACCACCACCCATAGCCGCCTCAAGGAGGAGGCCCGCCTCGAGGCCGGCGTGACCCCGGGGCTCGTCCGGGTCTCCGTGGGTCTGGAGGACCCGGAAGACCTCCTCGCGCTCTTCCAGGAGGCCCTGGAAAGCGTCTAGCGGTTTAGAAGCTCCTCGGCCTTCGCCACCAGCTCGGGAAGGTGGCGGTGCACCACCCCAAAGACCACCGCGGGGTCTACGCGGGCGTAGGCATGGATAAGGCGATTCCGCATGGCCATGACCTGGGGGGCTTCGGGGAAGAGGGGCTGGATTTCGGGAAAGTGCTTGATGGCTTGGGACAGGGCTTCCCCCACGATCTCTAGCTTGCGCTCCACCGCCGCTCGGAGGAGGGGATTTTCCACAAAGTCATGAAAGGCGATGCCCTGGAGAAACACCATGGCCTCCCTCCCCGCCTCTCAAATATCCCACATGTACCCTTTGAGGTCCCTAAGCGGCATAGATTTCTTGAAGGTGTTCCTCTATGCGGGCACGCACGAAGGGGTTTTGTAAGCTCTGCGTTTCCAAGAGATCCACAGGAAGGCCCAAGAGCTCCTGGAGTTCCAACATTAGGTCCAGATAGTGGCTGGCATGCTCCTCGGGGGGCATGGGTAGGAACTCCACCAGGAGGTCCAGGTCGCTGGCCTCCTGGGCTTCTCCCCGGGCGTGGGAACCCACCAAGCAGAGCCTTTTGACCCTGTGGCGCTTTAGCAGTTCTTGCACCTCTGGGCCCCCTAGCTGGGATACGAGGTTTTCCCGTGCGTCCCTTGCCAAGGACTTCCCCCCTTGCTTCCAGTTTAAGCCCTCCCTAGAGGTGGCGTAGGGGTTGACTCCCAGAATACACAGTCCCAAGCTCTAGGCTTACCCACCCCTTCCGTAGGTAAAAGGTGCCCACCCTTTTCTGCCTTGATCGGGGTTAGGAAAATCCCCGGCCCTTTAGGTGGGGGCCGGGGATAGACGGGCCCGAAGCCCTAAACGCCTTTGCCGTGGGACCTCTAGACCACCCACACCCCCTTGCGCATGAGGGGGACGCGGGTGCCGTCCTCGTAGAGCCCGTCCACGTCCACCTCCTCCGAGCCGATCATCCAGTCGATGTGGATGAGGCTCCGGTTGGCCCCCCGCTTGAGAAGCTCCTCCCCCGTGGGGTGGCCCTCGAGGTTCTCCGCGTAGGCTTGGCCGAAGGCCAGGTGGCTGGCGGCGTTCTCGTCAAAGAGGGTGTCAAAGAAGACCAGGCCCGTCTTGGCGATGGGGTTGTCCGCGGGGACCAGGGCCACCTCGCCCAGGCGCCTGGCCCCCTCGTCCGTCTCCAGGGCCTTGAGGAGGAGCTCCGCGTTCTTCTCCGCCCCCACCTCCACCGCCACCCCGTCTTGGAAGCGGGCCCAGATGCCCTCCACTAGCTCCCCCCCGAGGGCCAGGGGGCGGCTTGCGCGCACCACCCCTTCCACCCGCGCCCGGTGGGGGGCGGTGAAGACCTCCTCCGTGGGCAGGTTGGGGTTGCAGACCACCCCGTTCTGGGCCTCCGTGGCCCCGCCCTGCCAGAGGTGGCCCTCCGCCAGGCCCACGGTGAGGTCGGTGCCGGGGCCCCGGAAGTGGAGGGCGTGGAAGCGGCGCGCGTTCAGGTAGGCCACCTTCTCGTGGAGGCGGCGGTTGTGCTCCCGCCAGGCCGCCACGGGGTCCTCTTCCAGGACGCGGGTGGCCTGGAAGATGGCCCACCAGAGCCTCTCCACCGCCTCCTTCTCGGGAAGCTCCGGGAACACGGCCCGCGCCCAGCCCGGGTGGGCGAAGGGGACGATGCTCCAGTTGGTGGCGAACTCGGTGATGGCCTTGAGGGCGGGCTCGTAGGCCTGGGCCTGGGCCTTCTGCGCCCGGCCGATCCGCTCGGGGTCCAGGCCCGCAAGGGCCTTGGGGTCGTTCCCGGAGACCGCAAGCCTGGCCGCCCCCTCGCGGAAGGCCCGGCCCATGCCCTCGTAGAGCCAGGCTGGGGCCCGGTCCAGGTCCTCCGGGGCCACCCGGGAAAGCCGTTCCCGGGCCAGGACGTTGTCGCTGTAGAGCACGGTGAAGAGGCTTGCCCCCGCCTCGTAGGCCTTCTTGGCCAGAAGGCGCACGAAGTCCACCGCCTCGAGGGGGGCGGTGGCGATGACCTCCTGGTGGGGTTGTAGGTTAAGCCCCACCCGGATGCCCAGTTCCGCAAGCCGCTCTAGGTTCTCCTCAAAGGTGCGCACGCCCTCAAGTCTTTTCCTTTCCCTCCCTGGCGTCAAGGGGGCAGGCGGCGGGGCGGGCGAAGAGGAGGACCAGGCCCGCAAGGAGGAGGAGGGGTGGGCGACCTTCGGGGAAGAGGAGGGCCAGGAGGAGAAGCCCCCCCACGAGGCCGTAGCGCAGATAAGGGCGCATGGCTCCAGTATGGGACATTTCTCCCCCAAGGGAAAGGTGTAGGGTAGGGAAGAGGTGACACCATGCGCCCCATCACCGTGGACGGCAACGAGGCGGTGGCCCGGGTGGCCTACCGCCTTTCCGAGGTCATCGCCATCTACCCCATCACCCCCTCCAGCCCCATGGCGGAGCTCTCCGACGAATGGGCGGCCCAGGGCCTGCCCAACCTCTTGGGCAGCGTGCCCCGGGTGGTGGAGATGCAGTCCGAGGGCGGGGCGGCGGGGGCCTTGCACGGGGCCTTGCAGGAAGGGGTCCTGGCCACCACCTTCACCGCCAGCCAGGGCCTCCTCCTCATGATCCCCGACATGTACAAGATGGCCGGCCAGCTCCTCCCCGGGGTCATCCACGTGGCCGCCCGCGCCGTGGCCACCCACGCCCTTTCCATCTTCGGCGACCACCAGGACCTCTACGCCGTCCGCCCCACGGGGTTCGGGATCCTGGTCTCCGAGTCCGTGCAGGCGGCCCAGGACCTGGCGGCCATCGCCCACGTTGCCGCCCTGAAGGCCAGCCTCCCCTTCCTCCACGCCATGGACGGGTTCCGCACCTCCCACGAGGTGCAGAAGATCCAGCCCCTTTCCGACCGGGAGCTCAAAGCCCTCTTCCCCTTTGAGGCCCTGAAGGCCTTCCGGGAACGGGCCCTCACCCCGGAGGCCCCCGTCCTTCGGGGGAGCGCCCAGAACCCCGACCACTTCTTCCAAAACCGCGAGGCCAGCAACCCCTTCTACCTCCGGGCCCCGAAGGTGGTGGCGGAGGTCATGGAGGCCTTCGGCCGGGTCACGGGCCGGCCCTACCAGCCCTACCAGTACCTGGGCCACCCGGAGGCGGAGCGGGTGGTGGTGGTCATGGGCTCGGGGAGCCTGGCGGTGGAGGAGGCCCTGGAGTACCTCCTGAAGCGGGGGGAGCGGGTGGGGATGGTGCGGGTCCGCCTCTACCGGCCCTTCGGCCTCGAGGCCTTCCTGGAGGCCCTGCCCAAGACCGCACGCCGCATCGCCGTCTTGGACCGGGGCAAGGAGGCGGGGGCCTTGGGGGAGCCCCTTTTCCAGGACGTGGCCGCGGCCTTGGCCCTGGGCGGGCGGCAGGCCCTCCTGGTGGGGGGGCGGTACGGGCTTTCCTCCAAGGAGTTCACCCCCGCCATGGCCCTTGGGGTCTACGAGGAGCTGGCCCGGGAAAACCCCCGCCACGGCTTCACCGTGGGGATAGAGGACGACGTCACCGGGCTTAGCCTCCCCTACCCGGAGGTGGACTTTGAGGACCCCGGGTCCGTGCGGGCGGTCTTCTTCGCCCTGGGCTCCGACGGCACGGTGTCCGCCAACAAGAACACCATCAAGATCATCGGGGAGGAAACCCCCCTCTACGCCCAGGGCTACTTCGTCTACGACTCCAAGAAATCCGGCTCCCGCACCGTGAGCCACCTGCGCTTCGGCCCAAGGCCCCTACAGAAGCCCTACCTGATCCGGAAGGCCAGCTTTGTGGGCATCCACCAGTGGAGCTTCCTGGAGCGGGTGCCCATGCTGGACGTGGCCGAGGAGGGGGCCACCCTGCTCCTCAACGCCCCTTACCCCAAGGAGGAGGTCTGGGACCGCCTGCCCCGGCCCGTCCAGGAGGCCATCCTGGAGAAGGGGCTCAAGGTCTACGTCATCAACGCCTACGAGCTGGCCCGGCAGGTGGGCCTTCCGGGGCGCATCAACACCATCATGCAGGCCGCCTTCTTCAAGCTCTCGGGGGTCCTGCCCGAGGAGGAGGCCAAGGCCCGCATCAAGCGGGGCATTGAGAAGAGCTACGGCAAGCGGGGAAGGAGCGTTTTAGAGAAGAACTTCCGGGCGGTGGACCTGGGCTTTGAGCGGGTGGAACCCCTTCCCATCCCCGGGCGGGTGACCTCGAGCCAAGACCTCCTGCCCCCCATGGTGGGGGAGGCCCCTCCCTTCGTGCGGGAGGTGCTGGGGCCCATCGCCCTGGGGCTTGGGGACAAGCTCCCCGTCTCCGCCTTCCCCCCAGACGGCACCTTCCCCACGGGCACCGCCCGCTACGAGAAGCGGGGCATCGCCGAGTACGTGCCCACCTGGGACGAAGGGGTCTGCGTCCAGTGCGGGAAGTGCGTGCTGGTCTGCCCCCACAGCGTCATCCGGGCCAAGGTGGTCCCGGAGGAGGTCCTCCAGGGGGCCCCCGAGGGCTTCCGCCACCGGAAGGCCATGTGGCGGGAGCTTTCCGGGGCCTACACCCTGGCCATCTCCCCCGACGACTGCACGGGCTGCAGCCTCTGCGTGGAGGTCTGCCCGGCCAAGGACAAGACCAACCCCAGCCGCAAGGCCTTGAACATGGCCCCGAGGCTTCTGGTGCGGGAGGAGATGAACCGGCACTGGGACTTCTTCCTCAGCCTTCCCGAAACGCCCAGGGCGCCCCTAAAGCTCCACACGGTGAAGGACGTGCAGCTCCTCCCGCCCCTCTTTGAGTTCCCGGGGGCCTGCGCGGGGTGCGGGGAAACCCCGTACCTGAAGCTCCTTTCCCAGCTCTTCGGGGACCGCCTCATCGTGGCCAACGCCACCGGGTGCAGCTCCATCTACGGGGGCAACCTGCCCACCACCCCCTGGGCCAAGAACGCGGAGGGCCGGGGGCCCGCCTGGGCCAACTCCCTCTTTGAGGACAACGCGGAGTTCGGCCTCGGCATGCGCCTGGCCCTGGACAAGAAGGCGGAGTACGCCAGGCGCCTCCTTCCCGAGTTCCGGGAGGTGTTGGGGGCGGAACTGGTGGAAAGGCTCTTAGCCCAGGTGGGGCCTGAGGGGGTGGAGGAGAGGCGGAAGGACGTGGCCCTTTTAAGGGAGCGCCTTTCCTCCCTCCAAGACCCCAGGGCCCAGGACCTCCTGGCGGTGGCGGAAGCCCTCATCCCCCACACGGTCTGGATCGTGGGGGGGGACGGCTGGGCCTACGACATCGGGTATGGGGGGCTAGACCATGTGCTTGCCAGCGGGGCCAACGTCAAGGTCCTGGTCCTGGACACCGAGGTCTACTCCAACACCGGGGGCCAGGCCTCCAAGGCCACGGGGCTGGGGGCGGTGGCCAAGTTCGCCGCGGGGGGCAAGAAGACCCCCAAGAAGGACCTGGCCTTCATGGCCATGAGCTACGGGCACGTCTACGTGGCCCAGGTGGCCATGGGGGCCAACGACGCCCACACGGTGCGGGCCTTCCTCGAGGCCGAGGCCCACCCCGGCCCCGCTCTCATCGTGGCCTACAGCCACTGCATCGCCCACGGGATCGACATGGCCAAGGGCATGGAGCACCAGAAGATGGCGGAGCGCTCCGGCTACTGGCCCCTTTTCCGCTACCTCCCCGGCCAGGGCCTCTTCCTGGACTCCAAGCCCCCCACCCTTCCTCTAAGGGAGTACCTCTACGCGGAAAACCGCTACCGCCTGGTCCTCCAGACCCACCCCGAGGCGGCGGAGGCCCTGTTGGAGGAGGCGGAACGGGCGGTGCGGGCCCGCTGGGAGCGGCTTGAGCGCATGGCGGCGAAGGAGGTGACGGCGTGAACCTGAAGACCACCTACCTGGGGCTCCCTCTGGAGCACCCCCTGGTGGCCTCCGCCTCCCCCCTTACGGAGAAGCTGGACGGCTTCCTGCGCTTGGAGGACGGGGGGGCGAGCGCCATCGTGATGCACTCCCTCTTTGAGGAGCAGGTCCTGCACGAGGAGGAGGCCCTGGACCACTACCTCCACTACGGCCACGAGAGCTACGCCGAGGCCCTCTCCTACTTCCCCCGGGCCCACGAGTACCGCCTTTCCCCCGAGCGCCACCTGGACCTCCTGGCCCGGGCCAAGGAACGGGTTTCCGTGCCCATCATCGCCAGCCTGAACGGGGTGAGCCGGGGGGGGTGGGTGGAGTACGCCCGGCTCCTGGAGGAGGCGGGGGCGGACGCCTTGGAGCTCAACCTCTACTACATCCCCACCGACCCCGCCCTTTCCGGGGCCGAGGTGGAGGCCATGTACCTGGACACCATCCGGGCGGTGGTGGAGGAGGTGCGGATCCCCGTGGCCGTGAAGGTGGGGCACGCCTTCACCGCCTTCGCCCACTTCGCCAAGCGGGTGGAGGGCACGGGGGCTAAGGGCCTCGTGCTCTTCAACCGCTTCTACCAGCCGGACATAGACCTGGAACGGCTGGAGTACGTCCCCACCCTCTCCCTTTCCCGCCCCTACGAGGCCCTGTTGCGCCTCCACTGGATCGCCCTCCTCTACGGCCGGGTGGGGCTGGAGCTGGCCCTTACGGGGGGCGTGCACTCGGGGCGGGAGGCGGCCAAGGGGATCCTGGCCGGGGCCCAGGTGGTCATGATGACCTCCGCGGTGCTCCAGCAGGGCCCCGGCCACTTCCGCACCGTCTTGGGGGAGCTTCGGGCCTTCATGGAGGAGAAGGGGTACGAGAGCCTGGAGGAGATGCGGGGGGCCATGAGCTACCAGAAGGTGGCCGAACCCGCGGCCTTGGAGCGGGCCAACTACCTCAAGGTGCTGGGCTCGTATCGGCTTCTTCCTTGAGGGCGTACACCCCCTTCCCCAGGGCCACCACCGGGCTCCGGTGCCAGCGGGCTAGGGCGGAGAGGCGGATGCGGGCGATCTTCACCGGGTCCTGTACCTCCCGCCAGTGGCCCTTTTCCTTGAGCTTCAGCCCCACCTCCCGGTAGTGGAGGGGGCGGCCCGCTTCCTTCAGGATCTCCACCACCCATTCCCGGAAGGCCACGGGAAAAGTCTATAGTAGGCCTATGCGGAACGAGGAGCTGGCCCAGGTCTTTGAGGAGATCGCCCTCATGAGCGAGTTCCTGGGGGACAACCCCTTCCGGGTGCGGGCCTACCTCGAGGCCGCCCGCACCCTCCGCGACCTGGACATCCCCATTGAAACCGTGGCCCAAAAGGGCAAGGAGGCCCTGTTGGAGCTTCCCGGCATCGGCCCTGATTTGGCGGAAAAGATCCTGGAGTTTTTGGCCACGGGGCGGGTGAAAAAACACCAGGAGC
This sequence comes from Thermus oshimai DSM 12092, assembly GCF_000373145.1. Lineage (NCBI taxonomy): Bacteria > Thermotogati > Deinococcota > Deinococci > Thermales > Thermaceae > Thermus > Thermus oshimai. The sequence continues at coordinate 286,891 of NZ_KB890614.1, forward strand.
TTTTGGCCCAGGTCCCCCGGGGGGTCCTTGCGGTCATGGCCGTGCCCGGGGTGGGGCCCAAAACCGCCCGCCAGCTTTACGAGGCCTTGGGGATAGACTCCCTGGAAGGGCTGAAAGAGGCCCTGGAGCGGGGGGATCTCCTGAAGCTTAAGGGTTTTGGCCCGAAGAAGGCGGAGCGCATCCGGGAGGGGCTGGATCTCCTCCAGGCCACCGGGAGGAGGCGCCCCTTGGGGGCGGTGCTCTCCTTTGCCCGGAACTTTTTGGAAGAGATCCGGGCCCTTCCCGGGGTGGAGAAGGCGGAGCTTTGCGGCTCGGCCCGGCGCTACAAGGAGACCGTGGGGGATCTGGACTACCTGGCGGCGAGCCCCACCCCCGAGCGGGTGGTGGAGGGCTTCGTGCGCCTAAAGGGGGTGGCCCGGGTCTACGCCAAAGGGGAGGAAAGGGCCACGGTTTTCCTGAAGGATGGCCTCCAGGTGGACCTCCGGGTGGTCCCGCCGGAAAGCTTTGGCTCGGGCCTCCAGTACCTCACGGGGAGCAAGGACCACTCCATCCGCCTACGGGCCCTGGCCCAGGAAAAGGGCTTAAAGCTTTCCGAGTACGGGGTCTTCCGGGGGGAGGAACGCCTGGCGGGGGCCACGGAGGAGGAGGTCTACGCCGCCCTCGGCCTCCCCTGGATCCCGCCCCCCCTAAGGGAGAACCGGGGGGAGGTGGAGGCGGCCCTAAAGGGCGAGCTCCCCGTGCTCCTCGCCCCGGAGGACATCCGGGGGGACCTCCAGGTCCACTCCACCTATTCCGACGGCAAGAACACCCTGGAGGAGCTCTGGCGGGCGGCCAAGGCCCTGGGGTACGAGTACCTGGCGGTCACGGACCACTCCCCCGCGGTGCGGGTGGCGGGGGGGCCTTCCCCCGAGGCGGCCCTCAAGCGCATCGAGGCCATCCGCCGCTTCAACGAGACCCATGGGCCCCCCTACCTCCTCGCGGGGGCGGAGGTGGACATCCACAAGGACGGGGGCCTGGACTACCCCGACTGGGTCCTGAGGGAGCTGGATATCGTCCTCGTTTCCATCCACAGCCACTTCAAGCTCTCCAAGGCCGAGCAGACCAAAAGGCTCCTCAAGGCCCTGGAAAGCCCCTTCGTCCACGTCCTGGCCCACCCCACGGCCCGCCTCCTGGGCCGCCGCCCGCCTATAGAGGCGGACTGGGAGGCGGTCTTCGCCAAGGCGAGGGCCCAGGGGGTGGCGGTGGAGATTGACGGCTATTACGACCGCATGGACCTCCCCGACGACCTGGCCCGCCTGGCCTACGGGATGGGCCTTTGGGTGAGCCTCTCCACCGACGCCCACCAGACCGACCACCTGCGCTACATGGAGCTCGCGGTGGGCACGGCCCAAAGGGCCTGGATTGGTAAGGAGAGGGTCCTGAACACCCTTCCTTACGAGAAGCTCATGGCCTGGCTCAAAGCCCGGCGAGGCGTTTAGCTTCCTCCAGCACCTGGAGGAACATCTCCTTCGTGAGCCTGCCGGTCTGGGTGTTCTGGCGGGAGACGTGGTAGCTGTCCAGGAGGTATTTCCCCCCGGGGAGGGGGTGGATCCGGCCGTGGGCGAAGGGGAAATGGGCCTTTTTTAGCCCAAAGTGCTCCAGTAGGGCCTCGTGGGCGATATGGCCCAGGGCCAGGTAGACCCTGACCTCGGGGAGGAGGGCGAGCTCGCGCTCCGTCCAGCGGGCGCAGGTCCTAAGCTCCGCCCGGCTTGGGCGGTTCCCCGGCGGGGCGCAGCGCACGGCGGCGGTGAGGTAGACCCCAAAGAGCTTCAGGTCGTCCCCGGGCTCGCTTTCCGGCTTGTTGGCAAGCCCGGCCTGGAAGAGGAGGGGGTAGAGGAAGGCCCCGGAGGCGTCCCCGGTGAAGGGGCGGCCCGTGCGGTTGGAGCCGTGGGCCCCCGGGGCCAGGCCGAAGAGGAGGACCCTGGCCCTAGGGTCCCCAAACCCCGGCACCGGCCTGCCCCAGTAGGGAAAGTCCCGGTAGGCGGCGCGTTTTTTCCTGGCCACCTCCTCCCGGTGGGCGACCAGCCTTGGGCAGAGGCGGCAGGCGGAAAGCTCTTGGTAAAGGGCCTCCAGGTCCGCTTCCATGCTTAGAGGGGGATGTTGTCGTGCTTTTTGAAGGGCCGCTCCTCCTTCTTCGTCCAGAGCATCTCCAGGTGGCGGAAGAGGACGGCCCGGGTATGCTCGGGGCTGATGATGTCGTCAATGTACCCCCGGGCCGCGGCCACGTAGGGGTTGTCAAAGGCCTGGCGGTACTCCTCGATCTTCCGCCTGCGGGTTTCCTCGGGGTTGGGGGAGGACTGGATCTCCTTGCGGAAGACGATGTTGGCCGCCCCCTCGGCCCCCATCACCGCCACCGCCGCGGTGGGCCAGGCCAGGACCACGTCCGCCCCCATGTCCTTGGAGTTCATGGCCAGGTAGGCCCCCCCGTAGGCCTTGCGCACGATGAGGGTGATCTTGGGCACCGTGGCCTCAGCGTAGGCGAAGAGCATCTTGGCCCCGTGGCGGATGATGCCCCCGTGCTCCTGGGCCACCCCGGGGAGGAAGCCCGTGACGTCCACCAGGGTGAGGATGGGGATGTTGAAGGCGTCCATGGTGCGGATGAAGCGGGCGGCCTTGTCCGAGGCGTGGATGTCCAGGGCCCCGGCCATGAAGCGGGGGTTGTTGGCCACCACCCCCACGGGGTAGCCCCCAAGCCGCCCCAGGCCCACGATGATGTTGCGGGCGAAGCGGGGTTGGATCTCCAGGAACTCCCCGCCGTCCAGAAGGGTGCGGATCACCTGGTGCATGTTGTAGGGGCGCTTGGCGTCGGGGTGGACGATGTCCATAAGCTCCGGGGTGGGGCGGAGGGGGTCGTCCTTTGGGGCCAGCACGGGGGGCTTTTCCCGGCTGTTTTGGGGCAGGTAGGAGAGGAGCTTGCGGATGAGCTCCAGGACCTCCAGGTCGTCCTTCCCCTCCAGGTGGGCCACCCCGCTTTTCTCCATGTGCACGTCGGCCCCGCCCAGCTCCTCAAAGCTCACCTCCTCCCGGGTCACGCTCTTGATGACCTCGGGGCCGGTGATGAACATGTAGCTCGTCCCCCGGCTCATGAGGACGAAGTCCGTCATGGCCGGGCTGTAGACCGCCCCCCCGGCGCAGGGGCCCAGGATGGCGGAGATCTGGGGCACCACCCCGGAATAGAGGGCGTTGCGGTAGAAGACCTCCCCGTAGCCCGAGAGGCTATCCACCCCCTCCTGGATGCGGGCCCCCGCGGAGTCGTTCAGGCCGATGATGGGGGCCCCCACCTTGGCCGCCAGGTCCATGAGGCTGGCGATCTTGCGGCCGTGCATCTTGCCCAAGGACCCCCCCAGGACGGTGAAGTCCTGGCTGAAGACGAAGACCCGCCGCCCCCCGATGGTGCCGTAGCCCGTCACCACCCCGTCCGCGGGGGCCTCGAGGCCCTCCATGAGCCCGGTTTCCAAATGCTCCACGAAGGGCATGAGCTCCACGAAGCTCCCGGGGTCCAGGAGGTGTTCTATCCGCTCCCGGGCGGTGAGTTTGCCCTGCTGGTGCTGTTTTTTTATGCGCTCTTCCCCCCCGCCCAGGAGGATTTTTTTCCTTCTTTCCTCCAGTTCCGCCAGGAGTTCATCCAGGATGAGCCGGGCGTTGTCCGCCATACGGCCCGCATGATACTATGACGAGACTCCCCGGGCCTACGCCGGGGAAGGAAAGGAGGGGTTCCATGAAAAGGTGGCTTTTCGGCGTGTCCTTGGTCCTGCTCCTCCTTCTGGCCTTCGTGGGGTACCGGGGGTACGTGGCCCTGGGGCGCCTCGAGGCGCGGGTGGCGGCCCTGGAGGAGCGCCTTTCTGCCCAGGAGGAGGCCCTAAAGACCTTGGGGGGCCGGGTGGCGGACCTGGAAAAGGAGGTGCTCCAGGCCCCTGCCGAGCCCCTGGCCCTGCCCCAGCCCCCCGAGGCCCCCGCGCCCCCCGCCTGGCCCTACGTGCTTGGGGCCTTGGTGGTGGCCCTCCTCCTTTACCTCCTTTTCCGCCTGCTCCTGCCTTCGCGCCCCGCCTCCCTTAAGGAGGGAAAGGGCGCCTCTTTCGCCGAGGAGCTCCAGGAGGAAAAGCGCATGGAGGAGGAGGGCGCTCCCCCTAAGCCTGAGGACCGGAGTTAAGTGCCCCGCCGAAGCCTTCGCTTCGGCGGGGGCCCCAAGGGTCTTAGTCTTTCAGCTTCTTCACCGCCTGGATCAGGGCGGGCAGGACCTGGTGCACGTCCCCCACGATGCCGTAGTCCGCGTGCTTGAAGATGGGGGCCTCGGGGTCCTTGTTCACCGCTACGATGTACTTGCTCTTGTTCATCCCGGCGAGGTGCTGCACCGCCCCGGAAACCCCCAGGGCGATGTAGAGGGTGGGCTGCACGGTCTTGCCCGTCTGGCCCACCTGCTCGCCGTAGGGGCGCCAGCCCGCGTCCACCACCGCCCGGGTGGCCCCCACCGCGCCCCCGAGGAGGGCGGCGAGCTCCTCTATGGCCTTGAAGGCCTCCGCGCTCCCCATGCCCCGGCCCCCCGTGACCACCACGTCCGCCTCGGCGAGGGAGACCCCCTTCTTCTCCTCCTGGATCTTCTCCAGGACCTCCACCGTTTCCACCGGCGGGAGGGGGAGGGCCTCCACCCGGCCTTCCCCTTTGGGCTCGGCGGGGGGGGTGGTGTTGGGCTTCACGGTGAGCACCACCGGGAGGGCGGCCTTCACCTTTTGGGTTACCCGGTTCAGGTAGGCGTAGCGGGTGGCGTAGACCTCGCCCCCCTCGGCCCAGGACTCCAGGGTGTCCTCCAGAAGCCCCGCCCCCAGGGCGAAGGCCACCCGGCCCAGGTAGGTGCGGGACTGGCGGGAGGAGGGGGCAACCACGGCCTTAGCCCCCTTCTTGGCCGCCTCCAAAACGGCCTTGGCCCAGCGCTCCGCGGTGTAGGGGCCGGCCTCCACGGTGTAGAGGAGGTCCACGTACCTGCGGGCCTCCTCCGCCACTCCGCCCAGGCCCTCCCCGATGAGGACCCCCGCCACCTCGCCCCCCAAGGCCTCCTGGAGCCGGTAGGCCCGGGCGAGGGCCTCGAGGCTCCCCTTTCTCAGCCGGTTTCCGTCGTGGTCCAGCACCACCAGGATCATGGCCACCTCCTAGATCACCTTGGCCTCTTCGTGGAGGAGCCGGACCAGCTCCTCCGCCGCGGCCACGGGGTCCTTGCCGTCCAGGATCTTTCCGAGCCTGGCCTTTTCCTGGATGGTCTCCTCCAGGAGGGCCACCTTGGGGCTCACCTGGGCGGCCACCTTGCGGATCTCCTTTTTCTTGGCCTTCATGATGCCGGGGAGGGTGGGGTAGCGGGGCTCGTTCAGGCCCTGCTGGGTGGTGAAGACCGCGGGGAGCCGCACCCGCACCCACTCCGCCCCCTCGTCCAGGTCGTGCTTGGCCCGGGCGGTTTCGCCTTCCAGCTCGAGGGCGGTGGTCCAGGCCACCACCGGCACCCCCAGGGCCTCCGCCAGGGCGCCCCCCAGGGCTTGGCTGTCCCAGTCCGCCTGCTGCCCCCCGGTGAGGACGAGGGTGGGGGCCTCCTCCCGGAGCACGGGGGCCAGGGCCTCCGCCACCGCCACGGGGTCGGCGTAGCCCTCATGGACCACGTGCACCCCCCGGTCCATGCCCATGGCCAAGGCGGTGCGGATGGCCTCCTCCACCCGCTCAGGGCCAAAGCCCACCACCACGGCCTCCCCCCCGTGCTTCTCCTTCAGCCGCAGGGCCTCCTCCACCGCGTACTCGTCCATCTGGTCCAGGATGAGGGTGGCCCCCGAGAGGTCCACCCGCCCCCCCTGGACCTTGAGCCTGCTCTCCCCGTCGGGGACCTGCCGGATCACCGCGATGAACTTCATCTCCTCGCCTCCTATTCCGCCAGGATGTGCCTGGCGATGATGAGCCTCTGGATCTCGTTGGTGCCCTCGTAGATCTGGTTGAGCTTCACGTCCCTGAGGAGCTTTTCCACCGGGTATTCCCGCACGTAGCCGTAGCCCCCGTGGATCTGGATGGCCTGGTTGGCGGCCTCAAAGGCCACCTCCGAGGCGTAGGCCTTGGCGATGGCGCTGGCGTGGGCGTGGGGTAGGCCCTGGTCCGCCAGCCAGGCGGCGTAGTAGGTGTAGGCGCGGGCGGTTTCAATCCCGATGAGGATGTCCGCCAGCTTGAACTGGATGGCCTGGAAGTTCGCGATCTTCTGCCCGAAGGCCTCCCGTTCCTTGGCGTACTTCACCGCCTCGTCCAGGGCGCGCCGGGCCACCCCCACGCTCCCTGCGGCCACGGGGATGCGGGTCTTGTTCAGGGTCTGCATGGCGATCTTGAACCCCTCGCCCTCCTCCCCCAGGCGGTTTTCCACCGGCACCTCCACGTTCTCAAACACGAGCTCGTAGGTGCCCGAGGCCCGCTGGCCCATCTTCCCGTGGATCTTGATGGCCTTGAAGCCGGGGGTGCCCCGCTCCACCACCAGGGCCACCACCCCCTTGTGCCGGAGCTCGGGGTTCAGGGTGGCGAAGACCACCACCCACTCCGCCTCGCCCCCGTTGGAGATCCACATCTTGGTGCCGTTCAGGATGTACCGGTCCCCTTGGCGGACGGCCCTAGTCCTAAGGGCGGCCGCGTCCGAGCCGTTTCCGGGCTCTGAGAGGGCGAAGGCGGCCAGGGCGGGCTTTTCCGTGAGGGGCTTCAGGAAGCGCCGCTTCTGCTCCTCTGTGCCGGCAAGGAGCACGGGGGTGATGCCCAGGTCGCTGGCCATGGGGATGGTGTAGATGCCCATGCACCCGTAGGCCAGCTCCTCCCCCACGATGACCTCGTCCAGCATCTTGAGGCCCATCCCGCCGTATTCCTCGGGGATGATGGCGTTGAGGAGGCCCACTTCGTGGAGCTTCTCTATCACCGGCCAGGGGACCTCTTCCTTTTCGTCGTACTCCCGGGCCACGGGGAGGATGACCTCCTTGGCGAAGCGCCGGGCCAGGGCCTGGAGCTGTTTCTGCTCCTCGGTGAGGCTGAAATCTATGGCCATCCTGACCTCCTTGGGGCCCCCGGGCGGGCCTCCCTTTGACCAAGTCTAAGATTTTCGCCCCGCCCTTGCAACCCCGGCCCCATGCTACCATGGGGGCAGATGCGGCTTTCTGGAGCCCTTTCCGTCCTCGGGCGCTTTCAGCGGGCTCTTCTCAAGGACCTCGAGCCCACCCAGATCCTGAGAAACCTCCTGGAAGTGGCCACGGAGGAGGGGGCGGAGCGGGCGGCCCTGTTCCTCTACCACCCCGAGACCCGGGAGCTGGTGGGGGAGGTGGCCTCGGGCCGGGGGCGGCACTACACGGTCTCGGCCATCGCCCTGCCCCTCTACCGGAAGGGGGAGGTGCAGGAGGCCTTTTTCTCCGAGGGGCCGGTGAAGCGGGGCGAGGAGTGGCTCCTTCCCGTGGTGGGGGAGGAGGGGGACTACTGCTGGGCCGACCCCGAGGCGCGGTGCACCCAGCGCCCCCGCGCAAGCCGGGAAAGCCGCCCCCTCATCTGCCCCTCCTGCCCCCGCTTTGCCGCCAAAGGGGTGCTGAGCCTGGAGGGGGTCCCCGAGCCCCTAAAGCCCCTCCTTCCCCTCTTGGCCCAGCTCACCGCCTTGGCCCTGAAAAACGCCCACCTCCTGAAGGAGCGGGACGGGGCCCTGGCCCGGCTTGCCCGCCAGGCGGAGGCCCTGGCCCACGTCACCGCCCTCTCCCGGGAGATCGCCCGCTCCCTGGAGCCCGACGCCGTGCTGGAAACCCTGGCCCGGGCCCTGAAGGAGCGCTTCGGGTTCTACCGGGTCACCGTGGCCCTGGCCCGGGACGGGGTCCTCCAGGGCCACCTCACCCTCAAGGGGGAGGCCCTCTACTGGACGGAAGGGAGGAGCCGCATTCGCTTAAGCCTCGCCTCCTCCCCCGACCCCCTGGCCCGGGCGGTGCGGGAGGGCAAAACCCTCCTCCTCTCCCGGGAGGAGCTCCCTGAGCCCTTGAGGGGGGAGATGGGCGCCACGGTGGCCTTCGTGCCCATCCTGGCGGAGGGGGAGGCCCTGGGGGCGTTGGCCGTGGACCACGGGCCTGGGGGGCCGGGGGTGAGCGAGGAGGAGGTGCGCTACCTGGAGCTCCTCTCGGGGGTGGCGGGGGTGGCCCTGAGGAACGCCCAGCTTTACCGGGAGAAGACCGCGCTCTCCTTAGCCCTGGCCTCGGAGCGGAAGCGGCTTTCGGAGGTGCTGGAGGAGCTCCCCGACGGGGTGGTGGTCCTCTTTGGGGAGCGGGGCTTCGCCAACGCCCGGGCCCGGGAGGCTTTGGGGGTGGGGGCGGAGGTGGGCCTGGCGGAGCTTCCCCTGGCCCTGGGCCCCGCCCTTTCCGGGGGGCGGACGGAGCTCCTTCTGGGGGGCCAGGCCTATAGCGTCCGGGGGCGCAGGCTTTCGGGCTTCAGCGTTCTCGTGCTCCACGACATCAGCGAGCGGGCCCGCATGGAAAAGGCCCTGAGGGATCAGGTGGCCTTTACCCAGGCCCTGGTGGACCTGGCCCAGGCCGCCCTGGCGGAGGGGCGCCTCGAGGCCCTGGCGGCGCGCATCGCCGAGCGGCTTCGGGGCCTTTTCGGGGCGGAGGAGGCCTTCCTGGCCGCGGAGGAGGGGGGGGCGTTGCGCCCCCTCTACACCACCTGCCCCCTGCCCCCTGGGGGCCTTCCCCGGCCCAACCTCCTGGAACGGGCCATGGAGGAGGGGAAGCCTTTGGGGGTGGAGGCCTTGGGCCGGGCGGACTGCGCCCTGGCGGAGGCCTTGGGCCTGAAATCGGCCCTCGTCATCCCCTTCCGGGCGGGGGGGTTTAGGGGCGGCCTCCTTCTCGGCTACAAGCGGCCCCGGCGTTTCGGCAAGGCCTTGGATCGGCTCGGCCAGCTCTCCGCCCTCCTGGCCCTGGTGCTGGAAAAGGCCCGCTTCCTGGAGCGCCTCGAGGCGGAGGAGGTGCGCCTCAGGGCCCTATTGGAAAACGCCCAGGACGTGGTCTACGTCCTGGACAGGGAGGGGTATATCCGCTTCGTGAGCGAAAGCGTCCGCCCGGTCCTCGGCTACGACCCCGAGGGGCACAAGAAGGCCCCCCTGAACGCCCTGGACTTCGTCCACCCCGAGGACCGCCCCCTGGCCGAGAGCCTCTTCCGGGAGCTTTTGGCCCATGGGGGGGAGGTGCGCTCGGCGGCGTTCCGCGTCCTCCACGCCTCGGGGGAGCCCATCCCCATGGAGGCCTTCGGCCGGAACCTCCTCCACGACCCCCGGGTGGGGGGGGTGGTGGTCACCCTGCGGGACTTAAGGCCCCACCTGGAGGCGGAGCGGCTCAAAGGGGAGTTCATCGCCGCGGTGAGCCACGAGCTCAGGACCCCTCTGGCGGTGATCATGGGCCTGGCGGAGCTTCTCAAGGAGGAGGGCCTTTCCCCTTCCGCAGAGGAGTCCGTAGAGCTCATCCTGGAAAGCGCCTTCCGCCTCAAGACCATGGTGGACAACCTCCTGGACACGAGCCGCTTGGAGGCCGGCCGCTTTGAGGTGAACCGGCGGCCTGTGCACCTGGCCCCCCTTCTAAGAGACCTGGCCCGGAGCTTTTCCGGGGTGGCCCGGCTTTCGGGGGTGGGCTTTTCGGTGGAGGTGGAGGAGCTTCCCCTTTTCCTCGCCGACCCCGACCGGGTGGTGCAGGTGGTGGGGAACCTCTTGAGTAACGCCTTCAAGTTCACCCCCCCAGGGGGGGAGGTGCGGCTTTCCGCCCGCGCCACAGAGGAGGCGGTGGTCCTGGAGGTGGCGGACACCGGCCCCGGCATCCCCAAGGAGGACCTGCCCCGCCTTTTCCAGCGCTACGCCCGGGCCAAGAACGCGGAGAAACGGGGGGTTTCGGGCACGGGGCTTGGCCTTTTCATCTCCAAGCACATCGTGGAGGCCCACGGGGGGCGGATCGAGGTGGAGACGGAGGAGGGGAAGGGAAGCCGCTTCCGGGTTATCCTACCCCTGTATGGCCCGGATCCTCCTCATTGAGGACGAACCCCTGGTGGCCCACACCCTGCGCCGCCACCTGGAGCGGGCAGGGCACCAGGTGGTCTGGGCCCCCTCCGGCGAAAGGGGGCTGGCCCTTTTGGGGGAGGGGTTCCAGCTGGTGGTCTGCGACCTGGTCATGCCCGGGCTTTCCGGCCTCGAGGTCATCCGGAGGATCAGGGAGGCGGGGGGCCCCCCGGTCCTGGCCCTTTCCGCCAGCGTCTCCGCCCAAAGCCAAGAGGAGGCCCTGCGGGCGGGGGCCCGGGCCTTTTTGGGCAAGCCTTTTGAGGCCCAGGGTCTTCTGGCCCTGGTGGACCGCCTGCTGGGGGAAGGCCAGGCGTGAGGGGTCTTACCCAGCAAGAGGCTGAACGGCGCCTTAAGGCGGTGGGCCCCAACGCCCTCCCCGAAAGGCCCCCCGAGCCCCTCTGGCGGAAGTTCCTCCGCCAGTTCCAAAGCCCCCTCATCTACATCCTCCTCTTCGCCCTCCTCCTGGAGGGGGGGCTGTGGCTTTGGGAAGGGGGCCAGGGGGTTCCCCTGGAGGCCTTGGCCATCCTGGCCATCCTCCTCCTGAACGCCCTTCTCGGGGTGTGGCAGGAGAAGCGCTCGGAAGAGGCCCTGCGCCGCCTCAAGGCCCTGGCCCAGCCCCTGGTCTGGGTCCTGCGGGACGGGGCCTTCCGCCGCCTGCCCAGCGCCCTCCTCGTCCCCGGGGACGTGGTGCGTCTGGAGGCGGGGGACCGGATTCCCGCGGACGGCCGCTTCCTGGAGGCCCATGGGGTCCTGCTGGACGAAAGCGTCCTCACCGGGGAAAGCGTCCCCCTGGAGAAGGGGGCGGGGGAGGAGGCCCTGGCGGGAACCCTTCTGGTCCGGGGCCGGGCCCTTCTGGAGGTCACCCGCACCGGCCCCCAGAGCGCCATGGGCCGCATCGCCGGCCTCCTTTCGGAGATGGAGGAGGAGAAGACCCCTTTAGAAAGGCGCCTCGAGGCCTTCGGCCGCCGGGTGGCCCGGCTGGTCCTCCTCCTCGCCTTCCTCCTGGTCCTCCTGGGGGCTTTGGCCGAGGGGTTTTCCCTGAAGATCCTCCTCTTCGCCGTGGCCCTGGCGGTGGCCGCGGTCCCCGAGGGCCTGCCCGCCATCCTGGCCGTGGCCCTGGCCCTGGGGGTGGAGCGCATGGCGCGAAGGAAGGCGGTGGTGCGCCGCCTTTCCGCGGTGGAGGCCCTGGGGAGCGTAACCCTCATCGCCACGGACAAGACGGGCACCCTCACGGAAAACCGCATGGAGGTCCAGGGGGTGCACTTCCCCGAAGGCTTCCCCAAGCCCCCAGAAGAGCTCGTCCTCCTGGCCATGGTCCTCCCCAACGACGCGGACCTGGACACGGGGGCCGGGGACCCCTTGGAGCTGGGCCTCCTCCGCTACGCCGCGGGGAGGGTGGACGTGAAGGCCCTGCGCCAAGCCCACCCCCGCCTTTCCGAGCGTCCCTTTGACAGCGCCTGGAAGTACATGCGGGTGACCACCCCCAAGGGGAGCTTCCTCAAGGGGGCCCCCGAGGCCCTCATCCCCCGCCTGGCCCTGGACGGGGAGGGCCAGGCCCGCCTGTTGGAGGAGGCCGAGGCCTTGGCGGAAGAGGGCTACCGCCTCCTGGCCCTGGCCTACGGGGAGGGGGAGCGGGAGGAAGGCCTCACCTTCTTGGGCTTCGTCCTCCTCCTGGACCCGCCCCGTCCTGAGGTGCCCGAGGCGGTGCGCCGGGTGCGGGAGGCGGGGGTGCGGGTGGTCATGGTCACCGGGGACCACCCGGCCACCGCCTTGGCCATCGCCAGGAAGGTGGGCCTAGGGGTCCGCCGGGTGGCCACGGGGGCGGAGATCCCCCGCTTGAGCCGGGAGGAGCTTCTGGAGGTGGACCTCTTCGCCCGGGTGGCCCCCGAGGACAAGCTCCGCATCGTGGAGGCCTACCAGGAGGCGGGGCACGTGGTGGCCATGACCGGGGACGGGGTGAACGACGCCCCGGCCCTCAAGCGGGCGGACGTGGGGGTGGCCATGGGCCAGCGGGGCTCGGACGTCTCCCGGGAGGTGGCGGACCTGGTCCTTCTGGACGACAACTTCGCCACCATCGTGGCCGCCATAGAGGAGGGGCGGAACATCTTTGAGAACATCCAGAAGTTCCTGCGCTTCCTCTTCTCCACCAACCTCTCGGAGCTTTTGGTGGTTTCCCTGGGCCTGGTCTTCGCCGCCCTCCTCGGCCTGAGGGACCCGGAGGGTCACCTCCTCCTTCCCCTCACCGCGGTGCAGATCCTCTGGATCAACCTGGTCACCGACGGCCTCCCCGCCCTGGCCCTGGCCCTGGACCGGAACCCCGGGGTCCTCCTCCGCCCTCCCAGGCCCAAGGAGGCCCCCCTCCTGGACTCCTTGAGCCTCCGCTTCATCCTCCTCACGGGAAGCCTGAAGGCCCTGGTGGCCCTGGGGCTTCTCGCCCTCCTGCCCCTCTTCCTGGGCCTCGAGGGCGCCCGGGGGGCGGTCTTCCACTACATGGCCATCGGCCAGCTCTTCTTCGCCTTCCCCGCCCGCCACACCCACCTCCACCCCCTGCCCAACCCCTGGCTCTCCGGGGCGGTGGCCCTGGGGGTCCTCCTCCAGCTTGGGATCGCGTTTTTCCTGCCCCAGGCCTTTGAAACCCCCCTCTTGCCCCCCCTGGCCTTGGGGGGGGTGGTGCTGGCCGCGCTGTTCACCTGGCTCCTGGCGGAGGGGGTGGATCGGGTAATCTGGCGAAAGGAGGCGGCATGAAGGCCAAAGACGCCGCCATCGCGGTCCCTGTGGGCACCAGCCTGAGGGAGAGGCTGGCCCCTTAGGGCTTTACGCCCTGCGGTAGGGCACCACCAGGACGGGCTTGGGGCTTTTGCGCACCACCTCCAAGGTGACGCTTCCCAGAAGGAGCCGGTCCAGCCCCGTGCGGCCGTGGGTGGCCATGACGACGAGGTCGTGGTCCTCCGCCAGCCTCAGGATCACCTCCGCGGGGCGGCCTTCCAGGAGGTGGGCGCTGAACTCCACCCCCCGCTCCTGGGCCAGCCGGGTGGCCCGGTCCAGGGCCCGTAGCCCCTCCTGCCGGAGGTCCTCCAGGAGCTGTTCGTAATAGGGGACGGTCTCCCGCCCCAGAAGGAGGTTTGGCCTTAGGGGTTCCAGGACGTAGACCAGGCTCACCTGGGCCCGCAGGGCCTGGGCCAGGTCCAGGCCCTCCCGAAGGCTCCTTTCCGCGGCTTCGGAGCCGTCCGTGGGTAAAAGCAGGGTGCGGTACATCTTCCCCCTACCTTAGGGCCTCCTGGACCTCCCCCGCGGCCACACCCTCCAGGACCACGGTGAGGACCAGGGGGTCCCGCCCCGTGGCCTTCTTCAGGAGCTTCTTCACGGGGTAGGTGATGTCGTCCCGGATGCGCTCAAGAGGCCTTTTTTCCCTAAAGCCCCGGTGGAGGGCCTCGAGGGCCAGCTTCTTCACCTCCCCCAAAACCCGCTCCCCGGCCTTCACGAACCCCCGGGACACCACCTCCACCGTGGGGCTGGGGGAGAGGAGGCCGGTGATGAACACCATGCCCTCCTCGGCCATGTGCCGCCGGTCGGCCAGGATCTCCTCGGTGATGTCCCCCACGCCGAGCCCGTCCACGTAGAGAACCCCGGAGGGCACCGTCCCCACCTTCTCAAAGCTGTCTGGGGTGAGGCGGTAGACCGCGCCGTTTTCCCCGATGAGGGTTTTCTCCGGGGGGCGGCTCATCCCCTCCGCCAGCCACTTGAAGTTGGTCTGGTGGCGCACCTCCCCGTGCCAGGGGAGGAAGAAGCGGGGGGTGGTGAGGTTCAGGATGAGCTTGAGCTCCTCCTGGGAGGCGTGGCCCGAGGCGTGGACCTTGTAGGTGGGGGGGTAGAGGACGTAGGCCCCCAGGGCGTAGAGGCGGTTGATGACCCGGTTCACCGCCTCCTCGTTGCCGGGGATGGGGCTGGAGGAGAGGATCACCGTGTCCCCGGGCTTGATGGCCATCTTGGCGTGGCCCTCAAAGGCCAGGCGGTGGAGGACGGACATGGGCTGGCCCTGGCTCCCGGTGGCCAGGATGAGGACCTGGTGGTCGGGGAGGTCCTTCACCTCCTCCAGGGTATAGAGCCGGTCCTTCACCTGGAGGTAGCCCAGCTGCATGGCGATGCGGCTGAACTTGAGCATGCTCCGGCCCTCCATGGCCACCTTGCGCCCGTACTTCTCCGCCGCCCAGATCACCGCCTGGATGCGGTGGATGTGGCTGGCGAAGGTGGTGACGAAGACCCGGCCCGGGGCCCGGCCGATGGCCCGGTCCAGCTCCTTGGCGATCTCCATCTCGCTCGGGGTGTAGCCCGGGCGCTCGGCGTTGGTGGAGTCGGCGATGAGGAGCAAAACCCCTTCCGCCCCCGCCTGGGCCACCTTGGCCAGGTGGGAGACCTTCCCGTCAATGGGGGTGGGGTCCAGCTTAAAGTCCCCGGTGTGGACGATGGTGCCGATGGGGGTGCGGATCACCAGCCCCGAGTTGTCGGGGATGGAGTGGGTCATGCGGAAGAGGTCCAGGGTGAAGTACCGGCCCACCTGGATGCGGTCGTCGGGGGAGACCTCCTTGAGGTTGAAGCTTCCCGGCCTGAGCCCCGCCTCCTCCAGCTTGCCCTTCAAAAGCCCCAGGGTGAGCCTGGCCCCGTAAATGGGCACCTCCGACCCCTTGCCGAAGACCATGGGCAGGAGGTAGGGCAGGCCCCCGATGTGGTCCTCGTGGCCGTGTGTGAGCACCCAGGCCTTGATGAGGTGGCGGTGCTGGACCAGGTAGTCCACCCGGGGGATGAGGAGGTCCACCCCGGGCATCCCCTCCTCGGGGAAGGCCAGCCCCCCATCCAGGACGAAGATCTCGTCCCGGTAGCGGAAGGCGGTGATGTTCTTGCCGATCTCCCCCATCCCCCCTAAGGGGATGATCTCCAGGGCGTCCTGGGGGCTTGGGGCCGGGGTTTCCCCGGGCTTGCGCCGCCTTCTCCTGCGCGGTTTCCGTTCTTTTTCCATAAACCTCCTTTTTTACGGGCCCTGGGGCCCGTTCGCTTCGCGGGTAGGGCCTAGGAGCGCCGCCTGGGGGGGATCTTCCCTTCCAGCTCGGGGCGGATCAGGTCAATCTTGCCCTTCTCGTCAATGCGGTGCACCTTGACCTTGATCACGTCCCCCACCTTGAGGTGGTCCTCCACCCGCTCCACCCGGCCCGGGGCCACCTGGCTGATGTGGAGGAGGCCCTCCGTGCCCGGGAAGAGGCTGATGAAGGCCCCGAAGGGGGTGATCTTGGTCACGGTGCCCTCGTAGATCTCGCCCACCTTGGCCTCCCGGGTGAGGGCCTCGATCTGGGCCTTGGCCTTCTCCGCCGCGGCCATGTCGCTGGAGTAGATGCGGACCGTCCCGTCCTCCTCGATGTCCACCTCCACCCCAAGCTCCTCCAAGGCGCGCACGTTCTTGCCCCCGGGGCCGATGACCAGGCCGATCTTGTCCACGGGCACCTTGAGGGAGAGGATCCGGGGGGCGAAGGGCTTGAGCTCGGGGCGGGGGGCGGGGAGGACCTGTTCCATGAGGTCCAGGATCTTGAGCCGGGCCTCCCGGGCCTGCAGGAGGGCTTCCTTAAGGACCTCCCGGGGCAGGCCCCCCACCTTGTTGTCCATCTGCAGGGCGGTGATGCCCTCCCTGGTGCCCGCCACCTTGAAGTCCATGTCCCCCAGGGCATCCTCCAGGCCCAGGATGTCCGTGAGGATCACCGCCCGGTCCCCTTCCCATACGAGGCCCATGGCCACCCCGGCCACGGGGCGGCGGATGGGCACCCCGGCGTCCATGAGGGCCAGGCAGCCCGCGCAGACCGTGGCCATGGAGCTGGAGCCGTTGGACTCCAGCACGTCCCCCACCACCCGGATGGTGTAGGGGAAGTCCTCCTCCTTGGGGAGGACGGCCCGTAGGGCCCGCTTGGCCAGGTTGCCGTGGCCCACCTCCCGCCTCGAGACCCCCCGAAGGCGCTTCACCTCCCCGGTGGAGAAGGGGGGGAAGTTGTAGTGGACCAGGAAGGGGTCGGTCTCGTCAATGCCCAGGTCGTCGATGATCTGCTCGTCCCGGCCCGTGCCCAGGGTGACCGTGCCTAGGACCTGGGTCTCCCCCCGGGTGAAGACCGCGGAACCGTGGGCCCGGGGCAGGACGTCCACCTCGATCCAGATGGGCCTTAAGTCCTTGGGCCCCCGGCCGTCCGCCCGCCTGCCCTCCTCCAGCACCAAGCGCCTCAGCTCCTTGCGGACGATCTCCTCAAAGGCGCTCTCGTAGAGGGGTTTCTTCTCCTCCAAGGGGGCGCCGTCCTCCCCCTTGGGGAGGGCCTCCAGGATGAGGGCCTCCCGGAAGGCCTCGAGGGCCCGGCTGCGCTCCCCTTTGCTCGCGGTCTGGAGCACGGCGGAAAGCCCCCGCTCCAGGGCCAGGCGGTAGAGGGCCTCCTTCTCCTCCTCCCCCAGGGTCTCGGGGGGGGTCCAGGCCATCTTGGGCTTGCCCAGGGCCTTGGCCATGGCCTCCTGCAGGTCCAGGATGGGCCCCATGGCCCGATGGGCGAACTCTAGGGCCTGGACCATGGTCTCCTCGTCCACCTCTCCCGCCCCGGCCTCCACCATGAGGATGGCCTCGCGGCTTCCCGCCACCACCAGGTCCAGGGCGCTTTCCTCCAGCTCCTGCAGGGTGGGGTTTAGGACGAAGCTCCCCCCGATGAGCCCCACCCGCACCGCGGCGATGGGGCCCTGCCAGGGGATGTCCGAAAGCAGGAGGGCCGCGCTGGCCGCGATGGGGCCCAGGATGTCCGGGGGGTTCTTCTGGTCCGCGGAGAGCACGGTGACGATGATCTGGACCTCGTGGCGGAAGCCTTTGGGGAAGAGGGGGCGGATGGGCCGGTCCGTCATCCGGGCGGAGAGGATGGCCTTCTCCCCGGGGCGGCCCTCCCGGCGCATGAAGCTCCCCGGGATCTTGCCCACGGCGTAGTGCCGCTCCTCAAACTCCACGGTGAGGGGGAGGAAGTCCGCCTGGATGGGCTCCTCCGAGGCCTGGGCCGTGGCCAGGACCACGGTGTCCGCGTAGCGCACCAGAACCGACCCTGAGGCCTGCTTGGCGTACTTGCCGGTTTCCAGGACCAGGAGCCGGCCGCCCACCTCCGTCTGGAACCGGTGGGCCTGGGGGGTATTGGGTGTGGCTTCGGGCATAACCTTATCCTTAGGCAGCCCCCCAGGGGCCTAAAGCCTCCAGGGGTCCATTTTGAGGAAAAGGCGGGACCGGTCTTCCGGCCCCGCCCCCGACCTAAGGTTTAGTTTACCCCCGGATCCCCAACTTCTCAACCAGGGCCTGGTAGCGCTCGGGGTCTTCCCGCCGCAGGTAGCGGAGAAGCCGCTTCCTTTGCCCCACCAGCATGAGAAGCCCCCGGTGGGAGTGGTGGTCGTGCTTGTGCTGGGCGAGGTGCTCCGAAAGCCGGTTGATCCTCAGGGTGAGGAGGGCGATCTGGACCTCGGTGCTCCCCGTGTCCCCGGGGAAGCGGGCAAAGGCCTCGATGGTCTTCTGCTTTTCCTCTTTGCTGATGGGCATCTTCTCCTCCGTCAGGGGGGAAGGCGCTTTTAGCCCCTTCCTCCTCAAAGGCCTCCCAAGGGCCTCACTTAGGATAGGGGGCCTTTTCCCTTCCGTCAACCAGGAAGAGGAGGAGGGCGAGGAGGGCCAGGCCCGCCCCCACCCCGAAGGCCGCCCGGGCCCCCAAGGCCTGCCAGAGCAGGCCAAAAAGGAGGCTTGCCGGCAGGAGGAGAAGCCCGGTCAAGGTGTGGTAGAGGCCCATGGCGCTGGCCTTTTCCTCCTTGGGCACCAAGGTGGCCAGGTAGGCCCGGCTCGCCCCCTCAAAGAGGGCGGAGTAGAGGGCGTAAAGGAGGAGGAAGGCCACCCCAAAGAGGGCGCGTTCCGCCAGGGCGAAGCCCAGGTAGACCAGGGCGTAAAGGGCGTACCCCAGGGCCACCGCCTTCCTGAGCCCCACCCGGTCCGCCAGGCTCCCAAAGGGGTAGGCCAGGAGGGCGTAGCCCAGGTTGTACAGGGTGTAGGCCAGGGTCACCTCTCCCTCGCTAAGCCCCAGTTCCTTTAGGCGCAGGAGCAGAAAGGCGTTGGAGGAAAGGGCCAGGGTGAAAAGGGCCGACACCAGGAGGAAGCGCCGGTACCCCCGTCCCATGCGGCCGAGGCGCAAAGGGGGAAGGGGCCTTGGGGGCCCGGGCCTCTCCTTCAAGAGAAAGAGGAGGAGGAAGGCCAGGAGGGCGGGGAGGGCGGAGGCCAAAAACACCCCCCTCAGGCCCAGGTGGGGGAGGAGGAAAAAGGCCAAGAGCGGGCCCAAGGTGGCCCCCAGGGTGTCCAGGCCCCGATGCAGGCCGTAGGCCCGGCCCAGGGCCTCCTGGGGGACGCTTTCCGCGATGAGGGCGTCCCGGGGGGCGGTGCGCAGGCCCTTGCCCATGCGGTCCAGAAACCGGTAGAGGAGGACGTGCCCGGGGAGGGTGGCCAGGGCCAGGAGGGGCCGGAAGAGGGCGGGCAGGCCGTAGCCCAAAAGGAGGAGGGGGCGCCTCCGCCCCAGGCGGTCCGAGACCCGGCCCCCCACCACCTTGAAGAGGCTGGCCGTGGCCTCCGCCACCCCTTCCACCAGGCCCACCGTGGCCGCCCCCGCCCCCAGGCCCACCAGGAAGAGGGGGAGGAGGGGGTAGACCATCTCGCTGGCCACGTCCATGAGGAGGCTCACCAGGCCCAGGAGCCAGATGGTGGAGGGGAGCTTCATGGCCTACCCCTGTAGAGGAGGTAAAGGAGGGGGATCTCGGGCAGGGCCATGAGGAGGCTCAAGGGGTCCAGAGGGGCCGGGGCCAAGAGGGCGGGCCCTAAGGGGGTGCTAAAGGGAAGGGGCAGGGTGCGGGTGAGGAGGAAAAGCCCGAGGTAGACGCCGGAAAGCCCTAGCCCCACTCCCCAGACCCCTCTCGCGAAGGGGGGGTCTTTCTCGGGGTACATGAACCGGAGGACCAGGAGGGCCAGGGCGTAGGTGGCCTTGAGGGCGAGGAGGGCCAGGAAGAGCCTTCCATAGAGGAAGTACTCGCTCACCAGGCCGTAGCGCACCGCCTCGAGCTCCGAAACCCCAAGGGCGCTTCCGCAAAGCCCCTCCCCCAGGACCTCCCCCAGGCTCAGGCCCAAGAACTGCAGGAAAAAGGGGGCGAGCTCGAGGCCCACCACCCAAGGAAGCCAAGGACCGGCCACAAAGCCCATCCCCTAAAGGATACCCCTGGGGGCCAAAGGCCCCCAGGGAAGGAAGTCCCCTACCAGAGGCGCATGCCCGGTACCGGGTTCAGGTTGCTGAAGAGCTGGGCCAGGGTGGGCCCGTAGGCCAGGAGGACCAGGATCACCGCCACCGCGAACCAGAAGCCGATGCGGTCCAGGGCCAGGATGACCCTGCGGTCCTCAGGTCCCGAGATCACCTCCGCAAAGGGCACGGGGGCCTCGGCCAGGGCGGGGTCCCGCCGGGCGGAGAGGAGGACGCTGAAAAGGCCGTAGATGAAGAGGAGGAGGGCCACCAGGAGGACGATGCCGCTGATCACGTTAAAGATCATGGGCACCGCGGCGTGGGTGTAGGCGTCCGGCACCTGGGCGATGTAGGCCCTGCGGGGCACGTTTAAAAGGCCCGCCCAGTGGAGGCCGAGGGCCATGATCATCATCCCCAGGAACCAGAGCCACACCACCGCCAGGCCGAGCCGCCTCTGCCCATCGGTGATGGGCTTGCCCGTGAGGTTGGGGATGAGCCAGTAGAGGGAGCCCATGGCGGTGAGGGTGACCAGGCTGGCCACCTGGAGGTGGAAGTGGCCGGGGATCCAGGCGGTGTTGTGCACCACGTAGTCCAGGGTGAAGCTGGCGTTCACGAGGCCCCCCGCCCCGCCGGGGATGAAGCCCAAAAGGCCCAGGACGGGGGCCACGAAGGCGGGGTTGTCCCAGGGAAGGGCCTTAATCCAGCCCAGAAGCCCCCGGCCGCCCCGCATGCGGCCTGCAATCTCCAGGCTCGCGGCCAGGGTGAAGGCGGTGATGAGGCTCGGCACCGCCACGAACATGGTGAGAACGGAGTGGATCATCTTCCAGGTGGGGTCAATGCCGGGGTCGGCGAACTGGTGGTGGAAGCCCACCGGGGTGGAGAGGAGGAGGAAGAGGAGGAAGACGATCCGGGCCAGGGGGTCGGAGATGAGCTTGCCCCCCGCCTGCTTGGGCAAGACGGTGTAGAGGATGGCGTAGGCGGGCAGGAGCCAGAAGTAGACGATGGGGTGGCCCGTCCACCAGAAGAGGGTGCGGGTGATGAGGGGATCCACCCCCTCCATGAGCCCAAAGGACCAGGGGAGGAGGAAGAGCACCGCCTCGAGCACGAGCCCGATGGAGGCGATGAACCACATGAGCCAGAAGGTCACCGCCATGTAGGTGACCAGGGGCGTGGGGCGGCCGGGGTTTGCGGCCTTCCAGCGCCGCCAGAGGTCCAGGACGATGTAGATGCTCACCCAGGTGGAGAGCACGAAGACGCTGGCCCCCAGGTAGAAGGCCCAGTGCCCCTTAAGGGGCGGGTAGAAGGTATAGAGCACCGTGGCCTCGTTGGCGAGAAGGGGAAGGGCGGCGATGACCAGGCCGATGAAGGCCATCCACCAGGAGAGCCACATGAGGCCCATGTTGGGCCTCATGTTGAGCTCCCGGGCGGGGAGGTAGACCATGATGGCCTGGGCGAAGAGCTGGGTGAAGACGATGGCGTTCAAGACCCCGTGCAGGGTCAGGCCCTGGTAGTAGGACTGGACGAAGGGCAAAAGGCGCTTAAGGAGAGGGTAAGCGTCCACGTTCCCGTAGTTCAGGGCCTGGAAGGGGCCGAAGAGGCTCCCCACGATCACCGCGATAAAGCCCAAGACCAGGAAGTAGAGGGTGGCCTTCTTTTCCGGATAGGCCGCGTACACGCGGCTCATTTCACCGACTCGCGCCGCCATAGCTCACTCCTTCACCACAACCTTGCCGAACATGTTCTGGTGGCCAAGGCCGCAGTACTGGTTGCAGATGATCCGGTACTCCCCGGCCCGCTTGAAGGTGTAACGCACGGTGGACACCTCCCCGGGCAGGACCTCCACGTTGATGTTGGTGCCCTCCACGTGGAAACCGTGGATCACGTCGGGGCTGGTGATCTTGAAGACGATCTCCGCTCCCTTGGGCACCTCAATGGGGTTGGGCTGGTAGCCGAAGGCGAAGGCTAGGACGTAGACCGTGTACTGGTTGGGCCCGGTCTGGACCACCGCCTGGGCCGGGTCGGCCCAGGGGCCCTCCGTGCGCACCTTGGTGGGGTCCACCCGCTCCAGCTTCCCTGCGGGGATGGCCCCGGCGGTGTGGGTGGCCAGGGTGTAGCCGATGAGGGCGATGAAGAACAGGACCATCACCACCGAAAACGCGATCCAGGCCCGCTCGTAGACCAGGATGGCCTTGTGCACCTTGTGCTCGTCCATACCCTACCCCCGGGCGAAGAAGAGGGCGTATACCCCCAGCCAGAAGACCAGGATGGTGATGCTGAGAACCACCACGACTCCTAAAGCCCCAACCGGTTTTTCTTCCATACCCGTGCCTCCCTCCACGGCGGTTGCCGTATACGGGGCTCATGGTAGCCAAAACCCCGGTCCAAGGCGAGGTACATTTGTCCCTTCGCAAGGCCCTTTTGGAGGACTTTTGTCCCTTCCTTCTCAAGAAGCCTGGCCTTTTACAGGGTAGGGGTATAGAGGAAACCCCCTGGACCCTGGGGTCCAGGGGGCCTTGGGCTTTCCCCTTACGCCCCGCTTCCCACCCGGGCCAGGACCAGGCGGCTCACCTCCTTCAGGGTTTCAAACACCCCTTTGCCCTCCGTGGCCACGGCCTCAAAGACGGGGAAGCGCCCCTCGGGGTCCACCACCGCCCGGACCATCTCCACGGGAAGGGCATCCGGGAGGTCGCGCTTGTTCACCTGCAGGACGATGGGGAGGTCCTCCAGCTTGAGGCCGTATTCCGCCAGGTTCTCCCGCATGTTGCGCATGCTCTCCGCGTTGGCCCTTAGGCGGTTTGGGGCCGAGTCCGCCACGAAGACGATGCCGTCCACCCCCCTTAGGATGAGCTTGCGGCTGGCGTTGTAGAAGACCTGCCCCGGCACGGTGTAGAGGTGGAACCGGGTTTTGAAGCCCTTCACCTCCCCCAGGTCCAGGGGCAGGAAGTCAAAGAACAGGGTGCGCTCGTCCTCGGTGGCCAGGGAGATCATCTCCCCTTTGCGCCCCTCGGGGATTTTGCCGTAGATCCACTTGAGGTTGGTGGTCTTCCCGGAAAGGCCAGGGCCGTAGTAGACGATCTTGAAGTTGATCTCACGGTTGGCGAAGTTGATGGTGCTCATGCTAGTTGCCGAAGAGTTCGTCCAGGAGGGCCTTGGCCCCTTCGCGGTATTCCGTGTCCAGGTTGAGCTTGGGGGGGTTGGCGATGGCCTCCTCCACCAGCCTGGCCAGAGCCTCCGCGGCCCTTTTACCGTAGAGCTTCACCTTGCCCAAGGGGGCGCTTTCGTCAAAGACCAGGAGGAGAAGGGCGTGGTCCCCGGCCTCGTCCATGTAGAGCCCGATCCGTTCCCCTTGGTGGAGGATCTCCTGGAAGCGCACCTCCCCCAGGAGCTTGGCCAGGGCCTGGGTGGCGGCGGCGTTCCCCGCGGCCAGGGTGGCCAGGGAGTCCAGAGGCGGGGGCTTGGGGGCCCAGAGGGCCTCCTTGTGGGCCAGGACGAAGCCTTTCCGGTCCACCAGAAGGGCGTAACGGGCTCCGGTTTCCCGTAGGGTTTCTTCCAGGGCCTCCACCGCCTTCTCGTAGAGGGCCCCGTAGAGGACCAGGGTGGGTTCCACCATAGTATGCTCAGTCTACCATGGAGGCTTTTCTTGAGGAGGCGAAGGCCCTTTTGGCGGAGCTGGTGGCCCTGCCCACGGTGAGCGCGGAGGGGCGGGCCCTGGAGGAGGGGGCCAAGAAGGTGGCGGAGGTCCTGGAGGGCCTGGGCCTACGGGCGGAGCTCAAGCGGGGCTACGGCCCCCCGGTGGTCCTGGCGGAGGGCGGGGTGGGGGAGAGGACCCTTCTTTTCTACAACCACTACGATGTCCAGCCCCCGGACCCCCTGGAGCTTTGGGCCACGGACCCCTTCACCCTGGTGGAGAAGGAGGGGGCCTGGTACGCCCGCGGGGCCCACGACGACAAGGGGGAGCTGGTGGCCCGGGTGGTGGCCTTGAGGCTTTTCCAGGAGAAGCACGGCTTCCTTCCCCGGGTGCGCTTCGTGGTGGAGGGGGAGGAGGAGGTGGGAAGCCCCCACCTGGCGGACTTCGTAAGGGACCACAAGGAGGCCCTAGGGGCGGGGGCCATCCTCTGGGAGGCCGGGGGGGTGGACGCCAGGGGGCGGCCCTACCTCTACGCGGGGCTTAAGGGCATCGTGGCCCTGGAGCTGCGGGTGAAGACGGCGGCCTTTGACCTCCACTCCTCCTACGGGGCGGTGGTGGAAAACCCCATCTACCGCCTGAGCAAGGCCCTGGCCTCTTTACGGGACGAGGAGGGCCGGGTTCTGGTGGAGGGGTTTTACCACCGGGTCCGGCCCCTCACCCCCTTGGAGATGGAGGTGCTGGCGGAGATCCCCGACGAGTCCGAGGCCCTGAAGGAGGCCTTCGGGGTGCGGGACTTCCTGGGAGGCGCGCGGAACCTGGAGTTCAACCAGCGGCTTTACGCCGAGCCCTGCATCAACTTTAACGGCTTCCACGCGGGCTACGGGGGTCCCGGTTCCAAGACCGTCCTCCCCGCCGAGGCCTACGCCAAGCTGGACGTGCGCCTGGTGCCGGACCAGGACCCGGAGGAGATTCCCCTTCTCCTCAAGCGCCACCTCGAGGCCCACGGCTTCCACGACGTGGAGGTGGTGGTCCTGGAGAAGGGGGAGCACCCGGCGCGGAGCGACCTGGCCCACCCCTTCGTGGCCCTGGCCCGGCGGGCCCTGGAGGAGGCCTTTGGGGAGAAGGCCGTGCTCTACCCCAACATGGCGGGCTCGGGGCCCATGCACCCCTTCCTCCACCACCTCGGTGCCCCCGCGGTGGGGCTTGGGGTGGGCTACCCCGGAAGCCGGGTCCACAGCCCCAACGAGCACATCCGCATCCGGGACTTTGAGCGGGGGGTCTTGGCCCTCCTCCGCCTCCTGGAGCTTTACTTCCTCGAGGGTTAGCCGTACCATTCTCCGGGTATGCTGGCCTTTGGCGAAGTCCAAACCCCCTACGAGGAGGCCCGGGTGGTGGTCCTCCCCGTGCCCTACGACCTCTCCCTCTCCTTCCTCCCCGGGGCCCGGCGGGGCCCGGAGGCCATCCTCCTGGCGAGCCGGGAGCTGGAGCCTTTCCTGTTGGAGCTTGGGGTGGCCCCGGAGGAGGTGGGGATCCACGCCCTACCCCCCGTGCCCTTCGTGGCGGGGAGCGCGGAGGCGAGCCACCGCCGGATCTACGAGGAGGCCCTTAGGCACCTCCGGGCGGGGAAGTTTTTGGTGAGCCTCGGGGGGGACCACTCCATCGTCCACCCCCTGGTCCTGGCCCACCGGGAGGCCTTAGGGGAGTTCTCCATCCTGCACATTGACGCCCACGCGGACCTCTACCCCGAGTGGCAGGGCTCGGTGTACTCCCACGCAAGCCCGTTTTACCGCCTCCTCCAGGAGGGTTTTCCCCTGGTGCAGGTGGGGATCCGCGCCATGGACCGGGACTCCCTAAACCTCGCCCGGGAAAAGGGGGTGGCCCTTTTCCCCGCCCACCGCATTCACCGGGAGGGCCTGCCCCTGGAGGCGGTCCTTGGGGCCTTGGGGGATCGGGTCTACATCAGCCTGGACTTTGACGCCCTGGACCCCTCGGTCATGCCCAGCGTGGGGACCCCCCTGCCCGGGGGGCTTTCCTACCGCCAGGTGGTGGACCTCCTGGAGGCGGTCTTCCGGGCCAAGGAGGTGGTGGGGATGGACTTCGTGGAGCTTTCCCCTAATGGCCAGTTCCACGCGGAGATGACCGCGGCCCAGCTGGTCTACCACGCCATCGGGCTTAAGGGCCTAAAGGCGGGGTGGCTCCGGCCCGGGTAGCGCCTTGGATTACCTTTCCGCTTTTGGGAAGCCCTTAGCCTAAAGGGGTGCGCCCCCTGGCCCTGGCCTTCCTCCTTTCCGGCCTGGCCCTGGCCCAGTACACCCTCCCCGAGCTCCGGGCCCGCGCCTATGGGGAAGGGGGCTTCCGGGTGGAGCGGGTCTTGGAGGAAAGGGCCCGCTTCACCCGGGTGCAGTTCTCCCACCTCTCCGAGGGCCTCCGGGTTCACGGCTTCGCCAACCTCCCCAAGGGGAGGGGGCCTTTTCCCGTGGTGGCCGTCCTCCACGGCTACGTGGAGCCCAGCCGCTACCGCCTCCTCGCCTACACCGCCCCTTACGCGGACTGGCTGGCGGAGCGGGGCTTTCTGGTCCTCCACCCCAACTACCGGGGCCACCCCCCCTCGGAAGGGGCCCCCGCCCGGGGCCTCCGCCACCCCTACGCGGTGGACGTCCTGAACCTCCTGGCGGAGGTGCGCAAGGGGGCCTTCCCCCAGGCCGACCCCGCCCGCATCGTCCTTTTCGGCCACTCCATGGGGGGCGGGATCGCCCAGATCGTGGCCCTGGTGGACCCGGGCCTTAGGGGGGCGGTCCTCTACGGGAGCATGAGCGGGGACGAGCGGCTTAACCTGGAAAGGATCCGCTTTTGGTCCGGGGGCACCCGGGGGGGCGAGCTCTATACCCTTCCTCCGGAGCTCCTGGCCGCCCATTCCGCCTGGACCTACCTCGAGGACCTCCGCGTTCCCCTTAGCGTCCACCACGGCCTAAAGGATGCCCAGGTCCCCCCGGAGTGGTCCTGGGCCCTTTGCCGGAGGCTCAAGGCCCTGAAAAAGCCCGTGGAGTGCTTCAGCTACCCCGCGGGCCACCTCTTCTGGGGGGAGGCGGAGGCCCAGTTCCGCGCCCGGGTGGCCGCTTTTTTGGGGCGGGTTTTCCGGTAACCTGGGGGCATGGAGGAGGTCTTCGCCCGCCCAGACCGGCTCCTTTACGCCCTGGCCTTTGGCCTTGGGGTCCTCTGGGGGCTTGCCCGGGCCCTGGGGGTGCGGGGGGCCCCGGCCTTCCTGGCCCTCGCCCTTTTGGCCCTAGCCCTGGGCCTTTACCTTGGGCTACAATAGCCCCTCGTGGCGAAACACGTGGTGAGCGTTTCCCTGGGCTCCAGCCGGCGGGATGCCCTGGCGGAGGTGGAGCTCCTGGGGGAGAGGGTGGTTCTGGAAAGGCGGGGCACGGACGGGGACATGGCCCGGGCGGTGGCCCTCATCCGGGAGCTGGACGGAAAGGTGGACGCCATCGGCCTGGGGGGGATAGACCTCTACCTCTGGGCGGGGGGGCGGCGCTACACCATCCGCGAGGCCCTGAAGCTCAGGCAAGCAGCCCAACGGACCCCGGTGGTGGACGGCTCGGGCCTGAAGCACACCCTGGAGCGGCAGGCGGTGCGGGCCCTCTCCCCCCTGATCGATTGGAAAAATACAAAAGTGCTCCTCCCCTCCGCCGTGGACCGCTTCGGCCTGGCGGAGGCCTTGGACGAGGCGGGGGCTAGGGTGCTCTACGGGGATTTCATCTTCGCCTTAGGCCTGCCCATCCCCCTTTACCGCCTCTCCTTCCTGCAAAAGCTCGCCTACCTCCTCCTGCCCCTCCTCACCCAGCTCCCCTTCCGCCTCCTCTACCCCACGGGGAAGGACCAGGAGCGGGTGGTCCAGGACTGGCGGGGCCGGTACTACCTTTGGGCCGACCTGGTGGCGGGGGACTGGCACTACCTCCGGCGCCACATGCCCGAGGACATGCGGGGCAAGACCGTCCTCACCAACACCACCACCGAGGAGGACGTGGCCTTCCTAAGGGCGCGGGGGGTGGCCCGGCTCATCACCACCACCCCGCGGCTGGGGGGCCGGAGTTTCGGCACCAACGTCATGGAGGCCATGTTGGTGGCCCTGGCGGGGCGGGAGCTTACCGAAGCGGAGTATCTTCGGTATATTGACCTCTTAGGGCTTAGGCCCCAGGTCCTGGACCTCTAGGGAGGACGCATGATCAGCGTGACCGACTTACGACCCGGCACCAAGGTGAGGATGGAGGGCGGCCTTTTTGAGTGCGTGGAGTACCAGCACCAGAAGATCGGCCGCGGCGGGGCCAAGGTGGTGGCCAAGTTCAAGAACCTGGAAACCGGGGCCACGATTGAGCGCACCTTCAACTCTGGGGAGAAGCTGGAGGACATCTATGTGGAAACCCGGGAGCTCCAGTACCTCTACCCCGAGGGGGAGGAGCTGGTCCTCATGGACCTCGAGACCTACGAGCAGTTCCACGTGCCCAAAAGCCGGGTGGAGGCCTGGCAGTTCCTAAAAGAGGGCATGACCGTCCTCGGGGACATGTACGAGGGCCGTCCCCTGAAGGTCATCCCCCCCACGGTGGTGGAGCTCAAGGTGGTGGACACCCCCCCGGGGGTGCGGGGGGATACGGTCTCCGGGGGCTCCAAGCCCGCCACCCTGGAGACGGGGGCCGTGGTCCAGGTGCCCCTCTTCGTGGAGCCCGGGGAGGTCATCAAGGTGGACACCCGCACCGGGGCCTACGTGGGCCGGGCCTAAACACCCCGCCGGTTCGCTTCGGCGGGATGCTTAGCGCGCTCCTCCTTCCGTGGAGGAGCTTTTTCCGCTTAGGACGCCCGTCCCCCCTGGGGATTCGCTTGACTCGGTTCAGGAAAAAGGGCCCCGCCTTGGGGTAAGCTTGGCCCCGAGGTGCGCCTATGACGGCCAAGGAGTTGAAGCAGATCCTGCAGGCCCTGGTGGAGTACGGGGTGAACGAGCTCACCCTGGAAACCCCGGACTACAAGCTCACCGTACGGCGAGGGGGAGAGGTGCAGGTGGTGGCGGTGCCCCAGCCCGCGCCCCTACCCCAGCCCCTCCCCGCCGCGCCCCCGCCCCCGGCGCCTGCCCCCGCCCCTGTTCCCCTCGAGGCGCCCCAGGCGGCCCCTCCCGCCAAGGAGGAGGAGTGCGCGGGGTGCGTGGAGGTGCGGGCCCCCATCGTGGGCACCTTCTACCGTGCCCCCGCCCCGGACGCCCCCCCTTACGTGAAGGAGGGGGACCGGGTGGAGAAGGGCCAGGTCCTCTGCATCATCGAGGCCATGAAGCTCATGAACGAGATTGAGTCCGAGGTCTCGGGGATCGTCAAGAAGATCCTGGTGCAAAACGGGGAGCCCGTGGAGTACGGGCAGCCCCTCTTCCTCATCCAGCCGGTATGAGAAAGGTCCTCATCGCCAACCGGGGGGAGATCGCCTTAAGGATCATCCGGGCGGCCAAGGAGCTCGGGCTCAAGACGGTGGTGGCCCACTCCACCGCGGACGAGAAGAGCCTTCCCGTCCTCCTGGCGGACGAGGCCATCTGCATTGGGCCGCCCCCTTCGGGCCAGAGCTACCTCAACATCCCCAACATCCTCTCCGCGGCCATCGTGACGGGGGCGGACGCCATCCATCCGGGCTACGGGTTCCTGGCGGAAAACGCCCTCTTTGCGGAGATGTGCCGGGAGCACGGCCTCACCTTCATCGGCCCCACCCCGGAGAACATGAAGGCCTTAGGGGACAAGGCCACCGCCAGGAAGGTGGCCCGGGAGGCGGGGGTGCCCACGGTGCCGGGCACGGACGAGCTGGAAAGCATAGAGGAGGCCAAGCGCGCCGCGTGGGAGATCGGCTACCCCGTGATCCTCAAGGCCTCCGCCGGGGGTGGGGGCCGGGGGATGCGGGTGGTGCACACGGAGGAGGAGCTGGAGCGGGCGGTCCAGCAGGCCCAGGAGGAGGCCCGGGCGGCCTTCGGCAACCCCGCGGTCTACCTGGAGAAGTACATAGAGGAGCCCAAGCACATCGAGATCCAGGTCCTGGGGGACGGGGAGCGGGTGGTCCACCTCTGGGAGCGGGACTGCTCCATCCAGCGCCGCCACCAGAAGCTCATTGAGGAGGCCCCCAGCGTCCTCCCCTTTGAAACCCGCAAGGCCATCGCCGAGGCCGCGAGGCGCCTGGCGGAGCACGTGGGGTACGTGTCTGCGGGCACCTTGGAGTTTTTGGTGGACAAGGAGGGGAACTTCTACTTCATAGAGATGAACACCCGCATCCAGGTGGAGCACCCGGTGACGGAGATGGTCACCGGGATTGACCTGGTCCAGGCCCAGTTCCGCATCGCCATGGGGGAGAAGCTCTGGCTCAGGCAGGAGGACATCGAGGTGCGGGGGCACGCCATCGAGGTGCGGGTGAACGCCGAAGACCCCGAGAAGGGCTTCAGGCCCTCCATCGGCAAGGTGGAAACCCTCCTCTTCCCCGGGGGCCCCGGCATCCGGGTGGACAGCCACCTCTACGCGGGCTACCAGATCCCCCCTCACTACGACAGCCTCATCGCCAAGATCATCGCCTGGGCCCCCACGCGGGAGGAGGCCATCCGGCGCATGGAGCGCGCCCTTTCGGAGACCATCATTGAAGGCCCCGGCCTGAAGACCACCATCCCCTTCCACCAGAAGGTCCTCCAAAACGCCTTCTTCCGCCGGGGGGCGGTCTACACCAACTTCGTGGCCCGGCGCATGGAGCTGTAGACTGGGCGTGTGATGGTGGACTACGAGATCACCGACCAGGCCCTGGAAGCCCTGGTCCTCCACGCCCTCATGGAGCTCCAGGGCGTGCGCCCCCTGGAGACCATCCCCCGCCCCCTGGGGGAGGTCTTCAAGCGGGCCCGGCCCGTGCGGGTGGAAAGGACCCCGGAGGGCCTAAGCGTGGACCTCGTCCTCTCCGTGGACTACGGCCTGCCCATACCGGAGCTGGCCCCGAAGGTCCAGAAGGAGGTGGCCGAGGCCCTTTACTTGGCCACCGGGGAGAAGGTGAAGGCGGTGAACCTCACCGTGGCCCAGGTGGAGTACCCCAAGGAGGCCCATGCGGCGCAGGGCTAGGGAACTGGCCATGCGGGCCCTCTTCGCCCACACCCAGGGCGGGGTGGACCTGGAAGAGGCCCTTCAGCACGCCCTTTCCGCCATGGGGGGGGAGGAGGACCCCTACGGGGACCCCCTGGACGAGGAAGGGGTGGCCTTCGCCCGGAGGCTCCTGGAGGGCTTTAAGGCCCACCAGGAGGAGGTGGACCGCGTTCTGAAGGAGACGGTGGAGGGCTGGGACTTCGCCCAGATGTCCAAGACCGACCTCACCGTGCTTCGCCTGGCGGTCTACGAGATGCTCTTTGAGCCCACCCCCTTCGCCCCCCTCATTGAGGTGGCGGTGAAGATCGCCAAGCGCTACGGGGGGGAGCACTCGGGGGCCTTCGTGAACGGCGTGTTGGGCAAGGTGTACCGTCGGATCCAGGAGGGCGCCCTGAAGGCGGCGCCCAAGGAGGCGTAGGATGGCGGCCCGTCTTCTTTCCGGGCACGAGGTGGCCGAGGCGGTGTACGAGGAGCTTCGGGCGCGCCTTAAAGAACACCCTTTCGTCCCCTCCTTGAGGGTCATCCGCCTCGGGGAGGACCCGGCCTCGGTGTCCTACGTGCGGCTTAAGGACAAAAGGGCCCGGGCCCTGGGCTACCGGAGCCAGGTGGAGGTCTACCCCGAGGACCTTCCCGAGGAGGCCCTCCTCCGGCGCATCCAGGAGCTCAACGCCGACCCCGGGGTGGACGGCATCCTGGTCCAGCTTCCCCTGCCCCGCCACATCCGCACGGAGCGGGTCTTGGAGGCCATAGACCCCCTGAAGGACGTGGACGGCTTCCACCCCTTGAACGTGGGGCGGCTTTGGAGCGGGGGGGAGGGGCTTTTCCCCTGCACCCCCTTGGGGGTGGTCCGCCTCCTCAAGCACTACGGGGTGGAGCTAAAGGGGAAGGAGGCGGTGATCGTGGGCCGTTCCAACATCGTGGGGAAGCCTCTTGCGGCCCTTCTCCTTCGGGAGGACGCCACCGTCACCCTGGCCCACTCCCGGACCCAAAACCTGCCGGAGGTGGCCCGGAGGGCGGAGATTTTGGTGGTGGCCGTGGGCCGCCCCCACCTGGTGCAAAAGGAGTGGGTCCGCCCCGGGGCCATCGTGGTGGACGTGGGGGTGAACCGGGTGGGGGATAGGCTTCTTGGGGACGTGCACCCCGAGGTGGCCGAGGTGGCCTCCGCCCTCACCCCGGTGCCCGGGGGCGTGGGCCCCATGACCGTGGCCATGCTCATGTACAACACCTGGAAGGCCGCCCTCTTAAGGCGCCATGGAGTTCCTGCTTAACCAGGTGTTCTGGACCGCCATGGCCGCCAACCTGGTGGCCCAGACCCTGAAGCTTTTCCTTTACTACCGCCTCGAGGGCCGCTTCCAGTGGGGGCGCTTCCTGGAAACGGGGGGGATGCCCTCCAGCCACTCCGCCACGGTGAGCGCCCTGGCGGTGGGGGTGGGGCTTAAAGAGGGGTTTGGGAGCACCCTCTTCGCGGTGGCCGCGGTGTTGGCCCTCATCGTCATGTACGACGCCACCGGGATCCGCCGCGCCGCGGGCCTCCACGCCCAGCTCCTCAACCAGCTGGTCCAGGAGCTCCAGGAGGTCTTAAGGAAGGGCCCTGCCCCCGGGCCTTTGAAGGAGCTTTTGGGCCACACCTACCTCGAGGTCCTGGTGGGGGCCCTTCTCGGGGCCTTCGTCGCCCTCTTGAGCTTCTACCTCTTCCCCGCGGCGTAAAAGGCCAGGGTCTGCCCCAGGAGGAAGAGGAGAAGCCCCAGGACGGGGGAGAGGAAGAAGACGAAGAGGCTCAGGAAGAGGGCCAGGAGGAGGGGGAGGAGGGGCTTTTGAAAGCGGCGGAAGACCCAGAGGTTCAAAAGGCCGAAGAGGAGGAGCAT
This sequence comes from Thermus oshimai DSM 12092, assembly GCF_000373145.1. Lineage (NCBI taxonomy): Bacteria > Thermotogati > Deinococcota > Deinococci > Thermales > Thermaceae > Thermus > Thermus oshimai. The sequence continues at coordinate 318,930 of NZ_KB890614.1, forward strand.
GAGGAGGGCTACGGTTTCCACGAAGGGGTATTTTACCCTTGCCTTTGAGGCGGGATGGAGTAAACTTTTACTCAGTATAAGGAGGTCAGACCCATGCTGACCCTGCCAGAGAAACTCCTTTTTATCCTCCTGGCGGCCTTCAGCCTCTACTACGCCTACCAGGGCTTCGCCCGGGTGTACCGGGCCGTCCGCCGGGGCGTGCCGGAAGACCGCTTTGACCGCCTGCCGGAGCGCATCGGGCGCGCCCTTTGGCTCACCCTCACCCAAAAGACGGTGTTCAAGCGGCGCCCCCTGGTCTCCCTCCTCCACGCCTTCGTCTTCTACGGCTTCGTCTACTACCTCCTGGTGAACCTGGTGGACCTTCTAGAGGGCTTCTTCCTCCTCCACGCTCGGGGAGGCCTTTGGAACTCCTTTAACCTCCTCGCCGACCTCCTCACCGCCGCCATCCTGGTGGGCATCCTGGGCCTCATGCTCCGCCGCTACGTGGTGGCCCCCAGGGACTTCACCTGGAACCCCAAGACCCCCCTGCACGAGCGGGTCCGGCAGGGCATCCCCCGGGACTCGGCCATCGTGGGGGCCTTCATCGCCTTCCACGTGGGCAGCCGCCTCCTCTCCAAGGCCTTCCACCTCGCCCAGACGGAGCCCGACCCCTTCCAGCCGGTGGCGAGCCTCCTGGCGGGGGCCCTTGCTGGGCTTTCCCCGGGGGCCTTGGCCTTGGGGGAGCACTTCTTCTGGTGGGGCGCGTTGGGGTCCATCCTCCTCTTTCTCCCTTACTTCCCCCGCTCCAAGCACATCCACCTCTTCATGGGGCCCGTCAACCTCACCTTCCGGCAGGAGGTCCCGGGGGCGCTCAAGCCCCTGGACTTTGAGAAGGAGGAGGCCAAGTTTGGGGCGGAGAAGCTGGAGGACCTTTCCTGGAAGCGGCTTCTGGACGCCTACGCCTGCATCATGTGCAACCGCTGCCAGGAGGCCTGCCCCGCCTACACCACGGGCAAGGCCCTCTCCCCGGCGGCCATCGTCATCTCCGAACGCTACGAGCTGAACGAGATCCTTAAGGACTTCGCCGAGGGCAAGGAAAGCCCGAGGCCCCTCATGGACTTTGCCCTGAACGAGGAGGCCCTCTGGGCCTGCACCACCTGCATGGCCTGCGTGGAGGTCTGCCCCGTGGGCAACGAGCCCATGCTGCACATCCTGGACGTGCGCCGGGCCAAGGTGCTCATGGAAGGGGAGTTCCCCGCGGAGCTCAACAACGCCTTCCGGGGCATGGAGCGCTCCGGCAACCCCTGGGGCATCGGCCAGGACAAGCGCCTGGACTGGGCGGAAGGCCTAAAGGTCCCCACGGTGGAGGAGAAGCCCCACCCCGAGGTCCTCTACTGGGTGGGCTGCGCCCCAAGCTACGACCCCCGCGCCCAGAAGATCGCCCGGAGCATGGTCCAGCTCCTAAACGCCAGCGGGGTGGACTGGGCGGTGTTGGGCCGGAAGGAGAAGTGCACCGGGGATGCGGCCCGGCGGGCGGGGAACGAGTACCTCTTCTTCCAGCTGGCCACGGAGAACGTGGAAACCCTGAACGCCGTGGCCCCCAAGACCATTGTCACCACCTGCCCCCACTGCCTCCACACCCTGAAGAACGAGTACAAGGACTTCGGCGGGGCCTACCGGGTGGTCCACCACACGGAGTTTTTGGCCGAGCTCCTGAGGGAAGGCCGCCTGAAGGTGGAGGGGGCGGAGGGGACCGTGGTCTTCCACGACCCCTGCTACCTGGGCCGCCACAACGGGGTCTACGAGGCCCCCCGGGAGGTGCTGAAGGGGGTGGGCTTCCGCCTCGAGGAGCCCCCCAGGGCCCGGGAGAAGAGCTTCTGCTGCGGGGCGGGCGGGGCCCAGTTCTGGAAGGAGGAGGAGCCCGGGGCCATGCGGGTTTCGGAGAACCGCTACCGGGAGCTCAAGGCCACGGGGGCTAAGACCATCGCCACGGGCTGCCCCTTCTGCATGGCCATGATGAACGTGGAGGTGGCCCAGGACGAGGCGCCCCCTGAGGTTCTGGACGTGGCCGAGCTTTTGGCCGCGCGCCTCAAGGCCTAAGGGGCCTCCGCCGAGGCGCAAGCTCGTAGACGGCGAAGGCCCGATACCCCTCCATCCACCCCTCCCCGTAGGCCCGAAGGCGGAGGCCAGGGGGAGGGGTGAGGAGTTCCCACGTGCCCCAGTAGTAAGGGCTTTCCCGGCCGCGCCTCCTCGCCTCCTTTTCCGTGAAGCCCTCCACCAAAAGGAGCCCCCCGGGCTTTAGGAAGGCCCCGAGGGCCCGGAGGAGGGGGCGGTGGACGAAGTAGCAGAGGAGGATGCCCGAGAAGGGCCCCTTTGGGAGGTGGAGGGGCGCGTCCATGGCCTCGAGGTCCAGCTCCAACAGGCTAAGCCCCGGGGTCCCCTGAAGTTTCTCCAGGGCCGCCCGGCTCCGCTCCACCAGGACCACGGGCTGCCCCCTCTCCAGGAAGGGCTTTGCGTTCCGCCCCAGGCCCCCCGCCAGGTCCAGCACGGGGCCTTCCGGGACGAAGGGCCCGTAGGCCCGCACCACGAAGGCGGGGGGGCGCGTTTCCTCCCATTCCCGCCAAAAGGCTTCCCAGTCCCTAGGCATCCTCCCTCAGGGCGTAGGCCACCCCCACCCCCAGGATGGCCAGGGTGACGGCAAAGAAAAAGGCCTTGGGCATGTGAGGGACGAAGCCCAGGTGGGCCAGCTCGGCGTAGGAGCCCACCCCTTCCAAAAGGAGCTTCACCCCCGCCCAGCCCACCAGGAGGTAGGCCACCTTCTCCAGCCGGGGGTGGCGCTCCATGAGGGCCACCATCCACCCCGCGGCCAGGCGCACGAAGAGGATGCCCAAGGCCACCCCCAAGAAAACCAGGAGGAGGTCCCGGGAGAAGGCCACCACCGCCAGGATGGAGTCCACGGCGAAGGCCAGGTCCACCAGGTTCATGAGGAGGACGATGCGCCAGAACTCCGCCGCCCCTAGCTGGGGTGGGGCCTTTTCCTCCCCCTCTTGCCTTAGGTGCTGGACCATGAGGTAGACCAGGTAAAGCCCCCCCAGGACCTGGATCCACCAGACCCGGATGAGGAAGACCGCGAAGAGGAGGGCAAGCCCCCTCAGGAGGTAGGCCCCAAGAAGGCCGTAGAAAAGGGCCCGGGCCCGGAGGGCGGGGGGGAGGGGCTTCACCATCACCGCCAGCACCATGGCGTTGTCCCCCGAGAGAAGGGCCTCGAGGGCGGCCACCGTGAGGAGGACGAGAAGGCCTTCCCCGCTCATGCCTCCCCCAGAAGGTAGCGGAGCCCAGGGGCCAGGGCCTGCTTCCAGGTGACCCAGTTGTGCCCCGAGGGCCTTTCCCGGTAGGCGTGGGGGGCCTTTCGGTCCGCAAGCAGGGCGGCGAAGCGGCGGCTCGGGCCGAGGAGCCACTCCAGAAGCCCCACCTCCAGGTAAATCCGGGGCAGGTGCTGGGCCTCCGCGTAGCGCTCCGTGAGCCACTCGGGGTCGGCGTAGGTGTCCCCCCCTTGGGGGTGGGCCTTGAGGGCGGGGGAAAGGGCCAGGACCTTGGGGAAGCGCTCCCTATGGCGGAGGGCCTGCCACAAGGAGAAAAGCCCCCCTAAGGAGGCCCCCACCAGCACCACTTCGCCCAAGGCCCCATAGGTCCCTTCCACCGCTTCCAGAACCCGGTGGAACTCCTCCTCGTAGGCCGCGTTGAACCAGTACTCCTGGCGGCGGTCCTTAGGCTCCACGAAGACCAGGCGCACCGGGGGGATCTCCCCGCGCTCATAGAGGGCCTGGGCCACCTTGTGGAGGCCCGCGGTGCGGTAGAAGGCCACCCCGTCCTGGGCCACCACCGTGGCCTTAGGGTGGGGCCCGGTTTCAGCCACGTAGAAGCGCCGCTCCCCCCGGCGGTGCCGGGCCACCATGGGCTCCTTCGCCGGTTCGGGCGGGGCCTCGTAGCGGAAGCCGGGGAGGCGGAAGGCCCGGGGGTAGCTCCACCAGGGGTTGTCCGCCCGTTCGGGGTTGTCCGGGTCGGGGAAAGGGTGGCCCCTTTCGTCCAGGAAGGCGTACTCCACGTAGGCCCCCTCGGGGAACTCCAGGGTGAGGGGGCCTTCTAAGGGGATGGGGTTTCGTTCCCAGTCCGTGAAGTCCCCGATGAGGGCCCGACCACCCTCAGGGGGAAGGAACTCCACATGTCGCCCGCGAATCCGCACCACGGACACCACTCTAAACCTTCTCCAGGCCCGGGAAGAGAAGGAGAAGCTCCTCCTCCGTAAGCCCCTCCCCCTCCTTTTCCGGGGTCCAGGCCAGGTGGGCGGCCAGGAGGGTGAAGGGGGTGGAGGCGGCGAAGGCCAGGAGAAGGGCCCGCACCGTGGGCCGGTCCAGGGGGGCCTTGGGCCTTTGGGGAAGGAGCCTCCTTTCCGCCAGGAGGAGGCTTGCCACCAGGTACCGCCCCCCGGGCTCCACCTTCGGGGTGTAGGCGGGGTCCAGGGCCTTCTTCCCCTCAAAGTGGCGGAAGGTCTCCCGGTAGGCGCTCCGGTCCTCCAGCATCCAGGCGTCAAAGAGCCCCAGGACCTCCTCCTCGCCCCCTTCCGCCTGCCGGTACTCCGCGAAGCGCCAGGCGGGCTCCTCCCGGAGGAGGAGGAGCGCGGCCTCGTCCAGGAGGTCGGCCAGGCCTTTGGCCGTGGTGGTGTCCGCGGCCTCCGCCAGGGTCCTCAAGGCCCGCTGCACCTCGGGGCGCACCAGGAGGGCCAGCCTGAGCTGGGCCACGCTCGTCCCCGGGCCTCCTTCCGCCCGTTTCAGGCCCTGGACCATCCAGGCTCCCACCAGCACCAGGCCCAAGAACACCAGGACCGGCAGGACCCCCAGGCTCCCCCCGCCCCCCCTGGGGTAGACCACCACCGGCCCCGGGTAGGGGAGGGAGGGGGCGGGCATGGGGTAGGCTGGGGCCGGCCCGGGGGCCATGGGGGGCGGGCTTGGGGCATAGGGCCTTCCCCCCACCCCGCCCCCGCTTTTCTGGGCCAGGGCCAGGCCCAAAAGAAGGAGGCCGAGGACGAGAAGCCGGCGCATGCCTCTTCCAGCATACGCCCCGAGGCCCGGGGGCTTTGCACTAAAAGCCCTTTCGCAGTAAACTTGACATAGGTAGGCTTAGGCTATGGACGAAAAGGAACCCAGAGCCCAAGACGAAAGGAGGCCAACCATGCTGCCTGAAACCCTGCCCGTATGCCCGGTGAGGGGGTCGGTCATCTACCCCACCATGGTCATGCCCATTGACGCGGGGCGGCCCATCTCCATCCGGGCCATTGACGAGGCCCTGGCCCGGGAGCGGGTGCTCCTCATCGTGAGCCAGAAGGACAAGGAGGTGGAGGTGCCCAAGCCCTCGGACCTCTACGAGGTGGGCACCGCCTGCAACATCCTCAAGATGCGCAAGAACCCGGACGGCTCCGTCCAGGTCCTGGTGCAGGCCTTTGCCCGGGTGCGGGTGAAGGAGTGGCTGGACCGGGGGGACCACCTCGAGGCCCAAGGGGAGGTCCTCCCCGACGCCCCCGCCGACCCCCTCCTGGTCCAGGCCCTCATCCGGGAGGTGAAGGAGAAGTTCCAGGCCCTCCTCAAGGAGGGGAAGTACCTCACCCCCGAGGTGGCCCAGTTCATCCTGAACCTGGAGGACCCCTCCCAGCTGGCGGACTACATCGCCTTCCACATGGACTTCCGCCTGGAGGACAAGCAGAGGGTCCTGGAAACCGCGGACGTGGGGGAGCGCCTCAAGCGGGTCCTGGTCCTCCTCGAGGCGGAGCTGGCCCTCATCGAAACCCAGCGTCGCATCCAGCAGCAGGTCAAGGAGGAGATTGACCGCAACCAGCGGGAGTACTTCCTCAGGGAGCAGATGAAGGCCATCCAGCGGGAGCTCCACGGGGAGGAGGGCGAGGCGGAGGTGGAGGAGTTCAGGAAGAAGGTGGAGGCCCTGGACCTGCCCCCCGTGGTCCGCCAGGAGGTGGAGCGGGAGCTCAACCGCTTCGCCCGCATGCACCCCGACTCCGCGGAGGCCAGCGTCATCCGCACCTACCTGGACTGGATCGTCCACCTCCCCTGGAACGTCCGCACGGAGGACAACCTGGACCTCGGTCGGGCCAAGGAGATCCTGGAGCGGGACCACTACGGCCTGGAGAAGGTCAAGGACCGGGTTCTGGAGTACCTGGCGGTGCGCAAGCTCAAGATGGAGAAGGCCAAGCGGGGGGAGATCCCCGAGGAGGAGGTGAACAAGGGGCCCATCCTCCTCTTCGTGGGGCCCCCGGGGGTGGGGAAGACCTCCATCGCCAAGAGCATCGCCGAGGCCCTGGGGCGGAGGTACGTGCGCATCTCCTTAGGGGGCGTGCGGGACGAGTCGGATATAAGGGGCCACCGGCGCACCTACATCGGGGCTATGCCCGGCCGCATCATCCAGGGCCTGCGCCAGGCGGGGACCAAGAACCCGGTCTTCCTCCTGGACGAGGTGGACAAGCTGGGCATCTCCTACCAGGGGGACCCGGCGGCGGCCCTCTTGGAGGTCTTGGACCCCGCCCAGAACAAGGAGTTCGTGGACCACTACCTGGGCGTGCCCTTTGACCTCTCCGAGGTCATGTTCATCTGCACCGCCAACTACCTGGGCACCATCCCCGCGCCCCTTTTGGACCGGATGGAGGTCATTGAGTTCACCAGCTACATTGAGCAGGAGAAGCTGGAGATCGCCAAGCGCTACCTCCTGCCCCGTCAGCTTAAGGAGAATGGCCTCTCCGAGGGCCAGGTGGTCCTCACCGAGGCCGCCCTTATGCGCCTCATCACCCACTACACCCGCGAGGCCGGGGTGCGGCAGCTGGAGCGGGAGATCGGGGCCCTCTTACGCAAGGCCGCCCGGCAGATCCTGGAGGAGGGCAAGAGGCGGGTGCGCATCACGGAGAGGGACCTGGAGCGCTACCTGGGCCCGCCCCGCTTCCTCCCCGAGACCGAGGCCAAGAGCCCCCAGGTGGGCGTGGCCACGGGCATGTACTACACCCCCGTGGGCGGGGACATCATGTTCGTGGAGGTCTCCGTCATGCCCGGCAAGGGGAACCTCATCCTCACGGGGCAACTGGGGGACGTGATGAAGGAGTCCGCCCGGGCCGCGCTTTCCTACGCCAAGAAGAACGCCCAGCGCTTCGGCATCCCCCTGGAGCGCTTTGAGAAGAGCGACATCCACATCCACGTGCCCGCGGGGGCCATCCCCAAGGAGGGCCCCTCCGCGGGGGTGGCCATCGTGAGCGCCCTGGTCTCCGCCCTCACCGAGGTGCCCGTGCGGCACGACGTGGCCATGACCGGGGAGATCACCCTCACCGGGCGGGTCCTCCCCATCGGGGGGGTGAAGGAAAAGGTCCTGGGGGCGAGGCGCGCGGGGATCCGCGAGGTCATCCTGCCCAGGCAGAACGAGGGGGACCTCTCGGACATCCCCAAGCCCCTCCGCCAGAACATGGCCTTCCACTTTGTAGAACACTTGGACGAGGTCCTGGATCTGGCCCTGGTGGGGGGCCTGAAGGCCCTGGAGGAGCGGGCCAAGGCCCAGGCCAAGCGCCCGGCCCGGAAGAAGAAGGAGCTGGTGGCCCACGCTTAGCCCAGGCTCCTTTCGTAGACCTCCAGGTAGGCCCGGGTGATGGTCTCGGGGTGGAAGCGCTCCAGGGCGTAGGCCCTGGCCCGGGCGCGGATCTCGGGGAGGCGGGGGTGGGCGAGGAGCTCCAGGGCGGCCTCGGCCATGGCCTCGAGGTCCCCGAGCTCTACCAGCCGCCCCACCTCCGCCGTGACCAGCTCCGGCACCCCCCCCACCGCGGTGGCCACCACCGGCACCCCCGAGGCCAGGGCCTCCAAGGCCGCCTGGCCGAAGGACTCCTCCTCGGAGGCCAAAAGGAAGAGGTCCGCGGCCCCGATGACCTCCTCGGGGTGGGGGGTGGGGGGGTGGAAGGTGACCGCGGCCTCCACCCCGAGCTCCCGGGCCACCCGCCGGGCCTCCGCCTCCTCGGGGCCCTTGCCCAGGAGGAGGAGGCGGGCCTTGGCTTTCTTGCGGATCTTGGCGAAGGCCCGCACGATGTCCGGCACCCGCTTGATGGGGCGGAAGTTGGAGGCGTGGACGAGAAGCCGCTCGTCCTCCTCGGCGTAAAGCCGCCTGCGCTCCGGGCGGGGGTAAAACCGCTCCGGGTCCACGGCGTTATAGATCACCACCGGCCGCACCCCGAAGGCCTTTTCTGCCTCCCGGGCCAGGGCCTGGCTCACCGCGGTGGTGGCCCGGGCGGCCTGTAGGGCCCTTTGGGTGGGGCCGTGGAAGGCGGGGTCCATCCCCAGGACGGAGACGTCCGTGCCGTGGAGGGTGTGGACCAGGGGGAAGCCCTCCCCGAAGGCCAGAAAGGCCGCGGCCGCGTGGGGGATGGCGTAGTGGGTGTGCACCAGCGCCAGCCCCAGCCGCTTGGCCTCCCGCTCCAGCACCCCCGCCAGGGAGAGGGTGTAAAGAGGCCCGGGGAAGACGGGGTAGAAGGGGAGGTCCACCGGCAGGAAGCGCACGGGGCTTCCCTTGGATAGGCGGAAGGGCCTCTCGGTGGCGAAGAGGTAGACCTCGTGCCCCATCCGGGCCAGCCTTTCCGCAAGCTCCGTGGCCACGATCCCGCTTCCCCCAAGGCCGGGGTAGGCCACCAAACCCAAGCGTAGGGCCCTCACGCCCCCGTTCCTCCTTTCCGGGGACCCTGCATGCCCCGAGTCTAGCCCAAAAGCGCATCCCCGGCCTTGGGCCGGGGGGCTTTGGCGGAGAGGGCGGGATTCGAACCCGCGAGGCAGGTTTAAGCCCGCCTACACGATTTCCAGTCGTGTCCCTTCAGCCACTCGGGCACCTCTCCAAGTGCCATCTACGAGTCTAGCCAAAGGGCCTTTTGGGGTCAAGTAGACTGGTCCTCGTGCGGGTCATCGCGGCCCACGAGAACCTGGACCTGGACGCTCTGGGCTCCATGGTGCTGGCGGGGCGGCTTTTCCCCGGGGTGCTGGCCCTGGTGGGGGGCCTCGAGGGGCCCCTGAAGGCCCTCTTCCCCCTTCTGGAAGACCGCCTGGACCTGGTGCCCGCCGCCGAGATCCCCCTGGAGGAGGTGCGGGAGGTGGTCCTGGTGGACAACGCCCGCCCCGAGCGCATCGGGCCCCTGAAGGCCCTGGTGGGGCGGGTGCCCTTTTACGTCTTTGACCACCACCCCCCAAGCCCCGGGGACGTGCCCGCGGTGGGGGGGAAGGTGGCCCCCGTGGGGGCCACGGTGAGCCTTCTCGTACCCCTCCTCCGGGAGCGGGGCCTTGCCCTCACCCCTTTGGAGGCCACCCTGGCCTACGCGGGCCTTTGGGAGGACACGGGGGGCTTCAGCTTCCCCAGCACCACCAAGGAGGACCTCGAGGCCGCCCTCTTCCTCCTGGAACGGGGGGCCGAGCCCTTTAGGGTGCGGGACTGGGTGCGGCCCGGGGTGGGGGAGGAGGCCCGGGAGGTCTTCCAGAAGCTCCTGCGGAGCGCCCAGGTGGTGGAGCGGGCGGGCTTCCGCCTTCTTTTGGCCCGGGCGCGGGAGGAGGGGTATGTGCCGGCCCTGGCCCCTTTGGCCCACCTCCTCCTGGACCTCTACGAGGCGGAGGGGGTGCTTTTGGTCCTAAAGCTCGGGCGGGAGACCCTCCTCATCGCCCGGAGCAAGGAAAGGCTGGACGTGGCCCGCTGGCTGGCCCCCTTAGGGGGCGGGGGGCATCCCCGGGCGGCCTTCGCCCGGGTGCGAAAAGGGGTCAAAAAGGCGGTCCAGGGTCTTTTGGAAAGCCTCCCCGCCCACCTGGCCCCCGAGCCCACCCTGGCCGAGCGCATGACCGCGCCCGTGGAGACCCTGGGCCCCACCACGGTGCGCGAGGCCCTAAAGGCGCTGGAGGAGCGGGGCTATGGGGCCATGCCCGTGGTGGAGCCTTTGCCCGGAGGGGGGGTTAGGGTGCTGGGCCTGGCCCGCAGGCGCGACCTAAGGAAGGCGGTGCGCCTGGGCCTCGAGGACCACCCCGTGGAGGGCTTCCTGGCCCGGGCCCTGGTCCTTCCCCCTACCCTCCCCCTCTCCCAGGTGGAGCCCCACCTCAAGGAGGGGGGCGGGCGGGTCCTGGTGGGGGAGCGGGTGGGGGAGGGGTGGCGGCTCCTGGGCATCTTCACCCGCACCGACCTTTACCGCAAGGCCCGGGAGGAGGAGAAGCCTCTGGGGCAGAGGATCTGGGAGGCTCTCCCCGAAGGGGCCCGGAGGGTCCTTTCCGCCCTCAAGGAGGCCTTTCCCAAGGGGGTGTACCTGGTGGGGGGGGCGGTGCGGGACGCCCTTCTGGGCCGCTTTGGGCCGGACCTGGACCTGGTCCTGGAGCCCGGGGTGAGGGCCCTGGAGGTGGCCCGCTTCCTCGCAGGGCGGTTTGGGGGAAGCTTCGGCCACCACTACGCCTTCGGCACGGCCCGGGTGCGGCTTCCCTTTGGCCTTACCGTGGACCTGGCGGAAAGCCGGGAGGAGGTCTACCCCTACCCCGGGGCCCTGCCCCAGGTGCGCCCCGCCCCCATCGCCAAGGACCTGGAGCGGCGGGACTACACGGTGAACGCCATGGCCCTGGCCCTGGACACCCTGGAGCTTCTGGACCCCTACGGGGGGCTTAAGGACCTAAAGGACCGCCTCTTAAGGCCCCTCCACCCCCTTTCCTTCGTGGAGGACCCAAGCCGCATCGTGCGGGGGGCGCGGCTTGCCGCAAGGCTGGGCTTCCGCTTCGCCGAGGAGGCCCTTCGCCACCTTCCCCCGGCCCTCCTCCCCGAGGTCCTGGCTCAGGCCAGCCAAAGCCGCCTCCGGGACGAGCTCTTCCTCACCCTGGAGGAGGAGACCTTTTACCCGGCCCTGAAGCTTCTTTCCGAGCTTTCCGCCCTAAAGGCCCTCTACGGCCTAACGCTTCCCCCAGAGGAGGCTTTCCGCCGCCTGCCCCTCGAGGCCCCCATGGAGGCCCGGCTCCTTGTGCTCCTCGCCCACCAGGAAGACCCCCTGGCGAGGGCCGAGGCCTTACGCGTGCCCAAGCGGATTAGGGAGGCCCTGGCCCTCCTCCTAAAGGGGGAGTGGCGGGAGGAGGAGCGGGAGGTCCTCCTCCAAGAGCCCCTCCGCTCCGCCTTCCTCGCCCTTTTCCCGGAGAAGGAGGCCTGGCTTCGGGAAAAGCGCCGGGTCCTAAGGGGCCGGGACCTCCTGGCCCTGGGGCTTCCCCCGGGGCCTAAGGTGGGGGAGATCCTTAAGCGGGTGGCGGAGGCCAGGGAGAGGGGGGAGGTCCGCACCTTTGAGGAGGAGCTGGCCCTAGCCCGTAAACTGGTGGGCGATGGGACTCTTTCCCCTCCTCACTGACCCCCCGGTCTTCCTGGTGGTCTTCGCCCTCGCCGTCTTTGGGCTCCTTCTCCACAACCTCTTCCAGGCCTGGCTTGCGGACCGCTACGGGGAGACCGCGCCCCGGCGCTACGGCTTCTTGAGCCTGGACCTTAGGGCCCACCTGGAGCCTTTGGGCCTGGTCTTCCTCCTCCTCCTCGGCTTCGGCTGGCCCAAGGAGGTGCCAAGCCGCCTGCCGGGGCGCAAAGGGGCCTTGGTGGCCCTCATGGGGCCTTTGGGCTTCTTTGTCGCGGCCTTCCTCTATGGCCTCCTTGCCCGCTTCCTACCCTACCCCTTTGGGGAGGGCCTTCTTCTGGCCCAGCGGGTCATGCTCCTCCACGCGGCCATCTACCTCTTCCCCGTGCCCCCTTTGGACGGGGCCAAGGCCCTCTACGCCGTGGGGGGCCTCGAGGCCCGCCGCTTTTTGGAGCGCCTGGCCTCCTATGGCCCCCTGGGCTTCATCGTCATCTTCCTGGTCCTCTCCTTCACCGGGGTGACGGGGGCGGTGGTCCAGGGGCTTTCCGGGCTCCTGGCGAGCCTCTACCGGGCCCTCGGGCTATGATCGGGCTTTTCCAGCAGGACCCTTTGGCCTTCTTCCTGGCCTTCCTTCTCCTCGCCTTCAGCCTGGCCCTCCACGAGGCGGCCCACGCCTACGCCGCTTGGCGCTTCGGGGACCCCACGGCGAGGCGCCTGGGCCGCCTCACCCTGAACCCCCTAAAGCACCTGGACCCCTTGGGAACCCTGCTCCTCCTCCTGGTGGGCTTCGGTTGGGCCAAGCCCGTGCCCGTGAACCCCGCCTTCTTGAGGCCCTACCGCCTGGGGCTTTTCGCCGTGTCCGTGGCGGGCATCGTGGTGAACCTCCTCCTTGCAGTCCTCTTCGCCCTTTCCGTGCGCCTCCTTTGGCAGCTTTCCCCCCTGGAGGTCCTCCTCGCCTTCCGCGGGGAAGGGGTTTCCCCCGTGGGGGTTCTGGCCCTTGCCGCCTTCTTCGCCAGCTCCATCAACCTGGTGCTGGCGGTTTTCAACCTCCTCCCCATCCCCCCTCTGGACGGGTCCAAGATCCTGCAAAGCCTCCTCCCCCTTTCCTGGCACCCTTTCCTGTGGAGCCTGGAGCGCTACGCCTGGGTGTCCTTCCTCCTCATCCTCACCGTGCTCCAGCCCCCCATCCGGGCGGTGCTCCGGGCGGTGCGGGAGGCGTTTTTCGGCCTTTTTCTTTAGTCCCCCAGCCAGCCCCTCAGGACCTTTAGGTTCCAGGCGTCCTCCTCGGGGCTCCTCGGGGTTTCCAGGATGAAGACCTTGCCCTTCAGCCTCGGGTCCAGGAGCACCCCCTTAAGCCCCTCCCCGATCCGCCCCTGGAGGAGGTGGGCGTGGTGGTCTATGCGGCTTCCTAGGTCTCCTTGGGAGTCGTTGAGGTGGACCACAAAGACCCTGTCCAGCCCCACGGTGCGGTCCAGCTCGGAAAGGACCCCGCCTGGGTCTTCCCGCACGTCGTACCCCGCGGCGAAGGCGTGGCAGGTGTCCAGGCAGGCCCCCAGGGGGGTGTCCTCCAGGAGCCAGGCCAGCTCCTCAAAGCGCGCCCCCACCTTCTCCCCGCCCCCGGCGGTGTTCTCCAGGAGGAGGGTGGGCTTCTGCCGCACCCCCGCGAGCTTTAGGGCCTTTAAGGCCCCCTCCTTCACCCGCTCCGGTGCCCCCGAACCGGGGTGGACCACCACGTACTCCACGCCGAGAAGCCGGGCCTTTTCCAGATCGTCCGCCAGGCTCTGGACGCTCTTTTCCCAAAGCTCCCCCTCCGCCCCCAGGTTCACCAGATAGGAGGCGTGGATCACCGCGGGGATCTCCCCGGCCATCTCCTTGAGGGCGCGGAAGTCCTCCACCTCTTTGGGGCTTAGGGGGCGTGTCCGCCAGCTCCTTGGGCTTTTGGCGAAGATCTGGAAGGCGGTGAGGCCGAGGTGCGTGGCCTCCTCCACCGCGCCCGCCACGCCCCTTTTCCCGGCGATGGAGAGGTGAAACCCGTAGGCTACGGTTCGCGCCATGGCCCGGGCTAGTCTACTGTTTCCACCCGCACCCGCGTGGCGGAAAGGGCCCCGATGGCCCGGGCGGCGGCGTAGGAGAGGTCTATGATGTACCGCCCCCCGAAGGGCCCCCGGTCGTTGATGCGCACCACCACGCTCCGCCCGTTTTTCAGGTTGGTGACCCGCACCCGGGTGCCGAAGGGCAGGGTGGGGTGGGCGGCGGTGAGGGCGTGCATGTCGTAGACCTCCCCGCTGGCCGTCCTCCGGCCGTGGAAGCCGGGGCCGTACCACACCGCAAGGCCTTCCTGCAGGAAACGGGGCCTTTCCCTCCCCCTTTCTTGCCCCACCCGGAGGACCTGCCCGGGGCGGATGAGGTCCCCCGAGAGCCCATTCAGGCGCTTGAGTTCCGCCACGCTGAGCCCGTGGGCCTTGGCGATGCGGTAGAGGGTGTCCCCCTCCTTGACGGTGTAGGTCTGGGCCAGGGCGAGCGGGAGTACAAGGCCTACAACGAGGGCCAACCATGGCTTTTTTGCCATATTCCCTCCTGAATGCGCGTTTCAAACACCTCCACTTCCGGCCGCCAGAGGAGTTCCGTGGGGGCGATGGGGCGGCTTAGGCTGAGGTCCTGGAGGCGGCGGACCCGGGTGAGGGCCACGTAGAGCTGGCCGTGGGCAAAGAGGCCCCGACCCAGTTCCAAGTGAACCTTGTCCAGGGTGAGCCCCTGGGCCTTGTGCACCGTGAGGGCCCAGGCGAGCCGTACGGGCACCTGCCGGAAGGTGCCCACCACCTGGGGCTTAATCTCCTCCCGCTCGGAGTCGTAGGTGTAGACGATTTTTTCCCAAACGAAGGGGCGGATCACCACCCGCCGTCCGTTGCGCTTAAGCCGGACCGCCAGGGCTTCGGCCTCCAGGTCCTCCACCCAGCCCAGGTCCCCGTTGAAGTACTCCCCCAGGGGGTCGTTCCGAAGCAGGATGACCTGGGCGCCCTTTTTTAGGGTCAGGGCGGCCTCGGTGGGGAAGTCCGTTTCCGCGAACTCCCCCTTGACCTGGGCCTGGTACTCCAGGGGCTTGCCTGGGAGGGCCTCGAGGCGCTTCAGGTTCAGGGCGTCCGCCTCCTTCCGCCTGGGGGTGAGGATCAGGGTTCCCGGCTCCTCCCCCCCGTCCGGCCGCACCGCGGCCCGGTTGAGGGTTTCCAGGGCCTGGGGGTCGCCCTGGCGCAACCGCTTTAGAAGCTCGGCAAAAAGGGGGTCTTCCCGTTGGCGCTGGCTTTCCCACAGGCGGTGCACCCTCAGCGCCACCTCCTCCCACACGTGGGCTTGGAAAAAGAAGGGTCCTCCCCAGGTGCGGGCGATGTACAAGGCCTCCTCTCCCCCCGGCACCACGGGCTCCAGCTGGCGGGTGTCCCCCAGGAGGAGGACCTTGACCCCTCCGAAGGGCTCTTCCAGACGCTTGCGCGTTTTCCGAAGGGCCCAGTCCATGGCCTCCAAGAGGTCCACCCGCACCATCCCCACCTCGTCCAGGATGAGCACCTCCATCTGCTCTATGGCCTTGCGCAGAGGGGAGTGGGGCCCTGGAGGGCGGATGTCTTCGGGATGGCGGTAGCGGAGGAGCCGGGCTGGGAAGCGGAAGAAGGAGTGGACGGTCTGCCCGCGGGCTTGCAGGGCGGCGGTGCCCGTGGGGGCTAGGGTCACGGCCCGCCCCTTGTAGAACTCTTGGAGGGCGTAGAGGAGCGTGGTCTTGCCGGTGCCTGCGGGGCCGGTGATGAGGTGGGCGGGGTGGGGGGTTTGGGTAACGGCGAGGAAGGCCCTCTGCTGTTCGGAGGAAAGGCCTTCGGGGGTTTCCTCCACCTCCTCAGGATCGGCCTTTGGGCTTGGGGGCTCCTCCACCTGGGAGGGCCGGGCCGGCCTCAGGCCCCTGCCCAGCAGGAGGCCCAGCCCCGCGAGAAAGAGCCCGAGAACGGGTCCCCCCTGGAGATACCCCAGCCCAAACGCCCCCAGCAGGGTGACGAACAGCAACAGATGGCTCAACGAACCGCCCTCCAGAGGTCTAGAGCGCCTGCCACCCTCGAGGCAGGGTGGAGAGGAGCTCAATCCCCCCTTCCGTCACCAGGACCAGCTCCTCGATCCGCACCCCGCCCACCCCGGGGAGGTACACCCCCGGCTCCACGGTGACCACCATCCCCGGCTCCAGCACCAGGCCCAGGTGGGGCCCCGGGCCCTGGCCGCTATAGGGGGAGAGGGCGGGGGCCTCGTGGACCTCGAGGCCCACCCCGTGCCCCAGGGAGTGGACGAAGTACCGGTCAAGCCCCCGCGCCTTCAGGACCTCCCGGGCCCGGGCGTCCACCGCCTTGGCCTCCACCCCGGGTTTGATGAGCTCCAGGGCGCTTTCCAGGGCCTCCAACACGGCGAAGAAGGCCTCCTTCAGGGGGCCATCCACCTGTCCTAAGGCCACGGTGCGGGTCATGTCCGAGGCGTAGCCCGCCACCCGGGCCCCGAGGTCTAGGGTGACCAGCTCCCCCCCCTCCAGGGCCTTTTCCGAGGCCCCCGCGTGGGGCAGGGCCCCCCGCACCCCCGAGGCCACGATGGGGGGGAAGGCGGCCCCCTCGGCCCCCTCCTTTTTCAGGAAATACCTTCGTGTGCTACTTGACCCCAACCCCTGGGGTGTGAAAAAAGAGGGGGTGCCATGCAGCAAGATCGTGAGCACCCCCTTTACTATCTTGACGCGGAAACCCTTCTGGTGGCTACCTACATTTGGGTGGATGACGAACTCAAGGCCTTGCAAGCTCAGGACTTCAAGCTCCCCCCAAAGCAAAAGCACCAGAAGGCTACCCTGGCCGAGCTCCTAACCCTCGCCATCTTTCTCCTTTTGCAAGGCCAAGACCTCGCCAAAGGCTACTTGGCCGCCAAGACCACCCTCAAG